>JALHNV010000037.1 GCA_022843325.1 Pseudolabrys sp. | reverse complement strand
AGCGTCGCCGTGCGGGTGCCGGCCCATCCGGTGGCGCTGGCGCTGATCGCCGCCTTCGGCGGCCCGGTGGTGGCGCCGTCGGCCAACCGCTCCGGGCACGTGTCGCCGACCAGCGCCGCGCATGTGCTCGGCGACCTGCGCGGCCGCATCGACATGGTGCTCGACGGCGGCGCCAGCGCCGTCGGCGTCGAATCGACCATCGTCGCCTGCCTGGACCGGCCGTCTCTGCTGCGGCCGGGCGGGCTGGCGCGCGCCGATATCGAGCGCGTGCTCGGCCAGCCGCTGGCCGACGCCGACGTGCCGGAAGAACCCGGCGCGCCGCTGGCCCCCGGCATGCTGGCGTCGCATTACGCCCCCAGGGCCCGGCTGCGGCTCGACACCGCCACGCCCCGCGCCGGCGAAGCGCTGCTCGCCTTCGGCGCGGCGCCCGCATTCGCCGGGCCGACGCTCAATCTGTCGCCGCGCGGCGACCTGATCGAGGCGGCGGCGAACCTGTTTTCCCACCTGCGCGCGCTCGATGCCTCGGGCGCCGCCTCCATCGCTGTGATGCGCGTGCCGCATGACGGCCTCGGCGAGGCCATCAACGACCGGCTGGCGCGCGCCGCCGCGCCGCGCTAGCGATCAGTGATCTCTGCATTGGAACGACGCGACATGAATTCACCGCTGCGCCACGCCCCCGCACCCGATCTGCTGGCGCGCTTCGCGGCCATTGTCGGCGACCGCTACGCCGTCACCGATCCGGCGGCGCTGGCGCCGCATCTGATCGAGGGCCGCGGCCTGTACAACGGCACGACGTCGATGCTGCTCCGGCCGGGCTCGGTCGCCGAGGTGGCGGCGATCCTCAAACTCGCCAACGAGACCCGCACGCCGGTGGTGCCGCAGGGCGGCAATACCGGGCTGGTCGGCGGCCAGATCCCGTTCGACGGCGAACTGATCGTGTCGCTGACACGCCTCGATAAAATTCGCGAGGTCGACGCGACCTCCAACACCATGACCTGCGAATCCGGCGTGGTGCTGGCCAAGGCGCAGGACGCCGCCACCGCGGTCGACCGGCTGTTCCCGCTGTCGCTCGGCGCCGAAGGCAGTTGCACCATCGGCGGCAACCTCTCCACCAATGCCGGCGGCACCGCGGCGCTGGCCTATGGCATCACCCGCGAACTGATGCTCGGCGTCGAGGTGGTGCTGGCCGATGGCCGCATCCTTAATCTGCTGCGCAAGCTGAAGAAGGACAACACCGGCTACGACCTGCGCCACATCTTCATCGGCGCCGAAGGCACGCTCGGCATCATCACCGCCGCGGTGCTGAAACTGTTTCCGCGGCCGCGCGCGGTTGAGACCGCCTTCGTCGCGGTGCCCTCGCCGGCCGCCGCGGTGACGCTGCTCAACCTGGCGCAGGCCCGCGTCGGCGGCACCGTCACCAGTTTCGAGCTGATCATCCGCGAGGTGATGGAGTTCGGCATCAAGCACGGCCCCAACGTGCGCGATCCGCTGGCGAGCCCGCATCCGTGGTACGTGCTGATGGAAGTCGCCTCGCAACAGGCCGACGGCCCGCGCGACAGCCTCGAGCAACTGCTGGCCGATGGCGCCGAGGCCGGGCTCGTCATCGACGCCACGCTGGCCGCCAGCCTCGATCAGGCGAAGGCGTTCTGGCATCTGCGCCACACGCTGACGGAGACGCAGAAGCCGGAAGGCGGCTCGATCAAGCACGACGTGTCGGTGCCGGTCGCGGCCATTCCCGACTTCCTCGCCGAGGCTACCGCCGCGGTTATCAAGCTCATTCCCGGCTCGCGCCCGGTACCGTTCGGCCATGTCGGCGACGGCAACATGCATTTCAACGTCAGCCAGCCGATCGGCGCCGACAAGGATGCCTTCATCGCGCGCTGGAGCGAGGTCAACGACGTGGTCGACGCCATCGTCACGAAGTACAACGGCTCGTTCTCGGCCGAGCACGGCATCGGCAAGCTCAAGCGCGACAAGCTGGCGAAGGCCAAGGACCCGGTGGCGCTGGAGCTGATGCGCGTCCTGAAGCGGCAACTCGACCCGAACGGGATCTTGAACCCGGGCAAGGTGCTTTAGGCGGGCGTCTCACGTCGACGCTGCGGTCATCCTGGACGGCTCCTCTTCGCACGAGAGCTGCAAGGTCAGCTGACCGCCAGCCAGTGCCGAGGTTTGTAAAAACGTAAATTTACTAAATCTGACTGAGTCTTTAAATAATAATATAAACTAGCTGACAGTTTATAATTGTGCTATTTTACCAAGTATGGATGAGCGAATAGGCGGAAAGCTAAACTTTTTAGAGCGGCACCTTCCCGAGGGCCTGCTCGTGGATGCAACGTGGCTTGCAGCACACGGCTACTCTACGGCCCTCCGACACCACTACGTCAAAGCCGGATGGCTGCAACAACCGACGCGACATGTTTATCGACGCCCCCGTGGTTCGCTGAGCTGGCAGCAGGCCGTCATATCGCTTCAAACCCTGCTCCTTCGAAACCCGGTCTTTGTCGGCGGGCGGACCGCGCTCGAACTGCACGGCTTCGCGCACTACCTCCCCCACGCGGAGACGGAAGTTCATTTGTACGGACCGGAGCCGCCACCGAACTGGCTCTTCAAGTTGCCGCTGGAAGTGCGTTTCTTCCATCACAACCATCGCAAGCTGTTTCGCAGCCAGCCCGGACCACGCGCGATAACCAGCCTCAACTGGGATGTCGCAAAAAAACAAGCAGCCCTCGGCGAGGGCGACGGCGGCTACACGGTGCTTCCTTGGGGTCAGTGGGACTGGCCATTGACGCTTTCAACCCCGGAACGCGCCGTTCTCGAATTGCTCGACGAACTGCCAAACCGTGAGAGTTTCCATCAGGTGGACAAGCTCTTTGAAGCCTTGTCGATCCTCAGGCCGCGCCGGCTGCAAAAGCTTCTGGTCGATTGCACGAACGTGAAGGTAAAGCGTCTTTTCTTCTTTTTCAGCGACCGGCATTCGCATGCCTGGCGAAAACACCTCGACAAAAGCGCCGTCGACCTGGGCAACGGCAAACGCATGCTGGTGAAAGGCGGCAAATTCGATCGCACCTATCAAATCACAGTACCTGAGGATTTGAATGGCGTTCAATGAGACCTATCGCCGTCAGGTCGCCCTGCTTATCCGCACACTCCCGCAGGTCGCGGAAGAAAAGTCCTTTGCGCTGAAGGGCGGAACGGCGATCAATCTATTCATTCGCGACATGCCGCGCCTTTCGGTCGATATCGATCTGACTTATCTCCCTGTGCAACCGCGCACTGAGTCGCTGGCGGCCATCGCTGCCGCTTTGAAACGAATCAAGGATCGCCTCGTCAAAACCATAGACGGGGCTCAAGTCACCGAAGGACTCCACAAAGGCTCTGCAACAAAACTGCTGGTGCGCGCCGCTGGCGTTCAGATCAAAATCGAAGTCACGCCTGTTTTACGCGGTTGCGTTTACAGCCCGGAATTGCGCAGCGTGTCGCGAACCGTGGAAGAGGCCTTCGGCTTTGCCGAAATCCAGATTGTATCGTTTCCGGATTTGTATGCAGGCAAGATAGTCGCGGCCCTGGACCGTCAGCATCCGCGCGATTTCTTCGACATCCGCGACCTGCTTGCCAACGAAGGAATAGACGACGAACTGCGCCGTGCTTTCATCGTTTATTTGCTCAGCCACGACCGCCCCATGTGGGAGGTTTTGGCAGCGAAGAGCAAGAACATGGCCGACGAATATGCGCGCGGATTCGAAGGCATGACCGCCACCGCCATCGCGCTCCCCGACCTCGCCAACACCCGCGACGCGCTGATTGCAGATATCGTCGGAAACATGCCGCAAGAACATCGGCATTTCCTTATCTCGTTCGAGCGCGGCGACCCGGACTGGACAGCGCTGAAAGTACCAGACGCAACGGAATTGCCCGCAGTACGCTGGCGACAGCAAAACCTCGACAAAACGTCGGCGGAGAAGCGCGCGGCCCTTGTCGCCAACATTCAAAGGGTGCTGAGACCAAACGATTGACCGGAGCGCGGGCGGTCGACATCTTCGAATGAAGAAGGTGAAGCGAGCCCTTCAAAACAACACGCCCTGCCCGCCATCGTCCTTGGCCGGCTTCACCGCCTTGGCGCGCTTCACCGCCGGCGGCCGCGCCACCGGCTCCAGCTCCGCCACCGGCAATATCTCGCGCGTGAGCCGCGCTTCGTCATTGGCGACGCGGTTGACGTCGGCCGACACCGGCCAGGCTTCCAGCAGATCGTCCGGCGCCGGCTTGATCAGCGCCGCCGCGGTCATCGCATCGACGTCGGTCGCGTTCAGCCACAGATCGAAGGCGTCCGGTGCCACGATCACCGGCATGCGGTCGTGCAGCGGCGCCAGCGTGCGGTTGGCGGTGGTGGTGACGATCGCCGCGGTGTCGAGTTCTTCGCCGTTCGGTCCGGTCCAGGTTTCCCACAGCCCGGCGAACGCCAGAGGCGCGCCGGTCTTCGCATGGATGAAATAGGGCTGCTTGCGCGCGCCGGCGGCGCTCCATTCATAGAAGCCGTCGGCCGGGATCAGGCAGCGCCGCCGCTTCATGGCGTTGCGGAAGGCCGGCTTGTCGATGGCGGTTTCGCCCCGCGCATTGATCAGCAGCGAAAAGCCCTTCGGATCCTTGACCCAGGACGGCAGCAGGCCCCACCGCATCAGCGCGAACCGGCGCTCGCCGTCGAGCAGCCGGATCACGGGGATGGGCTGGGTCGGGGCGACATTATAGCGTGGCGGGAAGTTGGGCTGCTCGCGATAGGCGAACAAACCACGGAGTGCTTCCGGCGACGACGTGAGCGTATAGCGTCCACACATATTTACAGACTCGATGCACCAAAATTTAAGTAGGCCTTAACCTGCGATAATCACACTGTCCGACGGTAAAATACGGGCGGGGGTCCATGGGATATCAGGAGTGCATCGAGGCGATGCAAGCGACGGACCCATGGGCCGGCGCGGCAGCCTTTGACGCGATGCGCCTGGCCGACGCCAACATCAATCCCTCGACGGGGCTCGCCAGCGACTACCTCAATCATTTCCATGAAGCCATCATGCTGCTGGAAATGCTGCCGAGCTGCCCCGACTGCCGCGCCGATTTCCTGGGCTGGCGGCCGCGGAGCTATCGCGAGCATTTTGTCGCCTCCCGGCTCAAGACGCGCGACCTGGCCATTGCCGCCTATGACACCGCCGATCCGGCCGTGCGCGGCCGCCTCGACGTGCTGGCCGGCACCATGACCGCCGTGCTGGAAGCCACCCGCGCCGCCTTGTGCACCGACCTGCCGCGCACCGCGACCGACGATCTGGCCGACCGCGCCACGGCACGGCTCAAGCCCCTGGTCGCCCGCGCCGGCGCGGTGATCAACGGCGAGGCCGACAGCGGCCTGCTGCAAACGCCTCAGGCTATGGTCGATGGACTCATGAAAAGTCCTTCTTGAACGAGATACGCACATATCCGACGCGGCCGTTTCTCGCGGTCAGCGCCGCCATATTGCGCGACGGCAAGGTTCTGGTGGTGCGGCGCGCACGCAAGCCCGCCCTCAATCTCTACAGCATGCCGGGCGGCGTGGTCGAAGCCGGCGAGACGCTGTTCGAGGCGGTCATGCGCGAGGTGCGCGAAGAAACCGCGCTGGAGATCCAGCCGGTGGCGCTGGCCGGCCACCGCGAGGCGATCCAGCGCGACGACAAGGGCGCCGTCGAACGCCATTTCGTCATCCTGTGCTTCGCCGCCCGTTGGCTCTCCGGCGAGCCGGTGCTCAATGAAGAACTGGACGATGCGCGCTGGCTCGACCCGGCCGACCTTGCCGGCCTCAACACCACCGAGGGCCTGGCCGAAATTGTAGGCAACGCCGTCGCCCTGCTGCGCACCCCGGCCTGACGGTCTGCCTTGCGGTTGCCGCACAGCCGGCGCATATGACCGTCATCTTTCGCCAAGGCCAAACGCGTGAAGAAGCTCCTCGCCATCGGCTCGATCCTGCTGTGCCTGTCGCTGCCCGCGCGCGCCGCCGAGGGCGACCCGGCGCCGTTCGACCCCGACCTGCAGCGGCTGGCGGAGATCCTCGGCGCGCTGCATCACCTGCGGGCCGTCTGCGGCGCCAACGAAGGCCAGAAGTGGCGCAACGAAATGCAGGCGCTGATCGACACCGAAGCGCCGAGTGGCGAGCGGCGCGACCGTATTGTCGCACGGTTCAATCGCGGGTTCCGCAGCTTTCAGGAAACCTACCGCACCTGCACGCCAGCGGCCGACCTCGCCATCCGCCGCTACCTCGACGAAGGCGCCAAGATCGCGCGCGAAATCACGGCGCGATACGCCAATTAGCCCCGCCGCAATTAACCTTTCCTTGAGGTGTGGACTACTGCCCCCACGCTTGCGTGCTAACGTCGACTTCTGGGGTTGGGACTGGCATCCTACAAGTGGGCGACTGGGAAAAGGCGTATTATGACGACAGCGGAGCGATCCATCCACACGCGCGAACCGGTTCCCGAGCACGAGCAGAAGCGCGTGGCGCTGGGCTATTTGCAGGAAGCCTGGGCCGAAGCCCGCCTCGACGGCATTGATGGCGATTGCCTGGCGCAGGCCTGCCTGTTCGCGGCGATGGCGGAATTCGTCACCACCTATGGCGAGGAAGCGGCGGCGACCTTCGCCGAGGGTCTCGGCACCCGCATCCGCAACCGCGAATTCTCGCTGGAACAGCCGCGGCAGTAGCGGCTCGCCCGTCACCTCCCCATAGGGAGAAGTCGCCACGCGAAGCGTGGCAACCTTTCGGCGCCTAGTTCCGCACCGTGTACAGCCCGTAATAGCGCTGCAGCATCATGTCGATATCGGCCGGATAGAACGGCTTTTTGAGAAAGGCGAGCGCGCCCGCGGCATGGGCGCGGTCGGCGATGGCGTTGTCGATGGTCGACGTCATCATCACCACCGCCACGCTGGGATTTTCGCGCTTGATCTCGGACAGCGTCTCGAAGCCGTTGAGACCGGGCATGTTGTAGTCGAGGAACACCAACCCGTAGGTGCCGTCGCGCAATTCGTTGAGCGCGGCGATGCCCTCCGCCGCCTCGTGGACTTCCAGCGAATAGCGGCTGGCCGACAGGATCTTGCGCACGATGCTGCGCATGGTGCCGGAATCGTCCACCACCAGCACTTTGGTCGGGATTTTCGCGCGGATGCAGATTTCGGTGAGATGGCGCGCGTCATCGACCGTCGTCGGCTTGGTCAGCATGCCGTCGACGCCTTCGATGCGGTTGCTGCCGGTCGGCGCCGAAATGACGACCAGGGTGGACGGCTGGGCGGCCCGCGCCGCCTTGGTCACAGCCGCGCGGACATCCTCGGCCAGGCCGGAATCCAGCAGACAAATATCCGTCTCACCGCTCGCCAGCACAGGAATGGCCGCGTTGGCATCGACATAATCGAAATCGACGGGGATCGAGCCCACGGTCGCGGCTTTGCGCCACAGCTCGCGCTCGGACGCTGCTAAACCGACCACCAGCATGCGGAGCGAAACGAGGTCGCCACTCATTTTTGTCCCTGGCCCCGAGGTAGAGATGGCACGCGTGAATGAGGGGGTGCTTTGTTACCGTTGATAGACGTTTGCGTGCAATTTGCAATTCTACAGACGGATTCCGGCACATTTCTCCAAAGAAAATCTCTTATAGGTTGTATTCACATAACCAGCGGTTGAATTTTATGGAACTTGTGGCGGCATGGCTTCGAGGAACCGCACCGCTTCGCCAGTTGCCGGTGTCGTCAGGCTGCCCTCCCACATCGCCTTGTGCCCGCGCACCACGGTCCCGACCGGCCAGCCGGTGACCGCCACGCCGTCATAGGGCGTCCAGCCGGCCCGCGAGGCCACTTTGGCGTTGGTGATGGTTTCGCGCCGCTTCAGATCGACGACCGTGAGATCGGCATCGTAACCGGCGGCGATGCGCCCCTTGCGGGCGATACCGAACAGCCGCGCCGGACCGGCGCTGGTGAGATCGACGAAGCGCTGCAGCGTCAGCCGGCCGGCGCTGACGTGATCGAGCATGATCGGCACCAGCGTCTGCACCCCGGTGATGCCGGAATGCGCCTTCGGATAAGGCTGCGACTTCTCGGCCAAAGTATGCGGCGAGTGATCGGAGCCGAGGCTGTCGACCACGCCCTGCGCGATGCCGCGCCACAGGCCGTCGCGGTGCACGCCGTCGCGGATCGGCGGGTTGATCTGGGCGAAGGTGCCGTGCTGCTCGTAGCAGCCGGGTGCCGCCATGGTCAGATGATGCGGCGTGCATTCGGCCGAGGCGACGTCCTTGTGGGCGGCGAGAAACTCCATCTCGTCGCGGCTGGTGACATGCAGAACGTGGACACGCTTGCCGGTCTCCCGCGCCAGCGCCACCAAGCGCTTTGTGCAGGTCAAGGCAGCAATGGCGTCGCGCCAGACCGGATGCGACCGTGCATCGCCGTCGATCCGCTTGTCCATGCGGTCGCGCAGCCGGTATTCGTCTTCGGAATGGAAGGCGGCGCGGCGGCGGATCGCTTTCAGCACTGCGCGCACGCCGTCGTCGTCCTCGATCAGCAGCGAACCGGTCGACGAGCCCATGAACACTTTGACGCCGGCGACGCCCGGCAGCATTTCCAGTTCGCCCAGGTCCCTGGTGTTCTCGCGCGTGGCGCCGACATAGAACGCATAGTCGCAATGCATGCGGTGATGACCGCGCTTCACCTTGTCGGCGACCGCGCCGGCATCGATGGTGGCCGGATCGGTGTTCGGCATCTCGAACACCGCGGTGACGCCGCCCATGACCGCCGACAGCGAACCGCTCTCGAGATCTTCCTTGTGCGTCAGACCCGGCTCGCGGAAATGCACATGGCTGTCGATCACGCCCGGCAGAACATGCAGGCCGCGGCAGTCGATCACCTCGCCGGCGTCGGCGCGCGACAGGTCGCCGATGGCCGCAAAGCGACCGTCCCGGATACCGACGTCGCGCAGCCCCTCGCCGTCCTGATTGACGACGGTGCCGCCCCTGAGGATCAGGTCGAAGGTGTCAGCCATGGTGGAATAACTCTCAGTCCAGCGTGGGAAATCGGGCCTTGAGCCCCGGCCGCCAGCGCTTACGTTCAGGCGTCGGGTCTGGCAAGAGACTAGTACAGCCGGGGGATCGAGTATTCACATGCAGGCAGCGCATCTCTCCGATCGCGGCGTCGTCAAGGTCGAGGGGGCCGACGCGCGGACCTTCCTCAACGGGCTGGCCAGCAACGACATGAACGCGGTCGCGCCCGGCCAGCCGCGTTTTGCCGCGCTGCTGACGCCGCAGGGCAAGATCGTCGCAGATTTCATTGTCGCGGAAAACGCTGCCGCCGATGGCGGCGGGTTTTTCCTCGACTGTCCGCGGGCGCTGGCGCCGATGCTGGTGGAAAAGCTGAACTTCTACAAATTGCGCGCCAAGGTCGCCGTCGCCGACCTGTCCGAGGCCCTGGCCGTCATGGCCGTCTGGGGCGGCGCGCCGGCCGATAGCGCCTTCGGTCTCAGCTATCCCGATCCCCGGCTCCCGGCGCTCGGCTTCCGCCTGATGGTGCCGCCCGCGCAGGCCGCCACCGCCGCCGCCGCGCTGGGCGCCACACTGGTCGATGCCGCAGCCTATGACGCGCACCGCATCGCGCTCGGCATCCCGCGCGGCGGCCACGATTTCGCCTACAGCGACGCCTTCCCGCACGAAGCGGACATGGACCAGCTCGCCGGTGTCGATTTCCACAAAGGCTGCTATGTCGGCCAGGAGGTCGTGTCGCGCGTCGAGCATCGCGGCACCGCGCGCAGCCGGGTGGTTCCGGTCGCCTATGACGAGCACGCCCCCATGACGGGTCTGCCGGTGCTGGCCGGCGACAGAGAGATCGGCACGTTCGGCTCGGCCGCCAACGGTCATGGGCTGGCGCTGCTGCGGCTCGACCGTGTCGGTGACGCCCTCGCCAGCGGCACGCCGATCACCGCCGGCGGCATTGCCCTGCGCGTCGTCAAACCTGATTGGGCGCGGTTTCCATGGCCGGGCGCGGCGCCGGCCTGAGGCGCGGGGCGCGGTCGAAAAAATAAATCGCCCGACGGCCGCATTGCCCGCGCCGTCACCGGAACAATAGCGCGGGCCGAGAGGTTGAGCCGCTAACTTAGCCGGACAGGAGACTCCCCCCGATGAATTCCAATTCCCCGACCCATGTTGGCTCGTCCTCGCGCGGTTCCAGCGCGACCGCTACCGCCGAAACCGCTGCCAGCGTCGCCGACGCCGTCGCGCGCGGTGGCGCCGGTATTGCCCAGTCGGCGCAGACGGCCGGCGCCAGCCTGGCCGAGGATGTCGCCAATCTCCGCAGCGATCTCGCCAGCATGCAGCAGACCATGATGAAGTTCATGAACGATGCCAGCGGCGAGGCAGCCAAGTCGGCCCGCAGCGTCGGTCAGGCCGTGGCGTCGCAGGTCGGCAGCACCACCCATGACATGGTGCAGGCCGGCACCGAGATGGCCTCGCAGGCGCGCGACCAGATGAAGACCTTCGCGTCCGAACTGGAGACCACCGCCCGCAAGAACCCGCTCGGCACGCTTGCTGCCACGCTGGTCGTCGGCGTCGTCATCGGCATGATGTCCCGGGGCCGCAACTGATGTTCGCCACCTTGCTGCGTACGCTGGGGTTCGATCTCCAGCAGCAGACGAACCAGTTGCAGGCGCGGGCCGAAGCCTTCCGCGATCACACCATCGACCGGACCGTCGTCCAGGTCCGTCAGACCGGCCTCGCGGCCGGTTGGGCGGTGGCGGGCGGCGTCCTGTTGCTGGTGGCGCTCGGCATCGGGCTCCTGGCGCTCTACCGCTGGGTGGCCATGCACCACGGCGATCTGGTCGGGCTTGGCGCCGCCGCTCTGGCGGCGGCCGTGCTGGCCGGACTGATGTTCACCTTTGCCAATGCTGCGGCAAAGAAGAAGGTGGTCACGCCGCCGGTGACGGTGCCGCCGATCGTCACCCAGACAGTCGCCGCACCGCAACCGCTCGGCACGTCGCCGGCGGTGGCGTCGATGATCCCGGCTTTGCCGCCGGGCGCCCCGCTGCTCGATGTCGTGACCCATCGCGTCACGTCGAAGGCGGCGGCCGCCAGTGACGAAGCCATCGCTTCGGCCACCGAACTGGTGCGCTCCGGCTCTCGCGGCGCGCTGTACGGCACGCTCGCCGTCACCGCGCTGGCCGGATTGCTGATCGGACGCCGCAAGTCGTGACCGCTTCTATCGCATGAGGACCGGGGGTATAGAGGACGCATGCCGCCCTCGCCCCCGATTCTTCATGACGACGGTCTGGTGCGCTGCGCCTGGCCGAAGCAGGATCCGCTTTACGTCGCCTATCACGACGAGGAATGGGGCGTGCCCGAATGGGACGACCGCGCCCTGTTCGAGAAGCTGATCCTCGACGGCTTCCAGGCCGGCCTGTCGTGGATCACCATTTTGCGCAAGCGTGACAATTTCCGCCGCGCCTTCGACGACTTCAATCCGGAGAAGATCGCCCGCTACACGCCGAAGAAGGTGGAGCGGCTGATGCAGGACGCCGGCATCGTGCGCAACCGCGCCAAGATCGTCGGTACCGTCAATTCGGCGCGCGCCTATCTCAAGATCATGGACGGCGGCCCGGGCTTTTCGGCGATGCTGTGGGATCATCTCGGCGGCAAGCCGAAGGACAACAAGCTGCGCGTCGGCAGCCCCTACCCGACCGAGTCGGAGGAATCGCGGGCGATGTCGAAGCAGTTGCTCGGCCACGGCTTCAAGTTCGTCGGGCCCACCATTGTCTACGCCTTCATGCAGGCCACCGGCATGGTCAACGACCACATGGTCACCTGCCATCGCCACGCCGCCTGCGCCAAGCTCGCCAAACGCAGATGAGCAAGACCCGCGCCTGGCAACGCATGCTGTCCGGCCGGCGGCTCGATCTGCTCGATCCGTCGCCCCTCGACATCGAACTCGACGACATCGCCCACGGCCTGGCGCGCGTGGCGCGCTGGAACGGCCAGACCAAGGGCGCGCATATTTTCTCGGTGGCACAGCACTCGCTGCTGGTCGAGGCGATGGCACGCGCCAGGGTGCCGCGGCTCGATGCGCGCGGACGGCTCGCCGTGCTGCTGCACGACGCGCCGGAATACGTGGTCGGCGACATGATCTCACCGTTCAAGGTGGTGATCGGCGACAGTTACAAGGCGGTCGAGCGCCGCCTGCTCGCCGCCATTCACCTGCGCTTCGGCCTGCCGGTCAAATTGCCGGAGACGATACAAACGCTGATCAAGGCGGCCGACCGCAGCGCGGCCTATCTCGAAGCCACGCGGCTGGCCGGCTTCGAGCCCGGCGAGGCGCAGAAGTTTTTCGGCCAGCCGCCGAAATTCTCCGCCGCCATCGAGCGCGACTACCTGACGCCGTGGTCCGCCGGCAGCGCCGAAACCCAGTTCCGCGAGCGGGTCGAAAAACTGTTACGCACCGTGTGAGGTCCCATGGCGACGCTTGTCTTTGGCATGAACCTGTCGCTGGACGGCAACGTCGACCACGAGGCCTTCGCGCCCGGCCCCGCGCTCTTCCGTCACTGGATCGACCACGTGCGCGGCCTGGCCGGCAGCGTCTACGGCCGCCGCATGTACGAGATCATGCGCTATTGGGACGACGACCGTCCCGAGTGGAGCGCGGCGGAGCAGGAATTCGCGGCGGCGTGGCGGCGCATGCCGAAATGGGTCGTGTCGCGCACGCTGACATCGGTCGGCCCCAATGCGACACTTGCCGGGAATGACCTCGCGGCAGCGATCGGCGACTTGAAGACACGGCTCGCCGGCGAGATCACCGTGTCCGGACCGGTCCTCGCCGGCAGCCTGACCGATCTCGGTCTGATCGATGAGTACCGGCTCTATTTCCACCCCGTGGTGCTGGGCAGCGGCACGCCGTTTTTCGCCGGCCCGCGGCCGCGTCTGCGCCTGGTGGCGACCGATCGCGTCGGCGAGGATGTCGTGCGCCTGACCTACGCGCCGGCCTAACGGCGCGATCGGCCGATTTCCATCGGCCGCAATCCGGTCTATACCGCTGCCGCCATGATCCATGTCTGCTCGCTTGCGCGCCTCTATGCCACGGTCGATGAAACCCGCGCGCGCCACATTGTCACGCTGTTGCGGCGCACCGACCGGGTGACGCGGCCGGTGCACATACCCGAACAGAACCATCTGGTGCTGTCGGTCGACGACATCGCCGCGCCGATCGACGGCATGACGGTGCCCGCCGAAGAACACGTGTCGCGGCTGATCGAATTCGTCGGCGCCTGGGATCGCGCCGCGCCGATGGTGGTGCACTGCTTTGCCGGCATCAGCCGCTCCACCGCCGGCGCTTTCGTGGCCGCCTGCGTGCTCAACCCGCAACGCGACGAGATGGCGATCGCGCAGGCGATCCGCGCCGCCTCGCGCACCGCGCAGCCGAACGCGGCCATCGTGTCGATCGCCGACCGGCTGCTGAAACGCGACGGCCGCATGATCCGCGCCGTCGAGACGATCGGCCCGGCTTTTCTCGCCGAGGAAGGCGTGCCGTTTCGCCTGGACCTTGAGTAAGGGGGAATGACGTGAGCGGAACGCATTACGGCGTGGTAACGCCGGAAATCCTGACGTCCTACGATGGCCTCAGCTTTCTCACCGCGATGATAAACGGCACCCTGCCGCAGCCGCCCATCGCGGAGACCATGGGCTTCCGGCTGGTCGAGGCCGCGCCCGGCCGCGCGGCGTTCGAAGGCGTGCCGGGGCTGCGCCATTACAATCCGATCGGCAGCGTGCATGCCGGATTTGCCTCGACGCTGCTCGACAGCGCGCTCGGCTGCGCCATCTTCTCGACGCTGACCAAAGGCGAGACCTGGACCACGCTCGAGCTCAAACTGAATTTTGTGCGGGCCCTGAGCGAGACCACCGGCCCCGTGCGTGCGCAAGGCCGCGTCATTCATCGCGGCCGCACGGTGGCGACGTCGGAAGGCGATCTCAAGGATGCGAGTGGCAAGCTGTACGCGCACGCCACGACGACGTGCATGATCTTTCCGGCGAAAGGCTGATCGCTAGTTGTTGTTGCCGGCAGTGATCGACGGCCGCAGCCCCAGCGGCTCGCGTTTGCTGGTGCTCTGCGCCACCGTGGCGCGCGGATTGTGCCGGGCGAATTCGCACGACGCGAAGCCGAGGCCGGACACCGAACCGCGGAAGGTGTTGTTGTCGATCTTGCGCAGATTGAAACACGGCTCGATCGGCAGACCGCGCACCGAGGCGCAGACGCGCTCGCCGGAGACGCGGATGGTGCCGGGCGGCAGCCGCGCGTAGCGCACCGGGCCGTCACCGCGAATCTGGATGGAACCCACCACCGAGCCGTCGTGCATGATGCGGCCCTGGCCTTTGGTGCCTTCGAAGCAGGTATAGGAGAACATCTTGCCCATGACGAAGGCGCGCGCCTCTTCGACGCTCATCTCGTTCGCCATGGCTGGCAGCGCGGCCACCAGGCCGGCCAGCAACGCAATTCCACGCAACATTACCCAACTCCGACTGACGCCAGCGATTTAACGAGTCCGCGCCTGCTTTTTCAAGTCTGGGCGGAGTATGCACGCCGTTCGTCGCCAAATCCTGAACGTGGTTACCCGATCTTGACCACGATCCGGCCCCGCACCTGGCCATCGACGATGGCCGCCGCGGCCTCCGGCACGCCGGAAAGGTCGATTTCCCGGGTCATTGACGCCAGTTTTGAGCGGTCCAGATCGGATTCGAGACGGTTCCAGGCCTCGCGCCGGCGATCGATCGGGCACATCACCGAGTCGATACCGTAAAGACACACCCCGCGCAGAATAAACGGGGCGACCGAGCCCGGCAGGTCCATGCCGCCCGCCAGCCCGCAGGCGGCGACCGCGCCGCCGTAGCGCGTCATCGCCAGGAGGTTGGCCAGCGTGGTCGAGCCGACCGCATCGATGGCCCCGGCCCAGCGTTCCTTGGCCAGCGGCTTGGCCGGCCCCGCCAGCTCCTTGCGGTCGATGATCTCGGACGCGCCGAGGCCCTTCAGGTAATCCGCCTCGGCGGTGCGGCCGGTGACGGCGATGACGCTGAAGCCGAGCTTGGCCAGGATGGCGATGGCCACCGAACCGACGCCGCCGGCCGCTCCCGTCACGGCAATCGGACCGCGGTCGGGCGTCAGGCCGTGCTTCTCCAGCGCCATCACCGCCAGCATCGCCGTGTAGCCGGCAGTGCCGATGGCCATGGCGTCGCGCGCGCTGATGGCTCCCGGCAGCCGCACCAGCCAGTCGCCTTTGACCCGGGCCTTTTGCGCATAGGCGCCGAGATGGGTCTCGCCGAGACCCCAGCCGTTGTGAATAACCTTGTCGCCGGGCTTCCAGTCCGGATGGCTGGAGGTTTCCACCGTGCCGGCGAAATCGATGCCGGCGATCATCGGGAAGCGGCGCACCACCGGTGCCTTGCCGGTGATGGCGAGGCCGTCCTTGTAATTGACGGTCGAATAGCCGACCGCGACGGTGACATCGCCGTCCATCAGGTTGGCTTCGTCGAAATCAGCCAGCGCCGCTTTGGTGCCGCTCTCGGTCTTGTCGATCACAATCGCCTTGAAGGTGCCCACGCGCCGCACTCCCTGTCAGGGCCGGGCTTACGCCGGCCTTCCCGCTTTGGCCGACAGTTCTAAAGGCGTGGGCGGCGGGGACAAGCCCCGGCCGCAAATCGCGGCAAATCAGGCCGGCTGCAGCGCCGGGCGGACCACCGGCTTTTCGACGATGGGCAGGTTGATCAGCGCCGACATGACGCCGAAGAACACCGACAGCCACCACACCGGATCGTAGGAGCCCCAGGTCTCGAACACGATGCCGCCGAGCAGCACGCCGAGGAAGCCGCCGACCTGGTGGCTGAAGAAGGCGAAGCCGAACAGCATGGTGAGCCAGCGCGTGCCGAACATCACGGCGACAAGACCCGAGGTCGGCGGCACCGTCGACAGCCACAGCAGGCCGGTCACCGCGCCGAAGATCAGCGTCGTCGTGGTCGAGGTCGGCAACAGGATGAAGGCGACAATCGACAGCGCGCGGCCGAAATAGATCGCCGACAGGATGTAGCGTTTCGGCATGCGGCCGCCGAGGTAGCCCGACAGCAGCGAGCCGATAATGTTGAACAGGCCGATGATCGCCAGCGTCCAGCCGCCGACCTGCGCCGTCAGGCCGCGGTCGATCAGATAGGACGGCAGATGCACGGTGACGAAGGCGAGCTGGAAGCCGCAGGTGAAGAAGCCGAGCACCAGCAGCACATAGGAGCGATGGCCGAAGGCCTCGACCAGCGCCTGCCGGATCGACTGCGTCGCCACCACCGGCGGCGGCGGACCGGTGCGGCGCGGCGTCGCCAGCGCCAGCGACAGCGGCAGGATCAGCATCAGCACCGCGGCGAAAACCAGCAGCGTCGACTGCCAGCCATAGGCATCGATCAGGCCGACGCCGAGCGGCGAAAACAGGAACTGGCCGAACGAACCGGCGCCGGTGCCGACGCCGAACGCCATCGAGCGCCAGCTTTCCGGCAGCAGCTTGCCGAAGCCGCCGAGCACGATGGTGAAGGAACAGGCCGACAGGCCGAAGCCGATCAGGACGCCGGCCGTGATGTCGAGCGCCAGCGGCGTGGTCGAATAGGACATCAGGGCAATGCCGGTCGCGTAAAGGATGCCGCCGACCACCAGCACTTTGTTGGTGCCGTATTTGTCGGCCATGGCGCCGGCGAACGGCTGCCCGATGCCCCACAGCAGGTTCTGGATCGCCAGCGCCATGGCGAAGACATCGCGGCCCCAGTTGTTGTCCTGCGACATCGGCGTCAGGAAGAAGCCGAGCGACGAACGCGGCCCGAAGCTGATCATCGCGATCAAACAGCCGCACACCACCACCACGGCCGGCGTGCGCCAGCCGACGGCACCCGCCGCTTTTCCAGCCCCTGACAGCGTCATGTGAATACGTCTCCGGCCGGATCTGTCGGCCATGCGCCCGAGCGGGCGCGTTGCAAGGCCGCGACCTTATCGTCCGAATCCGGCTGTCCCAAACGAATATTCGTGATCGAAGCCATTTGAGCGACGGATAACGCCGTCAACCGCGCACCGGATAGCAGCGTATTCCATGCCTACCGGGTGCGGCGGCGAAATCGCATGCCAGCTCCGGCAAATTTGCCGGAGCGGTCAGAGCTGCTTGGCCAGCGCCTCTGTGGTCTTGCCATCGCCCCAGTGCGGCTCATCGGCGCCGTCGCCCCAGTTATGCGGGCGATAGAAGCTGTGGATGCCCGTGTGGTACAGCTTCTTCATCTCGCCGATCCAGTTCGGGCGCACATAGTTGGCGTGATAGTGCGTCGACTTGGCCACTTCCGGCATCCACAATTTGCCGTCGAGCATGTCGCGGGCGATGCGCTCCGCCCTGGTCCAGGCGTCAGGTTCGGTGACCACGTCGGGGATGCCGTCGCAGGCGAAGGTGAACTGGCAGGAATTGTGCCGGTGCACGTTCTGATAAACGACGTCGCAGACATTGTTCGGATAGAACGGCGAGAACACGCGGTTCAGCACCACCTGCGCGACCGCGATCTGGCCGCGCACCGGCTCGCCGCGCGATTCGAAATAGACCGCGTTGGCGAGACACTTCTGCGACTTGGCGCGTTCCGCACCGGTCAGCCCGAGCCGCTCGGCCGGCGTGAAGGGACGGGCCATGGCGCCGGTGACTTCACCTTTGCGGGCGATGCTGGCGCCGCCCTCGTCAGCATCCAGCGGCTGCGCCAGCGCCGTGGGCTTGATGTCGGGATCGCCGGCGGCGTGTGCGGCCAGCACCAGCGGCGCTTCGCCGGGCTTCCAGGGCGCGAGCGCCGCGCGGCCGCCGGCCAGCGGATCGACACCGAAGTAAACGCGGCCGCTGTCGCGAACGGCCACCGGCACCTTCGCGATCGCCGCGGCCGGCAGATCGTGCGCCGGCGCCGCGGCCGCCGATGGCTCGTCCGACAGGGCGGCGAATTCGTATTTCGCATAGGGATCGAAGCGGCCGCCGGCCACACCGGCCTGCGGTGCCGGTGCGATATCCAAAAGCGGCGGCAACGGCGGCAGCGGCTCGCGCGCCCGCGACAGCGCCAGATCGGTCTTGTTCAGGCGATTGGCCCGCGGGAAGCGCAGCGGGCCGCCCTCGCCGAGCGGCTGGGCGCCGATGGAGCCGGTAACATCGGCCGGATCGAAGTTGGCCAGCGCGTAGACCGGCGGGTGCGGAATGGCGGTGCCGACCGGCCGTGGAAAACTGAAGGTCGCGGCGTGAATGGTGCCGAACGGCGACATGGCCAGATGTGCCCGCGCGCGTTCGGTGACGGCCGCCTGGCGCACCAGCAGCGCGCCGAGGTCCTGGTAGCCTATTGAATTGGGAAGCGCGGCGAGCACCAGGGCGCCGCATCCGATCGACGCAATCCGGCGCCGGCGCTTACGCGAAACTGTCATGGCCCACTCACGCAACGGACAAAACCGAAGCCACCGGCCCTGCGGACCGGTCAAATTGCGACTGGGTTATTATTCAGTGATTAACCTTGCGAAGCCGTTAACTGGCGTGACCCACGCGCGAGATGGAACAATTAACTCTATCGCAAGCGTCAGACCGCACTATCGCAGCAGCATTTTACCTGCGAGCCGGCATGCCTGATGCACTGATGCCTTCGACCCTTGCCGGGCCATGGTTGCTCGCGGCCGGTCTATGCATCGCCGCCGCCATCGGGGTCGGACTCTGGTACCAGCGCCTGCGCGGGCAGAACCTCCGGCTGCACAGCGCCCTCGACAACATGACGCAAGGCCTGACCGTGTTCGATGGGCAAGGCCGCATCACGCTGATGAACCGCCGCTATCTCGACATGTACAAGTTGTCGCCCGAGGTCGTGAAGCCGGGCTGCATGCTCAGGCAATTGATCCAGCATCGCAAGGACACCGGCCTGTTCTCTGGCGACGTCGATGCGTACTGCCGCATGATCATGGCCGGTGCGGCAAAGGGCGAGAGCTCGTCACACTATGTAACGGCCAGCGATGGCCGCTCGGTGCTGGCCAAGAACGAACCGTTGCCCGGCGGCGGCTGGGTGTCGACCCACGAAGACGTCACCGACCAGCAGCAGGCCGAGCAGGAACGCGCCGCGAACCGGGATCAGGAACAGCGCCGCGCCGCCATCGACCAGGCGATCGCGCTGTTCAGGCCGCAGGTCGAACTTCTGCTGTCGAGCGTCAGCGACAACGCCACCACCATGCGCGCAACCGCGACCGACCTGTTCGGGTCATCGGAACGCACCTCGCAGCGCGCGGAAACCGCGGTGCAGGCGTTCAACGAGGCGTCCACCAATGTGGAGACCGCGGCGTTCGCTGCAGACGAACTGTCGCGTTCGATCGCCGAGATCAGCCGCCAACTCAGCCACACCAGCGCCATCGTCGGTCTGGCTACGCGGGAAGCGCGCGATACCGACAAGGAGATCGCCGGGTTGGCCGACGGCGCGCAGAAAATCGGCGACGTGGTCAAGCTGATCCGCAATATCGCCGGCCAGACCAACCTGCTGGCGCTCAACGCCACCATCGAAGCGGCCCGCGCCGGCGAAGCGGGTCGTGGCTTTGCCGTGGTCGCGTCCGAGGTGAAATCGCTGGCGGTGCAAACCGCCCAGGCGACGGAGGACATCGCCAGTCACATTCTCGCGGTACAAAATTCGACGTCCGGCGCGGTCGAGGCGATCCGTCAGATCGCCGCGCGCATGCAGGACATCAACCAGCACACCACCGCGGTGGCGGTCTCGGTCGAGCAGCAAAACGCCGCCACCGGCGAGATCTCGCACAACGTCGCCAGCGCCGCGCAGGGCACCGGACAGGTGGTGGCGGTCCTCAGCAACGTGGCAGGTGCCGCGACCCAGACGCGCGGCTCGGCCGAAGTGGTGCGCGACGCGTCGGCGACCGTCGAGATGGCGGTCGCCAATCTGCGGCTCGAGGTCGAGGACTTCCTGGCCAAGGTGGCGGTGTAGCGTCGCCTCGTCTTGGTCATTGCCGGGCTTGACCCGGCAATCCATGATGAGCACCCGCCCGTTAGGCGGTCCTTCAGGCCATTACACGCCGCGAAGCATCATGGATGCCCGGGTCGAGCCCGGGCATGACCCGCGTTGATGGCGATCGCCACAAACAGAAACCGAGCGCTGCCTACGCCTGCCCGGTTGGCGTTTTGCCCAGCGCCGCTTGTGCCGCCGCCAGCCGCGCGATCGGCACGCGGAACGGCGAACACGACACATAATCGAGCCCGGCCTGGTGGCAGAACGCCACCGACGACGGATCGCCGCCGTGTTCACCGCAGATGCCGACCTTGAGCTTGGGCCGCACCTTGCGGCCGCGCTCGACGCCGATGCGCACCAGTTCGCCGACGCCCTGCAGATCCATCGACACGAACGGATCGGCGGGCAGAATGCCGCGCGCCGTATAAACGCCGAGGAAGCTCGCCGCGTCGTCGCGCGAAATGCCGAAAGTGGTCTGCGTCAGATCGTTGGTGCCGAACGAGAAGAACTCGGCGCTCTCCGCGATCTCACCGGCCATCAGGCAGGCGCGCGGCAATTCGATCATGGTGCCGACCTGATAGTCGACGGTGGTGCTCTGCTCCTTGCCGACCGCCGCCGCCATGGCGTCGATGCGCGCCTTGACCAGTTCGAACTCGGCCTTGGTCGCAATCAGCGGCACCATCACTTCCGGCACCACAGCGGCGCCGGTGCGGCGCGCCGCCTCGACCGCCGCCTCGAAGATGGCCCGCGCCTGCATCTCGGCGATTTCCGGATAGGCGATGGCGATGCGGCAGCCGCGGAAGCCGAGCATCGGATTGAATTCGTGCAGCTCGCGGGCGCGGTCGGCCAGCTTCTTCGGATCGGCGCCCATGGCGGCGGCGACCTCGGCGATCTCCGCCTCACCGTGCGGCAGGAATTCATGCAGCGGCGGATCGAGCAGACGGATGGTCACCGGCCGGCCGGCCATGATCTCGAACAACTCGATGAAGTCGTCGCGCTGCATCGGCAACAGCTTGGCGAGCGCGGTGCGGCGTGCCTTCTCGTCGTCGGCCAGGATCATCTCGCGCACCGCCTGGATGCGCTCCTCGTCGAAGAACATATGCTCGGTGCGGCACAGGCCGATGCCTTCGGCGCCGAACCGCACCGCCGCCTTGGCGTCGGCCGGCGTATCGGCATTGGCGCGCACGCCCAGGCTGCGCACCTTGTCGGCCCAGCCGATCAGCGTCGAGAATTCGCCCGACAGTTTCGGCTCGATCATCTCGACCTTGCCGGCCAGAACCTGACCGGTGGAGCCATCGACCGTGATGAAGTCGCCCTTTTTGTAGGTCTTGTTGCCGGCCACCATGGTGCCGGCGGCGTAATCGACGCGCAGCGTGCCGGCGCCGGAAACGCAGGGCTTGCCCATGCCGCGCGCCACCACCGCGGCATGCGAGGTCATACCGCCGCGCGTGGTCAGAATGCCTTCGGCTGCATGCATGCCGTGGATGTCTTCGGGCGAGGTCTCGATGCGCACCAGCACGACCTTGCGGCCGTCGGCCTTGAGCTGTGCCGCCTCATCCGACGAGAACACGATTTCGCCGCCGGCCGCGCCAGGCGAGGCCGGCAGCCCGGTGGCGATGACATTGCGCTGGGCGCCCGGATCGATGGTCGGGTGCAGCAGTTGATCGAGCGACAGCGGATCGACGCGCAGCACGGCTTCGTCGCGGGTGATCAGGCCTTCGCTGGCGAGTTCGACGGCGATGCGCAGCGCAGCCTTCGCGGTGCGTTTGCCGGAGCGGGTCTGCAGCATCCACAGCTTGCCCTGCTCGACCGTGAACTCGAGGTCCTGCATGTCGCGGTAATGCTTCTCGAGCAGGCCGTAGATGCGGGTCAGTTCGGCATAGGCCTTGGGCAGCGTCGCTTCCATCGACGGCTTGTCGGAGCCGGCCTCGATGCGCGCTGCCTCGCTGATTTCCTGCGGCGTGCGGATGCCGGCGACGACGTCCTCGCCCTGCGCGTTGATCAGGAATTCGCCGTACAGCTTCTTCTCGCCTGTCGACGGATTGCGGGTAAAGGCAACGCCAGTGGCGGAAGTCTCGCCCATGTTGCCGAACACCATGGCCTGAACGTTGACGGCGGTGCCCCAGCTTTCCGGAATGTTGTGCAGGCGGCGATAGGTGTTGGCGCGCTGGTTCATCCACGAGCCGAACACGGCGCCGATGGCGCCCCACAACTGCTCCTGCGGGTCCTGCGGGAAATCCTTGCCGAGCTGGTCCTTGACGCGCTTCTTGTAGCGCACCACGAGGTCGGCCCAGTCGTCGGCGGTCAGGTCGGTGTCGAGCGAATAGCCCTGCCGTTCCTTGTGATGGTCGAGCAATTCCTCGAAATGCTCGTGGCCGACGCCGAGCACGACATCGGAATACATCGTGATGAAGCGCCGGTAGCTGTCATAGGCAAAGCGCTTGTCGCCGGACTTCGCCGCCAGCGCCTCGACGGTCTGGTCGTTGAGGCCGAGATTGAGCACGGTGTCCATCATGCCCGGCATCGAGGCGCGCGCGCCCGAGCGCACCGACACCAGCAGCGGGTTGACGCTGTCGCCGAACGTCTTGCCGGTGATGCGGCCGACTTCCGCCAGCGCCTTCTCGACCTGGCCGCGGAGCTCCTTCGGGTACTGCTGACCGTTCTGGTAATAGAACGTGCAGACCTCGGTGGTGATGGTGAAGCCGGGCGGCACCGGCAGGCCGAGATTGGCCATTTCGGCCAGCCCGGCGCCCTTGCCGCCGAGCAGGTTGCGCATGTTGGGTTTGCCCTCGGCCTTGCCGCCGCCGAAGGTGTAGACCCATTTGCCGCTGGCGAGCCGGACGGCGGATTTCTTGGCCGCCGCCTTTTTCGCTGGCGCCGGCGTTGTCCGGGCCTTGGCCGTCGCCCGGGATTTCACCTTGGCTTTTGTCCTGGACTTGGCCTTGGCCGGCGCAGCGCGCTTGACGGCCTTTTTCCGGGTGTTGTTGCTGCGCGCGGTTTTTCGTTTGGCCATGGCTCAATTCTTCAGTGATTCCGGGAAATGGGGCCCCTCTAAAAACACCGCCGGGCCCGGCGACGCAAGTCCGGCTTCGCGGCCTAGCGAAACAGCCCGAAGCCGGCGAGGCCGATGAAAATGAGGTAGCCGGCGACGATGTAGTTGAGCAGCCGCGGCATGATCAGGATGAGGATGCCGGCGACCAGTGCGACGATGGGCTGAAGGTTGGTGATGCTGACCATGATGAGCCTCGTTGGGGTGAAGGGGGATGAAACGATAAACGGTCCGTCGGGTTCCATCATGGACGACCCGCGAACCGGCGATTAATTGCGGTCCGCGGCGCCTTCGAGCTCTTCGGCGCGGGTCCGGGTCAGGCGATACTGGCAGTCGGCGGCTTCGATGCGGGCGATGGTGCCCTCGCCCAAGGCCCAATAGAGACAGTTCGCGTCACGGTATTGCACCCACAGGCGCTGGGCGATGCGCAGTTGCTCGCGCTGCTTGGGCTGCGCGTTCTTCAGCGCCGCCTGATAGGCGTCGTTGAGGCGCCTGTCCCATGCCGCGGTCTTGGCCGCGAAACACTCCACCATTTCCACGGTGCTGCCATCGCAACCGGGCGCGGCATCAGTCTGGGCGGAAACGGTTGCGGCCGCCCCCAGGAGGGCGGCCGCGGTCGCGATCAGTGTGAAGGCGCGCAATGTCAGTTCTTGGCCTTGTCGACCATGGCGCGTTCCTTGATCCACGGCATCATCTCGCGCAGCTTGGCGCCGACCTGCTCGATGGAGTGTTCGGCCAGCTTGGCGCGGGTCGCCTTGAACGAGGTCTGATTGACCTTGTTCTCGAGCATCCAGTCGCGCGTGAACTTGCCGGACTGGATGTCGTTGAGGACGCGCTTCATCTCGGCCTTGGTTTCCGGCGTGACAATGCGCGGACCCGTCACGTACTCGCCGTACTCGGCGGTGTTCGAGATCGAGTAGTTCATGTTGGCGATGCCGCCTTCGTAGATCAGGTCGACGATCAGCTTCACTTCGTGCAGGCACTCGAAATAGGCCATCTCCGGCGCGTAGCCGGCTTCGCACAGCGTCTCGTAGCCGGCCTTGATCAGTTCGACCAGGCCGCCGCAGAGCACGGCCTGTTCGCCGAACAGATCGGTCTCGCACTCTTCCTTGAAGGTGGTTTCGATGATGCCGGCGCGGCCGCCGCCGATCGCCGAGGCATAGGACAGGCCGAGGTCGTGGGCGTTGCCCGAGGCATCCTTGTGGATCGCGATCAGGCACGGCACGCCGGCGCCGCGCGCGTATTCGGAGCGCACGGTGTGACCGGGGCCCTTCGGCGCGATCATCAGCACGTCGAGGTCGGGACGCGGATCGATCAGGTTGAAGTGCACGTTGAGGCCGTGGGCGAACAGCAGCGCCGCGCCCTGCTTCATGTTGTCGTGCAGGCTCTCGCGGTAGATGTCGCCCTGCAATTCATCGGGGGTCAGCATCATCATGACGTCGGCCCACTTGGCGGCGGCGGCGACTTCCATGGTCTTGAAGCCCGAACCCTCGGCCTTCTTGATGCCCTGCGAGCCCTTGCGCAGCGCGATCACCACGTCCTTGACGCCCGAGTCGCGCATGTTGAGCGCATGGGCATGGCCCTGGCTGCCATAGCCGATGACGGCCACTTTCTTGCCCTTGATCAGGTTCAGGTCGGCGTCGCGATCGTAATAAACACGCATGGTAAGGATCCCTGGGATAGGCGCGCCCGGCATGGCGCCACTGAGCGAAAACGTGGAAATCCGGCCCCCCGGGGCCACGGCCGCCGATCTTCTAGGATGCCTGAGCCATGGGGACAAGCCCGGCCATGCGTCTCGGCCCGCACGCCCGGGGCGGAGCGAAAGACGCCGCCTTCAGGCTATTTCTGGGCGTTGGCCCGCCGCATCAGATGCCGGCCCGTGTAGATCAGCACAAAAGCGAAGACCAGACTGCTGTATTTGACGATCTCTGGCATGTTCGATGCCGCCTCGAAGCAGAGCGGGTTCTTGCTGATGAAGTTCAGATTGAAACAGCGTTCGGCCCCCTGCACGTAGGGTGTGATGAAGACCCCCAGGATCAGGAACGGAATCGCCAGCATCGTCAGCGCCATCGGACAAACTCCCTTGCTCGGCCCCGCCGTTCTAGGCCCGCCTCCGGCGCCCGGCAAGGCGGCCAAAAAGCGCGGCCAAACGGCGCGCTCAGACCACCATCGGCACGATGCTGACGACCAGCAGCAGCGCCATCGCGGCATTGAATATCCGTGCGTGCCGCGGGTTCGCCAGCAGGCCGCGCAAGGCCACGCCGAAGGCGGTCCAGCCGGACACCGACAGCAGCGTGCTCAGGCCGAACACCGCCAGCATCAGCGGCACGTCCGTCGCGGCCTGCCCCGGCCGGATATAGATGGCGACCGCGCTCAGCGACGTCACCACCGCCTTGGGATTGACCCACTGAAACGCCGCCGCCTGGAAGAATGTCAGCGGCCGCGCCTGTGTGTCACCGGCATCGTGCACCGGACTTGCATTGGCGACCTTCCAGGCCAGCCACAGCATATACACGCCGCCGGCGATCTTGAGCGCGACATGCAGCATCGGCACCGCCGCAAACACGAGCCCCAGCCCGGCGGCGCAGGCCGCCAGCAGCACCACGAACCCGACGGTGACGCCGAGCATGTGCTGGGCCGAGCGTGCAAAGCCGAAATTCACGCCGGACGCGGTCAGCATGATGTTGTTCGGCCCCGGCGTGAACGCCATCACGAAGGCGAACACGGTCATGGCGATGAAGAGGTCGAGGGGCATGGCGAATGGTCGCTATCGAAGAGATCAGGTGGCAACCGGAATGCCGAACAGCGTCGCCAGCACGCCGCGCACTTCGGCCATCGTTGTGTCGCCGGCTTTGCCCGCGTGACGGAGGCGGCGAAGCGACGGATCGATGACCCTCACCTGATCGGCCAGGATAAAGCCCGTCAGCGGTTCAACGCCGGTCAGCTCAACCTGAAAAGGCCAGTCACGGCGGGTCCGGCTGATCGGACTGACGAGCAGAACCGAGGACGCTCTGTTGTAGGCCTGCGATGTCAGAACAAGCGCCGGCCGGCGGCCGCCCTGCTCGTGACCAACCGGCGCGCCAAAATCGATCCAGAGAACATCACCGGCGTCAGGAACGCTTTGGTCTGCGAATGGCATGGCGCTGGCCTACGATTTTGCGGTCCGGTGCGGGTCCCATGTCGGCGTCCATGTCGGCATCCGTGGGCGCGATGTCGCTCCAGTCGTCATCCGGCCAACGCGGCTCGACGGCCGGCCAGTTTTCAACGGGCGGTGGCTCCGCAGACGGCGAAATCGTGGCGAGGAGATCCTCCAGCCGGTAATGCGGAATGCGGCCGGCTGTCCGCGTCTCGGCGACCAGCTTCGAGCCGTCGCGGTCGAGTTCGACCACCGAGCCTTCGGACAGGCCGAGCTCGGTAACGAACTGCCGGGGCAGCCGCAGCGCCAGGCTGTTGCCCCACTTTGCGAGTTTGGCCTTCATGCACACCTGCCGGTTGGATATACAATGTATATACATCCCGGCAGGCCGTCCAGCCCGCCTTACAGGCCCTCGGGACCGCGCCGGATGGCGGCGATGCCGGTGCGCGCCACCTCAACCAGCCCGAGCGGCAGCATCAGGTCGATGAACTGCTCGACCTTGTCGCTCTTGCCGGTGATCTCGAAGATGAAGCTCTCGGTGGTGGCGTCGATGACGCGGGCGCGGAAGGCGTCGGCCAGCCGCAGCGCCTCGACCCGGTGCTCGCCCTTGCCGCGCACCTTGACCATCGCCAGTTCGCGTTCGATCGAGGCGCCCGACAGCGTCATGTCGACGACGCGGTGGATCGGCACCAGCCGGTCGAGCTGGCTCTTGATCTGCTCGATGACCATCGGCGTGCCGGTGGTGACGATGGTGATCAGCGACAGGTGCTTCTGGTGCTCGGTCTCCGACACCGTCAGCGACTCGATATTGTAGCCGCGGCCCGAGAACAGGCCGATGACCCGCGCCAGCACGCCCGGTTCGTTGTCGACCAGCACCGACAGCGTGTGCGACTCCTGGCGCTGCGCCGTCGGCGCGGTCGGATAATGCGAGGTGCTCGGGGTCAGATTTGCGTTTGCGTTCATGAGGTTGGTCCGGTTTCCAGAGCCCGTCATTGCCGGGCTTGACCCGGCAATCCATGAGGCATGTCCGCTAGGACAGATTTAAACAGCACTCGTCATCGGCCGATCTTCATCATGGATGCGCGGGTCAAGCCCGCGCATGACGCCGAAGTTGGCGCGCGCTCCGACAGAGCCACGGCTAAACCAGCATCTTGCCTTCCTCGGTGATGGCGGTGTCGAGACTCTCCGCCGCGTCGCCGAGGATCATTTCGTTGTGCGCGCGACCCGACGGGATCATCGGGAAGCAGTTTTCCTTCTGGTCGACGACGCAGTCGAACAGCACCGGCTGATCGATGTCGATCATCTCCTGGATGGCGGCGTCGAGATCGCCGGGCTTCGAGCAGCGGATGCCGACCGCCTGATAGGCTTCGGCCAGCTTGACGAAGTCGGGCAGCGATTCCGAATAGCTGTGCGAATAGCGGCCGCCGTGCAGCAGCTCCTGCCACTGCCGCACCATGCCCATGTACTGGTTGTTGAGGATGAAGATCTTGACCGGCAGCCGGTACTGCACCGCCGTCGAGATCTCCTGCATGGTCATCTGCACGCTGGCCTCGCCGGCGATGTCGATCACCAGCGCATCCGGATGCGCGAGCTGGACGCCGACCGACGCCGGCAGCCCGTAGCCCATGGTGCCGAGGCCGCCGGAGGTCATCCAGCGGTTCGGCTCCTGGAAGCCGTAGAACTGCGCCGCCCACATCTGGTGCTGGCCGACCTCGGTGGTGATGTAGGTGTCGCGGTCCTTGGTCAGCTCGAACAGCCGCTGAATGGCGTATTGCGGCTTGATGACGTCCTTGGACGCCCGGTAGGACAGCGACTTGCGGCCGCGCCAGGCGTCGACCTGCTTCCACCAGCCGGCCATCGCCTTCTTGTCCGGCTGCTTGGCGTGGGCGCGCCACTGCTTCAGCATTTCCATCAGCACGTTGGCGCAGTCGCCGACGATCGGCACGTCGACGCGGACGTTCTTGTTGATCGACGACGGATCGATGTCGACGTGGATCTTCTTCGAGCCCGGCGAGAACGCGTCGATGCGGCCGGTGATGCGGTCGTCGAATCGCGCGCCGATGCAGATCATGACGTCGCAATCGTGCATCGCCATGTTGGCCTCCAGCGTGCCGTGCATGCCGAGCATGCCGAGCCACTGCGGATCGGCGGCCGGGAACGCGCCCAGCCCCATCAGCGTCGAGGTGATCGGGAAGCCGGTCTGGCGCACCAGTTCGGTCAGCAGCTTGCTGGCTTCCTTGCCGGAATTGATGACGCCGCCACCAGTATAGAACAGCGGCCGCTTGGCGCCCGCCATCAGCTCGACGGCGCGCTTGATCTGCTCGATGTCGCCTTCGACGCGCGGCTTGTAGCCGGTGTGCGGAAACTCGGTCGGCACCGAATACATGCCCTTGGCGAACTGGACGTCCTTCGGCACGTCGACGACGACCGGACCGGGCCGGCCGCTCGAGGCGATGTGGAACGCCTCGTGCAGCACGCGCGGCAGGTCTTCGATCCGCTTCACCAGGTAATTGTGCTTGGTGCAGGGCCGGGTGATGCCGACGGTGTCGCATTCCTGGAACGCGTCATTGCCGATCAGATGGGTCGGCACCTGGCCGGTGATGCAGACGATCGGGATCGAGTCCATCAGCGCATCGGTCAGGCCGGTCACCGCATTGGTGGCGCCGGGGCCCGAGGTCACCAGCACGCAGCCGACCTTGCCGGTCGAGCGCGCATAGCCCTCGGCCGCGTGCACCGCGCCCTGCTCGTGCCGGACCAGGATGTGCTGCACCTGGTTCTGCGAAAAAATCGCGTCGTAGATCGGCAGCACCGCGCCGCCCGGATAGCCGAACAGATGCTTGACGCCCTGATCGGCCATGGCCTGGATCACCATCTCCGCGCCAGTCATTTCCCGTTCCATACTCGTCTTCCTTCTAGGCGCATGATCGTGCCGCTTATCGGGATCGTGCGCGCTTGCCTGTCGCCGGTCGTTGCCTTGCTCGTGCCTTTGCTCGTGCCTTGCCCAATAAAAAAGGCCCGCGAAGGGCCAATGTCCGGACGCTTCCCTGGGGGAGCCCTGTCAGGGCTGCCGGGGCTGCGTCCGAAACCTTACTACGAGAGTAATAATATTGCGCAGCATTGTGTCCGTCCGTACTTTCGTTGCGCGGTTTATAGTCATGGTCAGGGTGGGGGTCAAGCCTGAATTATGCGCGGCAGCTAGTCTTTATGGTCCCCGGCCATGGCCTCCAGCGCCCTTTTGAGCGCCGGAAGTTCGTCGCGGATGACGTCCCAGATCACCTTGTCGGATATGGCGTGATAGTCGTGCCGCAAAACATTTCCTATGCCGGCGATGGCGGCCCAGCGGATATTCGGGTGCGCGGCTTTCATGGGCTCGGGAAGATGGCGGCTGGCCTCGGACACAATCTCGATGCCGCGCTGAACGCCATGGCGAAGCAGCCAGTCTTTCTCGAAATCGGCCCTGCTCTTTCCAGTTACAGCCGACTCAATACCCCCGATCGCCGTCAGCATGTCGTCGAGAATGGGTCCGATCTTGCGGGCCATCAGAACACGCGGATGGCCGATCGCTCGATATCGTCACGCAGCTTGGGATGCAGACTGTCGCGGGTTGTGACGTCGACCGCCAGTCCCAGCTCGGCTTCCAGCATCAGCTTGATATCCACCAGGTCAAGCGCGTTGAACTTGCCGGCCGGATCGTAATCGACGAACAGGTCCAGATCGCTACCCGGCGCCGCTTCGTTGCGGGCCGTCGACCCGAACAGGTAAAGCGACGTCGCGCCGAGCGCCTTGATGGCGTCGGCATGGGCCTTCAGGCTCCTGACCGCCTCATTCCTGTTCATGCAAACAGTCTAGCCGAAAGCAGACGGGCGCTGAACTGCCTTTCAGGTGGCGTGCCGCAACTGCTCTTCCAGCGCCTCTTCCGCCGCGGCGGCCGGCGCCGACGGCCAGTCCTTCATCTGGCCGCGGAACCAGGTCAGCTGCCGTTTGGCGTAGCGGCGGGTGTCCATGACGCCGCCGGCCGCGGCCTCGTCGAGCGAGATCTCGCCGTTGAAATGCCGGATCAGCCACGGCACGCCGTGCGCCTTCATCGCCGGCAGCAGCGGATTGAGCCCGCGGCCGGCGAGCGCCCTCACCTCGTCCAGCGCCCCGCTGTCCAGCATGGCGGCAAAGCGCGTCTCGATCCGCGCCACCAGCTCCTTGCGCTCGCAACTGACGAACAGCCTGATCGCGCGCGCCGGATCGACCGCGGCCGCCGTGCTGTCGCGGTGCCAGTCCGACAGCGACCGTCCGGTCGCCAGCACCACCTCCAGCGCCCGCGCGATGCGGGTGCGGTCGTTCGGCATCAGGCGATAGGCGGTGACGGAATCGCGTTCGATCAGTTCGGCATACAGCGGCCCGACGCCCTCGGTCTCGAGCCGCGTGCGCACCGCGGCGCGGATGTCCGCCGGGATCGCCGGCACCGCCGCCAGCCCGGTGGTCAGTGCCTTGAAATAGAGCCCGGTGCCGCCGACCACGATCGGCAAGCGGCCTGCGGCGGCAATCGCGGTCATCGCCTCGGCCACGTCGCGGCTCCAGCGCCCGGCCGAGTAGATTTCGGCGGCGTCGACATGGCCGTAGAGCCGGTGCGGCACGCGGGCTTCCTCGGCCACCGTCGGCCGCGCGGTGATGACGCGCAGGTCGCGATAGACCTGCATCGAGTCGGCATTGACGACGACGCCGTTGTGCCGCTCGGCCAGCGCCATCGCCACCGCCGACTTGCCGCTGGCGGTAGGACCGGCGATCAGGACGGCGGCAGGCTGGGTCATGCGGGCGGGGCCGTCATTGAAGCGAGCGCTTTGCGGGCGTACATTATTGCCATGAAACAATCCGTGGTTTCCCGCAATGCCGATGTCATGGGCGGCACACCGGTGTTTCGCGGCACCCGCGTCCCGGTGCAGACGCTGCTCGACTACCTAAAAGCGGGAGATTCAATTGACGAATTTCTCGCCGGATTTCCGTCCGTCTCCCGCAAGCAGGTCATTGCGTTTCTCGACGCGCACCCGTAGCCCGGATGGAGCGCAGCGCAATCCGGGATGAGGCGCGATCGTGACTCAAGGCCGTGCGCCTCACCGTCGAACACCGACAAGCCGGAATGCATGACCCCGGATTTCGCTGCGCTCCATCCGGGCTACATCGCGACATTGCGGTCGTCTTGCCGGGTCCGATCAGGCTTGCGATAAGCACCGCCTGTTTGACCTCTGGCATCGAATGACCCAATCCGCTTCCCACACTGCAACACACGTCGCCACGCTGATCGCGCCGCCCGGCCACCTCGACGCGGCCACGCTCGGCCGCGCCGGCGCCGCGCTGCCCAACGTGTCCGCGCCGCTTTGGCTGGCGGATGGCACCGCTGCCGACATTCCCTTTAGCCCGGAAGACGGCGCCGACCAACGCGCCCTGGCCGACCATCTGCGCGGTTTGCTTAACGGCATCGACGTCGCCGTACAGCCCGCCGCCGGCCGCCGCAAGAAGCTGTTCCTCGCCGACATGGACTCCACCATGATCGCGCAGGAATGCATCGACGAACTCGCCGCCTTTGTCGGCCTGAAGGATCATGTCGCGGCCATCACCGAACGCGCCATGCGCGGCGAGATCGAATTCGAGCCGGCCTTGCGCGAGCGCGTCGCGCTGCTCAAAGACCTGCCGGTCGCGACCGTCAACGAGGTGATCGAGAAGCACATCACGCTGACGTCCGGCGCGCGCACGCTGGTGCAGACCATGCGCGCGCACGGCGCCTACACTTGTCTCGTGTCGGGCGGCTTTACACTGTTCACGCAAACGATCGCCGCCATGATCGGCTTCGACGAGACGCGCGCCAATACGCTGGTGCTCGCCGGCGACCGGCTCGCCGGCAGCGTGGTCGAGCCGATCTTCGGCCGCGACGCCAAGCGCGCGGCGCTGATCGAACTGCGCCGCAAGATGGGCCTTGCGCCGGACGACACGCTGGCCACCGGCGACGGCGCCAACGACCTCGACATGATCGCCGAAGCCGGGCTCGGCGTCGCCTATCACGCCAAGCCCAAGGTGGCGCAAGCCGCCGCCGCGCGCATCGACCACGGCGACCTCACCGCGCTGTTGTATGTGCAGGGCTATAGGCGGACGGAATTCGCCGAAAACTGACGGCGACGGGGTTATAATGCTGTCATGGCCGGGCTTGTCCCGGCCATCCCGCTCAGGCAGGTCGGGCGATGGCCGAGTACTATGTCTATTTTCTCGCCAGCCGGCCCGGTGGCGCCATTTACGTTGGCGTCACCAACGACATCATTCGCCGCGTTCACGAGCACAAGTCGGGCGCTGTGAAGGGTCATACCAAACGGTACAATCTGGACACCCTCGTCTACTTCGAGAGCTATCCCGATATTCGCGACGCTTTGCAGCGCGAGAAGAACATCAAACATTGGCCGCGGGTGTGGAAGACAAGGCTGATCGCCGCCCAGAACCCGGAATGGCGGGACTTGTATGCCGAGATCGCGCGCTGATGTCTTGCCTGCCTAAGCGGGATGGCCGGGACAAGCCCGGCCATGACAAGGAATAAAACGCCAGCGCCCCGGCACCTGTCCCGGGCGCCGTGCGGCATGCAATGCCGCGCGGCAGAACCGGGACCGTCACAACGTCAGACCGTGGAAAGGTCCCGGCTCTGCGGCGCAGCGTTGGCACGCTGCACCGCGGCCGGGACAAGCCCTGCCATGACAACGGTTGAGCGACCTACTACTGCAGCGCCAGTGCCACGAAGCTCGGGTCGCCGTCGGCGTTCACCACAAGCAGCACCACCGCCTTGCGGCCGTCCTTCTTCAGCCGCTCGATGCGGCTCTGCAGTTCGGCCGCGGTGGCGACCGGTTCCTGCTGCACCTCGGTGATCACCATGCCCGGCACCAGCCGCTTTTCCGCGGCGGCCGAGTTGGCCTCGACGCCGGTGATCAGCACGCCCTTCACAGAGTCCCTCACCTTGTGCTTCTTGCGCAGGTCGGCGGTGAGATTGGCGAGATCGAGACCGAGCGCCTTGCGCACCGTCGTCTTCTCCTCCGGCGCGGCGTCCTTCTTGGTGGCCAGCGCCGCCTGCTTCTCGCCGTCCTCGAGACGGCCGAGCTTGACCGTCAGCTTCGTTTCCTTGCCCTTGCGGACCACGATCACTTCGACATCCTTGCCGACCGCCGTCTCGGCGACGATCTTGGGCAGGTCGCGCATTTCCTTGATCGGCTTGCCGTCGAACTGGATGACGACATCGCCCGGCTCGATGCCGGCGGGCTTCGCCGGGCCCTTGTCGTCGATGCCCGCGATCAGCGCGCCGCGCGGCGGCTTGATGCTGAGGCTCTCGGCGATCTCGTCGGTGACCTGCTGGATGCGCACGCCGAGCCAGCCGCGGCGGGTCTCGCCGAACTGCTGCAACTGATCGATCACCGCCAAAGCGGTCTTGGCCGGCACCGCGAAGCCGATGCCGATCGAGCCGCCGGACGGCGAGATGATCGCGGTGTTGACGCCGATGACTTCGCCCTTGAGGTTGAACAGCGGACCGCCGGAATTGCCGCGATTGATCGAGGCGTCGGTCTGGATGTAGTTGTCGTAGGGCCCGGAATTGATGTCGCGGTTGCGCGCCGAGACGATGCCCGCCGTGACGGTGCCGCCGAGGCTGAACGGGTTGCCGATCGCGACCACCCATTCGCCGAGCCGCAGCGTATCGGAATCGCCGAACTTCACCGCCTTCAGCGGCTTCTCCGGCTTGACGCGCAGCAGCGCCAGATCGGTCTTGGTGTCGCGGCCGACCACTTCGGCTTTCAGCGTGGCGCCGTCGTTGAGAATGACGCTGACCTCGTCGGCGTCGGCGATGACGTGGTTGTTGGTCACGACCAGCCCGGACTCATCGATGATGAAGCCGGAACCGAGCGAGTTGACGCGGCGCGGCGACGGCGTGGCGCCCGGTCCACCGGGGCCGCCGCGACGGTTCTTGAAGAACTCCTCGAAGAAGTCCTCGAACGGCGATCCGGGCGGCAGCTGCGGCATCGTCCCTTTGCTGATGTCGACCGACTGCTTGGTGGAGATGTTGACCACCGCGTCGATCACCTGCTCGGCCACGTCGGAGATGTTTTCCGGCCCGCGCGCCGCGGCCGGCGCCGTCAGCAGCGGTACAACCATCGCGGCGGCGATGGCGAGCGCCAGGGCCGGACGCAAACCTGAACGCGTGAACGACGGCAGCTGACGGGGGAAACGGCGCATGACGGAGGCGCGCATGGGCGTCTGATCTCCAGGAAAGGGACAGTGCACCGCGACAGTGCCGCCCAATTCACGGCGATTCAAGGGCTTCGGTTATCAATACACCGCGAGCGGCGCGATCCGGCCGCCGCTTGCGCGCGGCGCTAGCCCCGCACCAGCCACACCAGCACAAGGCCGATCACCGCCGAACCGACGCCGATGACCCGGAGCGAGGCCTCCGGCGTTTCCAGAACGCTGGCCATCGCCCGCTTGGCATGGGCCGGCAGCGCGGCAAAGATCAGGCCTTCGATGATGAAGACCAGTCCGAACGCGGCCAGAAAATCCGACATGCTGACCGCGCTCTTTCGTTACCGGGCCGGCGCTGCCTCGGTTGCCGGCGCCGGTGCGGGCGTGGCCGCAGCCGGGGTCGGCG
>JALHNV010000036.1 GCA_022843325.1 Pseudolabrys sp. | reverse complement strand
GCGCGAGATTGGCATCCGCGAGATAGGCACCCGCGAGATAGGCACCCGCGAGATTGGCACCCGCGAGATAGGCACCCGCGAGATTGGCACCCGCGAGATTGGCACCCGCGAGATTGGCACCCGCGAGATTGGCACCCGCCTTAAGCGCCCATTTGACGGCCAGTCCCATCTTTATCGAGACGGACGCGCTTTCCTTGCAGTCGATTTCTGCGGTGAATTGTACGGCGCCGGAAAAGCGGTTTTTTACCTCGTAGGAAATCATAGCGCCGTCTCCCTTTGCTGCCGGGGCGTACCCCTTGGCTATGGGAGACACTACTCACGCTCTGTGAGTTCGTCAAGCAAAAAAATCACGGAATGTGAGTTTCGACCTCACAGCCCGTGATCGGTATTAAATTCCTACCTAAACAGCGGCTTAGCGAACCCGCGAAACGAACGTCTCGCCTTCCATTTTTCGGCAGGCCCAAGAAAAGGCCCGGCCCGGGCTTTCGGCATTGAGGGCGCGGAAGCGGGAAATCGCCTCCGACTGGCATTCTTCGCGGGTTTTGTCAGCGCCTACGTACCATTCGTGTTGCAGGCCCCTGTAGTATCCGACCTCGGCCCGGTAGGTGGTCTTGGTGAAAAACCCAAAGTACCACGCTCCGAAAGCCGCCAAGGCGATCAGAACAAGCGGCATTGGCGCTCCTTTCAGGCTGCGGCCCGTATTTGGGCGTAGATGCGCTGTGGGAGGCCGCTGGCGTCCCCGGCCAGAATCCAGTCGGCGGGGATGCCAAACCGCTCCTTGAGCCCGACAATGACAGTATGGGGTATCGTACGGTCCCCCGTCCGGTACTGGGACCAGCCGTGCGACGACACGCCGAGTTCCTTGGCAATGGCCGCATTCGTCAGCCCCAGGGCTTCCTGGGTCTGGATTAGACGTTTCGCGGTGGCCCCCTTGGAGTACATGGCCGCGATAGTCCCATTTTTGCAGGGATTATCTACGTCGAATACGTGAGGGCTTGACGTACTCACGCTCCGTGAGTTATCACGGTGCGTGATGGAAATACTTTCAACCATTGACGACGTTTTCGATGCTGTCGGCGGCCCTGATGCCGCGCGCTCGATTGCGGGTGTCAAGTCGCAAAGCGCCCCGTTCAACTGGAAGGCGCGGGGCCGGATTCCTACGGAACATTTCTTGGTCTTGTCGGATGCTTTGCGCGCCGTTGGCAAAAAACCAGACCCGGCCCTGTTCGGTTTTGCCGCCGCCGAGGCCCGCGCATGATCGAACGCAACAACAATTCCCATTGCACTTCCCCCGAAGTTTTTTCTGGCGCCCATGGGGAACATGCGCTTGTTCGGAACGACTACAAAGTAGGTGCGCTGGCCCCCGGTGGAAATGGTGGGCATCTCGCGGGTGTGAATTTTCATTTGCGCGCAAATGTGGTAGAGCGTCGTCATCACCACACATGGTTAATCTGTAATTCACCGGACATAGCGCCGGTCGCCCGCGCGCGTCTGCGCTCAGCCCATTCATCTCCCTACTGCGGCCAAACACCTCCCGGACGCAGCACCTACGGGCGGCCTGCTTTGCATTTCTGCTCGGCAGGCCGCTCGCATTTTCGCTCACGCAGGGGGATGCGCGGCGAAACCAGTTTGTCAGTTGTGTGTAGTGGGGCGTCAACATGGGTCAGACCTTACCGGCTGTCCGCGAAAAGCCTAAATTACCGCGTGTCAAAAGTGGCCCTCCAAGGGGCCAAAACGTGCACCAAATTCTGCCGTTCGAATTGTTCTTGCGAGAGATTTGGCCGCAAGACCGAACCAAGAACTACATGCGGCTCACTGGCGCTGCACAGCGCACGGCGAAGCGCCGCCTTAGCGGGAAGCACCCGCCAGACTATGCCGAGATCGCCGCGATCCTGCGCAGCGAATACGGCTTCCACCTTTTGCAGCACATCATGGGTGATGCCCGACCGAAATGGTTCAGCGGCATTGAGCGTGCGCGGAGCATCGGTGAACTGCGGCGGCGCGTTGCCGAGCAACAGCGCCAGCTCGCGCAATTCGAAATGGCAATCGAATAGGGGAGCGGCGTGAATGTCCTTGACCTGTTCTCGGGCATTGGCGGCTTCAGCCTCGGGCTTGAACGAGCCGGAATGCGAACCGTCGCGTTCTGTGAGATCGACCCTTTCTGTAGAAAGATTATCGCCAAAAACTTTCCCGGCATCCCCATCTACACCGACATTAGAGCCCTCCACGGAGCCGCAGTCGGCTCTGTGGACCTCATATGCGGAGGCTTTCCGTGCCAGGACATTAGCGCAGCCGGATCGCGTATCGGCATTGACGGCGAACGCTCGGGACTATGGAGCGAGTACGCCAGACTTATTGGCGAACTTCGACCACGATACGTCATCGTGGAAAACGTTGACGACCTCGCTATTCGCGGGCTTGGACGAGTTCTCGGAGACCTGGCCACGCTCGGGTATGATGCGGAGTGGCACTGCATACCGGCTGCGACCGTTGGTGCCGATCATTGGCGAGATCGTATCTGGATCATTGCCTACCCCAACGGCTCAAGGGCTGAGCCGCTTGACTTCCGCCGGCGGCAGCAACGCCCGCAAGAAATGGGCGAAGATGCTCCCGACTGTGTGCGCACACGACTACCGTGGCGGTTGCAAGCCGGAACGGTCGGAGCGGATGCGCGAGCAATCAGCCCGTGGCTTGGACTTGCCCTCTGTTCTCCGATTGCTTTTCCCGAACTCGACGGGGCTGGTTCGCCCGTCTTGGGCAGAGGCGAGGATGGGATACCCAATCGGGTGGACCGAATGCACTCCCTCGGAAATTCCGTCGTCCCGCAAATCCCTGAAATCATCGGCCGAGCAATCCTCGCCGCAAACGAAAGCCTCTGATCACCAGTCGTGATCGTGCCGCTTGTTCAGCGGTCATTGTCCCAAGTGCGTTTGTGTATCCGCGTCCACGCCAACGGGGGTTGGCTCATACTAAGGGGGGTCGCATGGCTGATGCCATCGGACACAACAGCGCGAAGCTCCAGGAATTTATCGACCGGCTCTATGAGCGGGAAACCGAGAAGCGTTCGGTCGCGGTCGATATTCGGGAAATCAAAGGCGAGGCCAAGGATCAGGGCTTCAACGTGATGGCCATCTCGCGGATCGTGGCTGAGAAGCTGAGGGATTCCGACAAGGCCGCGAAGGAAGCGCAGATCGCGGAAGCGGTCGATCAGTACAAGTTGCAGTTGGGACTTGTTTGATCGTGTCCGCCGTCCATGACATTCCATTCGCCTTGCCAGCGACACGCTCGGTCGTGGTTGAACTGGCTGGTGCGCCTGTGCCGAAAGGCCGTCCGAAGTTCGGGCGGGGCAGGGCGTACACCCCCACCAAGACGCGCAATTACGAAACTGATTTGCGCTGGGCCGCCAAGGTGGCGATGCACGGTCGTCCGCCAATTGAAGGCGCGTTGAGGGTGGAAATCCTCGCCGCGTTTCCGATCCCTGGTAGCTGGTCGAAAATGAAGCAGGCGCGGGCGCTGGCCGGGATACTGCGCCCGACTGGAACGCCGGACTATGACAACGTAGCCAAGGCGGCTGGCGATGCGCTGAACAAGATCGTCTGGCGAGACGACGCGCAAATCGTCAACGCGACGGTCATCAAGCGGTACAGCGACAAGCCCCGACTTCGTATCGAGGTTGAAGCCCTGTTCACGGGGGCGCAATGACCCTGAGAGCCGACCAACTCCGCGATCTACTCGCCTTGGGTATTCAAGGTGAGACGTTGCTCGAAGTCGTCACGATTTTCGAGCGTGATGCATCACGTGATGGGCGTGACGGTAAAGCTTTGGCAGCCGAAAGGGCGCGTAACTATAGAGCCCGCCAGCGAAACAAGTCCGGGATGGCCGGACCCGATGTCACACGGGAAACGTCACGCTCGGGACGTGATGCAGAGCGTGATGCGAGCCGTGACGACGCCCTTATACTTTCTTCTTCCTTCCTTGGTTTGGGTAAAGAAGAAACCGAGAAGAAGAAAGATAGGGCGGTAGTTGTGGAAGGGCAGAGACCGAAAAAGCGGTCCATGACGCCCTTGCCGGACGACTGGAAGCCGTCACCGATGCACGTGGTCGCGGCGAACCGCCTGAAGCTTCGCCCTGAGATCGTTGAAAGCAAGGCTGAGGACATGCGCATTTGGGCGCAGTCCAACGATATTCGAAAAGCAAATTGGGACGCGACTTTTCACGGCTTTTTGAGACGGGCTGCAAATGAAACCGGAGGCGTGAATGCAAAACGGTCAGTTCAAGACGCTGCCGCCGATCTCGTCGGACGAATGCGGGAGTTCGACCGACCCCCACCGGGCGGCATACGCAGCGGAGAGGGCGGCTCTGTTGTTGGGCTGCTATCGAAGGGGTGACGCCGAAAATCCAGACCTGTACGTCGCGGCGATTGCTGCGGTGATGGCGGATTACCCGGTGGACATCATCAAGCGCGTCACAGACCCGCGCACGGGCATTCCGGGCCGATCCAAGTGGCTTCCTGCGGTCGCGGAGATTCGGGACTTCTGCGAGGCCGAATACGAGCCGGTGCGCAGGCGCCAGGAATACGACCGACGCGCCGAAGAACGGAAGCGCGCGTTACCCCCGCCGGATGATCGAGCCAGCCGGCCGACCGTTGCGGACCTCAAAGCCAAGTACGGCGAGAACTGGGGGATCGAGGCGGGGCCGACACAGAAGCAACGCCGGGAAGGATCGTTGAAGGAAATAGAGGCGGCCAATCGCATTGTTTTTGAGCGGGAGTGTCGCCGCGAAGGCATCGAGCCAAAGGGCGGTGTTTCTCCGTCGCTACTGCGGCTTATCAAGGGGGAAGGCAATGGTGGCTAGAATTACTTGGACTGAAGATCGGATCGATCGGTTACGGGTGCTTTGCGCGGAAAAGCTTTCGTTCCGCGAGATAGCGACCGAATTGGGCGTCAGTCGAAGCGCGGTTATGGGCGCTGCGCATAGGCGAGGGATCATCAAGACCTATCAGCCTGCGGGATCGCATTCGAAGAACCATCCGAAGGTGGCCCGGCGCAAGAAGCCAGCCGTTCAAAACCGGCCGCGCGAGCTTGAGCCGCCGGTATCGCCCATGCGCGCTCACTTCCTCGGCATCTCGTTCATGGGCCTGATGGACAGAGATTGTCGGTACCCGGAAATAATCGACGGCGAAACTTTCTACTGCGGCCAGCCAAAGCAGGAAGGCTCCAGCTACTGCCCTGGATGTCACGCGATTGTCTGGATCAAGCCGGTCAACAAAAGCCGGTTACCGTTTGTTTCGAGGGGGTTTGCAGCATGACGATGATCGAACACGCGACGCCGACACAGCGCGAGATGCACAGACGGTTTATGGAAGGCCGCAGCCGGTTGGGGCAATTCCAAATCCCGAAACCGATTTCGGAGATCGACCTTTCGCGGCGGTCGAAGGGCGTCAAGGGGAAGGACGGCCGGTTGAGAATCGAGATCACCGCGCCGCAGCCAGAGGCAGAGCCAATCGAGGTCAGATATGAGGGGCCGGTAGTGATGCCGAACGGCGGGCCTGTGGTTATTGCGGAAATCATTGAAGCGGTGTGCGGCCTGAGCGGCATTCGGAAGAACGAACTGCTATCCTCACGGCGCACTGCAAATGTGGTCGCCCCGAGACATTTGGCGATCATGCTGGCGAAGCTGCTGACGGACCGGTCTTTCCCCCAGATCGGCCGTCAGTTCGGCGGCAGGGACCATACGACGGTGATGCACGCAGTTCGGAAATATGAACCGGTGGCGGACATTCTCCGTTCGCGGATGCCAGAGGATGCGAGGGTGATCGATTGGACGCTTGAGGCATTCCGGGTTGATTGGGAACTGAAGCAGGCCAAAGCCTGATGGCCCGCCCCCGCAAGAAGAACGTCCAGCGATCCGCCTCAGGCAAAAGCCGGGGAGAGAAAGCTGAAATAGCGCCTGAGGTCTTGGCCGTCCGCATTCGCGAGAACAAGCGGCACGGGCTAGAACTCGACAGCCCCGGTGACGCCTTGGCGGGATTTACGCTGGGGGTCCTGCTGCTGAGAAACCGGCAGGACAAAAGCAACCCCGGCAGCATCACCCAGGCTCAATACGACGCGGGGGACAGGTGGGCGTCCATTGTTCGCCGTCACGCCAACATCATGGGCTACGAGCTGAAGCGGGGAGCCGGACAGGTCAAGTCGCCGTCGTTCTCAATGGTTGGTGGGGGAAAGAACACCAGCCCCGAGCCGAGCGACGACAAGATAGCCGAGGCGCGCGATCAGTTCAGGATCACCTATGACGCTATCATGGCGGTGTGCCGGGATCATGGGATAGCCGTGCGGGACATTCTGTTCGCGGTGTGCGTCGATAACCGGCCAGTGCTGGAGCTTAGCGAAGCGGACTATGGCAATCTGCGGCTGGGCTTGAACGCGCTGGTTCGCGCGCTGCGGCTGTGAAAGCGGTGAACAACTTTGCGGGATTGGTTGCAATCGTTCAATTTGGTGGCGTAATGGGACATTCATTCTTGCGCCCGCCCGGAGAAATCCGTTGGCGGGTTTTCGCGTTCAGGAGGCTGCGGCCTCAGAAAGGCTACTCCATGGCTGATATCAGCAAGATCGAATATCGCGTTCGCCCGATCACTCGTTACGTTGTGACGCGGTACCACGAAGATGCGGATGGAAAGTCGACTGGCAATTCTCGCCAGTGTGGCGAATACGACAACGAAGAAGTTGCCTATGAGGTTGGTTATGCCTTGGCCAAGGCCGAGCACGACCGTTTGAAGTTCCCCCTTGATGACCCACGGATTGTTTATCCCGAGCGGGTTTTCACAGGCCGGATCGGTTCCGGCGGGGTTCACAGTTCAGGGCCACTCCGAACCGCGGAGCATACCGGCCACTGCGGTTAATCACGGCAGGGATCGTGGCTAAGAACTAGCGCGCTGGCCCGCATGACTAGGGCGCGCAATTCCTGCAAGCCGGACGGATTGAATAAGTTTCGCTCGCAACAGTTTAGGTGTCCAAAACAATGCCGTTTGAACCCGGCCAGTCAGGCAATCCAGCGGGCAGGCCAAAACGCACTAAAATATGGCAGGACGCCATCATCCGCGCGATCAAGCGCCGCGAGGAAAGCGACCCGAAGGCTCTGGAGCGCCTGGCCGACCAACTGCTTAAGAAAGTCGAAGGGGGCGATGTTGCGGCCATCAAGGAATTTGGCGACCGGGTAGACGGCAAGGTGGCGCAGGCTTTGATCGGCGGCGATGATGACGAGCCGCCCATTCGGATCAGTCGCATTGAATTAGTTCCTGTATCGGCCGATGACGGCAGTACGGGTTAATCTCCCCGAAAAGCTGGTGCCGGTGTTCTCTGGCCCGGCAATGTACCGGGGGGCTTATGGCGGTCGCGGCTCAGCCAAGACACGTTCATTCGCCAAGATGGCTGCTGTGCAAGGGCTACGGTGCGCGGCGGCTGATGAACCTGGGGTGATCGTCTGCGGGCGCGAGTTTATGAACTCGCTTGACGAAAGCTCCATGGCCGAGGTCAAGGCGGCTATTGCTTCTGAGCCTTGGTTGGCAGCCAACTACGACGTTGGCGAGAAATACATAAGAACGCGGGACCGCAAGATAGACTTCGCGTTTATCGGCCTGCGGCGTAACCTCGACAGCATCAAATCGAAATCGCGCATCCGGTTGCTCTGGGTGGACGAGGCGGAACCAGTGGCCGAGGCGGCGTGGTCGAAGGCCATCCCGACAGTCCGCGAAGAGGATGCAGAAATCTGGGTGACGTGGAACCCTGAGCGCAAGAACAGCGCGACCCACAAGCGCTTTAGAGAAAGTCCGCCTTCTGAGAGCCGGTTCGTCCAGCTCAACTGGCGCGATAACCCGTGGTTTCCCTCGGTATTGAACAAGACCCGCCTTGAGGATCAGGAGAAGCGCCCGGACCAATACGAGCATGTCTGGGAGGGCGATTTTGTCAGTGTGGTGGATGGTGCTTACTTCGCCAAGCCACTGTCTCAGGCCAAGGCTGAGGGCAGAATAGGCCGCGTTGCCTTCGATCCGATCATGCGGATTCGCGTGTACTGCGATCTTGGTGGCACGGGAGCCAAAGCCGACGCCTTCGCAATGTGGCCGTCTCAGTTTGTCGGCAAGGAAATACGGCTCAGGGAATACTACGAGGCTGTGGGTCAGCCGTTAGCCACGCATATCCAGTGGCTTCACTCTAAGGGCTTCACGCCGAACAAGGCGGATATCTATCTGCCACACGACGGCACCACGAATGACCGCGTTTATGACGCCTCATTCGAGAGCGGCTTCCGAGCGGCGGGATATTCTACGGTTACCATCCCCAACCAGGGCAAGGGCGCTGCAAGGCTTCGCATTGAAGCAGCGCGCCGGGTGTTCCCGTCTATCTGGTTCGATGCTGAGTCAACCGAGGCCGGGCGCGATGCGCTGGGCTGGTACCACGAAAAGCGGTCAGAGGATGATCGCAACATCGGCCTTGGCCCTGAGCATGACTGGTCAAGCCACGGGGCCGATGCTTTCGGCCTGATGTGTGTTGCTTACGAAGAGCCCAAGACCAAAGACAAGGGCTGGGACTTCAAGGCCCGCAAGGTAGCCTAATATATGCCAGACATGACCGATCAGGACCTTTGCAAGGTTGTTTATAACCTTGTGAAGGACGCCGAAGCTTATCGCGATGAGCAATCGGTGGATCGCGTCAAGGCTATGGAATATTACAACGGTGAAATGAAAGACACGCCGTCCGATGATGGCCGGTCAAGAGTCGTTTCCCGTGACGTGCGAGGGGAAATCAAGAAGGTTCTACCGTCGATCCTGCGCATCATTCTGGGCAGTGACAAGGTGGTTGAATACGAGCCCGTTGAGCAGGGCGACGAGGCGATGGCCGAACAGGCCACGGATTACGTCAACTACATCGCCTTCCCTGAGAGCAACGGCGAGGACGCGGTACACGACGCGATTGACGACGCGCTGAGACTGCGCAACGGTATCATCAAGTGGTACCAAGAGGAAAAGATCGAGGTTCGGGTATCTGAGCATACCGGCCTTGACGAGATGGCCTTTGCGCAGATCGCGGCGGGCGATGACGTTGAGGTCTTGGCGCACACGGCGCGGGAGGAAATGGGGCCGGAAGGACCAGTTACGCTCCATGACGTGAAAATCCGCCGCCGAGACAAGAAATCCCATACCCGTTTGCGCGCGGTTCGGCCCGAGAACTTCCTGATTCACTCCGACGCGACGTGCATTCTTGACGCTGCCGTGGTCGGAGAAAACCTGAAACTTCGCCGGTCTGACCTGGTAGCCATGGGCTACAACCGGGAGAAAATAGACGACCTGCCTATGGCCGAGTACGGCACGGGTGAGCAGGACATTGAGGAACAGGTTCGCCGCCGTGATCTTCTGGTTCAGGAGGACGACGCGGCAAAGGCTATGCAGGAGGTGGACTACTACGAACTGCTGGTTCGGGTGGACTACGACAACGACGGCATCGCGGAACTGCGCAGGCTGGTTTATGCGGGCGGATTGTCTGAAAAGCATTTGCTTGAGAACGAGGAATGGGACGAGCCGAACTACGCTGACATCGTTTGCGAGCGCCGCCCGCACCAATGGGAAGGCAATTCGGTCTCCGACGATGTGATGGACATTCAGCGGATCAAGACGGTCCTGCTGCGCCAGACGCTCGATAACCTGTACTGGCAGAACAACCCGCAGCCGACCGTTCAGGAAGGCGCGATCGCTAATCCAGACGCGGTGACGAACCCGGCTTTCGGCAAGCCGATCCGTGTCAGCCAGGGCATCGATGTAAGAACGGCGCTGGCCTACAATCAGGTTCCGTTCGTCGCGGACAAATCGTTCCAGATGCTCGAATATCTGGATCAGGAAAAGCACGACCGCACCGGGCTTTCGGACGCCTCCAGCGGCATGGCCTCTGACGCACTGCAAAACATGACGGCCAAGGCGTCTGCCATGATTGAGCAGGCTGGCATTGGTCAGACCGAAATGATGGTGCGGACTGTCGCTAACAGCCTCAAGCCGGTGTTTCGGGGCTTGCTCAAGCTGATTATCCAGCATCAGGACAAGCCGCGCACGGTCAGGCTGCGCAGGCAATGGGTTGAGTTCGATCCCCGGAGCTGGGACGCGAACATGGATGTCACGGTGAATACCGGCCTTGGTGCGGGCACCCGTGAACGCGACATGATGATGATGCAGATCATCGTTGGGTTGCAGGAAAAGGTAATGGCCGCGTTCGGGCCGGACAATCCGCTGGTCAAACCGGAACAGCTTTACAACGGCATTGCCAAGACGGTTATGGCGGCCGGGCTCAAGTCTCCTGACCTCTATTTTACGAAGCCTGACCCGCAAGAGGTGCAACAGAAGTTGCAGGCAGCGGCCAGCAAGCCCGATCCTGAGCAGGTTAAGGTTCAAGGCCAAATCCAGATCGAACAGGTCAAGGGTCAGGTCGCGCTACAGATTGCCGACAAGAAAATGCAGGTTGACGCCAGCAAGGAACAGCAGCAGCGCGATGCTGACCTTGTGGTGAAGCAGGCCGAGCTTGAGAAGGAAACCGAGGCCCGCATTCAGGAGGCGCAGCTTAAGGCCGCCACTGAGGCAAACAAGTTGCAGTTGGAACGGGAAAAGATCGCCTCGGCTGAGAAGATCGAGTTCGAGAAAATCGCCGTTCAGGTCCAGCTAGAGCGCGAGAAGATGGACCGTGAGGACGCGCGGGCCGAAAAGCAGCGCCAGTCGGATATTGAGAAGGCGCACGCGGCATCGATCGGCAAGGCTTTTGAGCGCAACGATCAGATGGAGACTGCGCAATGAGCGAAAAGCCAAAGCCGATTTACATCACGCGGAAAGAGGGTGGCGAGTTGTTGCCATTCCCGCAGAACCGTGGCGGCGAGGTTCATTCCATCCATTTTTCGGATGGTTCTGTATTTGACGCCTATAACGGCTGGCGGCCTTCGCTGGCCCATTTCGGCATCAAGCCGATTGTTCGCGTCGCCGCGCCGACTTCAAAGTGGTCCTCGTCAGAATGGAGCGCAGCGCAGTGAACCCGAGCAACGCGGACTTCTTCAAGATGATGCTGGCCGGTATGTCGCCAATGGCCTCGCAGTTTGCTCAAGGCCCCGTGGGACCGAGCGCTGAATCGTTCCAGCCTCCGCCGCAGCAAACCCAGCCTGTGCCAATGCCGCGACCGAGGCCAGCGCAGAACATGCCCCCAGCCATGTCGGTGCCGGGCCAGCCGATGAACATCCTTCCCCCGCAGGCCCAGCCCAGCCCGTTCTCTGGCGAAAAGGGTCCGCAATGGACTGATGGCCAGTGGTCGCAGTTCTGGGACCAGGCATCGGGTGGGATGTCACGGTGAGTCGGGCAGACGACGCGCGGGACATTCTCGCCAATCCGCTGTTCTTAACGCTCATACAGGAATTGGAGTTGATGGCGGTCAATAAGATCGTCGTTGCTCCCTACAACGATCATGAAGCCCGGCAGGCATACGCCGCCGATATCAGGGCTGTACGGAATTTGCGCTCGCGCGTCGAAGCCATCTCGGAAGAGGGCCAATCGACTGAGCGTAAGCAAGCGCCAGCTTAATCTGGCATCCTAGGCAAAGGACTAAACATGCCCCCCGAATTGGCACCCGCCAACTCGGCGTCTAACGACGCCTTGAGCGATAGGGCCGAACCCTCCGATGCACTCGACAACCCCGCCAACCTCGACTTTGCGGAGCCTGATGAGGCCAACCAAGAAGCCGAACCGTCCGGGGCCGATAACAACAGTGAGACGGATGCGCCCGTTGAAGATGGGCAAGAGGCCGACGAAACCGCAGACGATACGACCGATGCCGAAACGGAAGAAGGCGAACAGCCTGAGCCCGTAAAGGACGACGTTGTTATCGATGTGCAAGGCGAAAAGCTCCCGCTTTCGGAGCTTAAGGCCGGGTACATGAAAACTGCGGACTACACCCGGAAAACTCAGGAGATCGGCAATCAGCGCCGAAATCTTGAAGCACTCGCAACCCGCGTCCATCAATCGGTGGCCGCTATTTCTGATTTGTTGTCCAGCCAGATACCGCCTGCGCCCGATCCCAGCCTCGCCATGACCGATCCTGCCAAGTACGTGCAGGACAAGGCCATGCACGATGCCATGGTCGCACAGGTTCACGCGGTGCTGGAAAAGGCCAACGAGCCTAAGTCTGTTTTGAACCAGCTAACCGCTGAGCAGCGTTCCGAACTCTTGCAGTCGGAAAACGCCAAGCTTGCGGAGGCATTCCCGCAGACGACCAAGCCCGAATCCCGGAAGAAGTTTTTCGACGGCGTCAAAACCGTCGCGGACGAATTGGGGTTTTCAACCGACGAACTGTCGAGCGTCACGGATCATCGATTTTTCAAACTGGCGCACTACGCCAGAATGGGGATTGAGGCGGAAAAGTCCAAAGCCAAGGTCACTCAGAAAGTGGTCAAGGTTCCGCCGATGGCACCGAACAAGCGACAGGTCGAGGGCAAGGCGAAGCAAAATCAGGATGCCATGAAGAGGTTGCGGTCTACCGGGTCGATCCACGACGCAATGTCAATCGACTTCGAATAACCCATCTTCATAGGAGGGCCGAATGGCCGTCATCGCAAATACCTTTGTTACGACCTCTGCGGTCGGCAACAAGGAAGAACTGTCGGACGTGGTGTCGCGCATCACGCCTGAGGATACCCCGATCTATTCGATGATCACCAAGGGCAAGTGCAAATCGGTCCATCCCGAGTGGGAGACTGACGAACTGGCCGCGCCTGCGGAGAACATCGTCCCTGAAGGCACCGAATACACGTTCGGTGCCATCACCCCGCCCGAGCGGCTGGGCAACTACACCCAGATCATGACCAAGGACTGGATCATCTCCGGTACGCAGGAAGTTGTCGATGAGGCCGGTAACGTCCAGAAACGGAAGTACCAGAAGCTCAAGAAGGGCGTCGAAATCCGCAAGGATGTCGAGCTCGCCATCGTCACGAACAACGCCTCGGTCGGCGGTGCCACGCGCGAGTTCGGCGGCCTGCCGACGTGGATCGAGACGAACGCCAACCGCGATGCGGGCGGCACCAACGGCGGCTTCAATACAGGCACCGGCCTGACGGTCGCGGCTGGTAACGGCACCCAGCGGGCCTTTACGAAGGTCATCATGGATGACGTGATGAAGCAGGGCTACGAAGAGGGCGCGAATTTCCGCCATCTGGTTGCCTCGCCCTACGTCAAGAGCGTGTTTGTCACGTTCATGTCTGACACCAACGTGGCGTCGTTCCGCTACGCGGTGGACAACGGCAAGGGTAACAGCATCGTTGCCAACGCGGACGTTTACGAAGGTCCGTTCGGCAAGGTGATGATCCACCCGAACCGTGTCATGGCGACCTCGGGAGCGGTGGCCCGAAATGCGTTCTTCCTTGACACCGAGTTCCTTGAATTCCTCTGGCTGCGTAAAATCCAGGAGGACAAGGGCCTCGCGAAAACCGGCGATGCCGACAAGGGCGTCATCATCGGTGAGGGCACCTTGAAGGTGAAGAACGAACGCGGGCTCGGCGTTGCTGCCGATCTCTACGGCCTCACCTCGAACAGCTAAGGAACCGCAATCATGACCACTCTTGCTCCCATTGCGGTCACCGCTTCGACCGCCCTCACTCGCAAGATTCACGCTGGCACCGTTGTCATCGTGAGCGCTGCGGCTGGGCTTACGCTTTCGCTTCCCGCCGCGACCGGCGGGGGCGATGTCTACACCGCGTTCGTAAACACGACCGTCACGTCAAACGCGGTTATCATTGTGGCTCTGGGTACCGACATTATCCAAGGCGGTGTGAGCGTTTCGACCGATGCCGGCGGCGTCACGATCCTTGCCATCCCCACTGCTGACTATATCACGATGAACGGCAGCACCACGGGCGGCGTCAAGGGATCGTGGGTGGAACTGAAGGATGTTGCGGCCGGTGTTTGGATGGCCGGAGGCTTCCTCGTTTCCACGGGTGTGGAAGGCACACCGTTCGCCGCGACCTAAGCGAACGAACGTCAAACCCGAGGGGTCGGAGCAATCCGGCCCCTTTTTCAATGGAGAATGCCAAGTGACGGAAAACATGGTTCGCGTGGTGATCAATCGCGATTTCTGGGCCAAGAACGACGTGGAAGGGCAGCCCGCCATCCGCTTCCGCAAGGGATCGGAGATCGACGTTCCTATTGAGGCTGCGCTTGACGGCATCGAAAGCGGTGCGCTGTCCCGCGTGAAGCCCGACGCCAAGCCCGAGCCGAAGGCTAAGGGCCGCTAACGATGATCAAGGATGGTCAATGGACGTTGGTCGATTATGACCATGGGTCCGGCCGTTCGGTATGGGGTTATTTTGACGGGGCCAAACAGCACTACCGGGTGGACTATCCGGTAGAGGCGACAATTGCTTCGAATACGGCGGTCAGGAATGCCGCGCAAAAGGCATGGACAGGCGATTATCACCTGATCGCGTCTGTACCGCTGAATATCCTGCACGATGAGAATACGGGGCTGATGAAGGCCCACACCGAGGGGGACGACAAGTTCGTCTCGCGGTGGCTGAACTCTTCCGACAATCGGGCATGGCGCACAAAAGAAGGGAGAGTGTAAGTGGCCGCATTAGCCGATTACCTCGACCTCCGTTTCGCCGTTGGCGATCATGTCGGCAACCGTAACCTGTCCGATGTCATGCCGCGCTTTGTGCTGCTGGCCGAGGACATGCTGAACAAGCGGCTACGCTGCCGCCAGCAGATCACAAGCGCAACGCTGACACTGACGAACGGCGTTGTTTCGCTCCCGGCCGATTTCCTCGAAATGGTCAACGTCTATGGTGTTGACGGGCTGCCGCTGTTCTCTGCGCCGCTGGCCGACATCCAGCGCGAAGGCTCGCAATACTACCGCTACGCCATCAACGGCACGCAAATGCTGATCAAGGGCTTCAGCGGTACGCGCAACATCGAATATTTCTCCAAGATACCGACGCTCACCACGTCACCCACAACGTCTAACTGGCTGCTGGCGGATGCGCCGGACGTGTACCTCTATGCCGTGGCGCTAGAGGCAACGATCTTCCTCAAAGACACAGAACTAGGGCTCGGCACCAAGGCGCTTCTTGATGGAGCTATGGCCAATCTGAAGGTGGCAGATGATCGGGCGCGCTGGTCGAACACGACTACGCGGGTTCAAGGGGTTTGCCCATGACCCTTCTGACCATCGCCAAGGGCCTCGCGATCAATATGTCGCTGAGCGTGCCAACGGCCGTTGTCTCGAATGAGACTGACGAGAACCTGAGAACCATTCTGTTCACCGAAGAAGCTGGCGAGGAACTGGCGCGGCGGGTCGATTGGGCTGCACTGCGCAGCACCACGACAATCACGGGCACGGGCGCTAACGACAGTTTTTCTCTCCCTGCCGGTTTCTCGCGCCTGATCGACGGCAACGCAATTAAATCGGGCAGCACCCCTGTCCGCGTCGGTCTTAGCGCCGATGAATGGGCATCGCTTACGCCGGTTGTCGGCACCCCGCGATATGCCTATCTGACAGGATCGACCATTTCGTTCTTCCCGTATCTTGCGCTTGCTGCCACGGTCACCGTTACCTACCAGTCCCGAAACTGGTGCCCGAACGGGACGACATGGGGGAGTGACGGCGAGGAAGCCCTTGTTCCCGAAAAGCTGATCCAGAAGGGCGCTATCTGGCGCTGGCGGCGGCATATGGGCCAGCCGTTCGACGATCATCTGGCCGAATACGAAGCCACGCTTGCCGATACCGCGAAGTTCGATGGCGGGGTTCGTTCGCCATGATCAGGCCGGGCAGGGCTGCAACCCGAAACTCAACGGCGCGGTCGCCAACGTATCAGGTCAAATCGATCCCCGCGCCGACAATCGGGCTGATAGCGAATAACAATCTGGCAACGCCCATTCCTGGCGGCGCGGCGGTACTGAAGAATTTCATTCCAACCCCAACGGGCGCGAGGCTGAGGCGCGGCTCGCAGCGTCACGCCATCATCGGGCTAAGCGGCGCTCCCGTGACATCCATGTTCGCCTATGCGAACGGCAACAACAGGAAGATGTTCGCCGCCAACGCGACGGCTATCTATGACGTTACGACGCCCGCATTGTCGGAGGATCAGTTCCTTGTCGATGAGGACGGCGCGTTCATCGTCAATGACGATGGCGATTTCATCATCTTCGCTGGAACACCCGATGCGTCAGTGACGGGGCTAACCGGCGGGAACTGGTCGGTAGTCCAGTTTGCGACATCGGACGGCGTGTATCTGTCCATGGTCAACGGCATCGATACGCCGAGGAACTATGACGGCACCAACTTTGCCACGACGCCCGCAATTACCGGTGTTGACCCGACCACACTATCTTACGTCTGGGTTCATCAACAGCGTTTGTTCTTTGTCGAGAAGGATTCGCTGAGCGCCTGGTATCTGCCGTCGGCTTCTATAGGCGGGGCAGCCGTTGAAATACCGCTTGCCGGTGTGTTCACGCTCGGTGGGTCGCTGCTGTTCGGGTCCAATTGGTCGCTGGAAACCGGCGCGGCTGGCCTGTCCGAACAGTGCATCTTTGTGACAACGGAAGGCGAGGTTGCGGTTTTCCAAGGAACCGACCCAAGCTCTGCCTCTACGTGGGCGAAGGTCGGCCAATACAAGATCGGCAAGCCGCTTGGGCCGAAGGCGCATTTCAGGGCGGGCGGCGATATCGTCATTGCGACCGATATCGGCTTGGTCCCGCTGTCTACTGCGCTGAAGAAAGACTTCGCGATTCTGTCGCAGACTGCGGTTTCGGCAAATATAGACACCATCTGGAACGAGGAAGTCCGAACGCGGTCAACTGACCCGTGGAATTGCGTTGTCTGGTCGCGCAACCAGATCGCTCTTGTGGTCCCGCCAAAGCTCAGCGGGCAAACTCCGGTCATGTATCCGATCAATACGCGCAACGGCGCGTGTGCGCAGATCACAGGCTGGGATGCAACGTGCCTGCTGGTTTTCGAGGATCGGCTGTTTTTTGGAACGGCGACCGGCAGGGTGATTGAGGCCAACGTCACAGGTCTTGACGAAAACACGCCCTACACCGGGGTTTATGTGCCGCTGTTTAGCGACCTCGATATTCCTGGCGTCAAGACGACGGGAAGGACAAGGGCTGTTCTGCTCTCGCAAAGCGCGGTCAACGACAAAATCACAATGCTCCGTGATTATGACACGTCACTACCGACCCCGCCGGACGCGGCAACTGTGTCTGTTGCTAACGCTTGGGATACGGCGATTTGGGGTGAGGGTATTTGGGGCGCTGGCACGGCCAAAACGACATATGCGAACTGGCGCGCAACGCCGAAGAACGGCAACGCGGTTGCCCCTGCCTTGCAGATTACAAGCGGTGCGCTGCCGCCGCTCGATGTCGAGATTGTAAAGCTTGATGTCGAGTTCACGACTGCCGAGACGGTCGTATGATCGTATGGGGCGGGGCGCGCAATCCCGACGTTCGGGATGGCATTGCCCGGTTTGTTGGTGAGCGTGTCGATGGCGGGCTTAGGGGGTTTGGCGACTGCACGACCATGGGCGTCATTCATGGTGAGACGCTTATTGCCGGTGTTGTCTACCACAACTACTCGCCAGAGGCCGGGACAATAGAGATTTCCGGGGCGGCGACGGATAAGCGATGGCTCACAAGACCTGTTCTGAAGGCGATGTTTGACTATCCGTTCAATCAGATCGGATGCCAGATGGTAGTGGCGCGGCATTCCGAACAGGACACGCCGCTGCGGCGGATGTGGGTCGCGGTAGGCGCGGTCGAGTACGTCATTCCTAGACTTCGCGGGCGGGATAAAGCGGAAGCCATTGCGCTGCTGACGGATGATGTTTGGCGGTCAAGCAAGAAGATTCAAGGACGAGAAATATGAGCAAACCTAGAGCGCCCGCGCCTCCCGATCCGAAGGAAACGGCTGCGGCTTCGACCGGAACGAACGTGGCAACCGCTCTGGCGAACGCGAGCCTGAACAACGTCAACCAGGTCGGCCCTGATGGCAGCAAGACCTATAGCCAGTCGGGGACGTACAAGTTTACTGATCCATACACGGGGCATTCTTACGATATCCCGAACTATACGCAGACCACGACGCTTTCGCCGCAACAGCAGGCGCTTTATGACCTCAACAACCAGACCGAACAAAACCTTGGTCGGATCGGCGTTGACCAATCGGCCAAGATCGGCGGGCTGCTCGGCACCAACGTAAACCTGACGAATGATGCGGTTGAGGGGCGTCTTAACGAGCTTGGCTCAAAGCGTCTCGATCCGCAATTCGCGCGGGATGAGGACGCGCTGCGTACCCGGATGGCCAATCAGGGCCTACAGCCGGGCTCTGCCGCATGGAACGCGGAGATGGAGCGGTTCGGGCAGAATAAGAACGACGCGCGCAATCAGTTGCTTTTGACCGGTCGTCAGCAGTCGATCCAGGAGATTTTGACCGAACGCAACCAGCCGCTAAACGAGATTATCGGCCTGATGAACGGCTCTCAGGTGCAGCAGCCGCAGTTCGGCGGGACGCCTCAGAATACGATCCCGACAACGGACGTGGCGGGGCTGATTAACACGAACTATCAGCAGCGCCAGCAGGCCGCACAGCAGGAAGCACAGCAGCAGAACGCCTTGATGGGCGGCTTGTTCGGTCTTGCTGGCGCAGGCGTGATGAAATACTCGGATCGCAGGCTCAAGAAAAACATCAAGAAAATAGGTAAGACCGATGACGGTCAAAATCTATACCGCTACGAATACAAGGGTAGCGACGTGCCGGAGATCGGCCTGATGGCTCAGGAAGCCGTCAAGAAAAAACCCGACGCGGTGAAAGTCATGCCGTCCGGGTTTATGGCGGTTGATTACGATAAGGCCCTCGGACTGATGGACGCCTGACAATGGCCTATATCTTCGACGCTGCAAAAGGCGAAACGCCGGGTTCTGTTTCCGAAAAGCGGAAGCTTGCCGACTCGCTGGCCGCGCGCATTTTTGGTCGCACTCCGAAGAATGTCGGGGAGGGACTGAATACGCTCGGTCAGGCTTGGATCGCCCGCACGATGCTCGACGAGGCGAACGCAGCGCAAAAGTCCGGCGAGGCAAGCCGCACTGGCGCTCTGTCAGAGATATTCGGCCCGATGATTACGGGTGGCATGGGAGGTGGCCCCGCGCCCATGTCCGGAGGCTCTAGCGCGCCCGCTGAGGCAATGGCACCCACGCCTATGGTCCCGTCTACTGCCGGGAAAATCTATGAGGCCGACGAGCCCAGCCCGCTCGATCCGCCGTCTGGTGGCGACCGTGAGGCGATGATCCGCACTATTCTTGGCGAGGCAGGCAATCAGCCTGCCGTTGGTCAGAATGCGGTCGCAAGTGTCATTCGTAACCGCGCTGTTGCGGGCAATTTCGGTGGGGATACCCCCACTGGGGTTGTGACCGCACGCAACCAATTTGAGCCGTGGAATACGCAGGATGGTCGCTCCCGCATGGCTGCTGCCGCGAGTGATCCGGCGAAGCGCGCCGCTGCCGATGCCGCTATTGCCGCTGCTTATGGCGAGGGCGGGGTAGCCCCTGCCGATCCGACGAATGGCGCAACGCACTTCTTTGCTCCAAAGGCGCAGGCGGCGCTTGGTCGCCCGGCCCCGTCCTGGGGCCGTGGCCCGGGGCAGGATATCGCGGATCATCGGTTCTTTGGTGGCGCGGGCCAGCCGCAAGTCACGGCGGGACAACAGGTCGCCGCTGTTGATGACGCAGCACTGCCCCCGAACGCCACGCCGACACAATCGCAGCCGATGCGCCAGCAAGGCCCGTCCATTGAGCAGCTTATGCGGGCCGCCAATAACCCGTGGCTTCAGCCCGGCGATCAGGCTCGCATTAACATGCTGCTTAAGCAGCGTATCGAGGAAGAACAGCAAGCGCGCGACCCGTTGCGCCGCCTTCAGATTCAGAAGGCCGAGCGCGACCTAGCAGACGGCAAAAACCCGGAAAGCGTGCGCGAATACGAATACGCCAAGGGGCAGGGCTTTACCGGATCGTTCTCTGACTGGATTGCGAGCAAGCGCGCTGGCGCTGGGGAATACGGTTTGACGCCAATCTGGGGCACCGGGCCGGACGGCAAGCCCGCTTATATTCAGCCCGGCAAGAGCGGTGATGCTCGGTTGGCGAAGCTGCCTGATGGCTTCCAGATTGCCCGTGATCCGATCCGGGTGGACGCTGGCGACCATTACGTTTTGCTCGATCCGCAAACGCGCCAGCCTGTAGGCCAAGTCAAGAAGAACTTGGCTGAAGCCTCTGCGCAGAGGGAAATCGGCACCGAACAGGGCAAGGCCCGCGTAAATCTCCCTGCAACTCTCTTTAAGGCCGAACAGTCATTGAGCGTCATTGATCAGATGATCAATCACCCCGGCCGAGAAACTGCGACCGGACTTAGCGGCACGCTTGACCCCAGAAACTACTTCGGGGGCACTGACGCTAAGAACTTCCAGGTCATGGCGAAGCAGCTTGAGGGCAAGGCGTTTCTTGAGGCGTTCGAATCCCTCAAGGGTGGCGGCCAGATTACGGAAATCGAAGGCGCGAAGGCCACGCAGGCTATGGCGCGTCTTGACCGTGCGCAATCTGACGCGGAATACGTCGCGGCGCTTAAAGAACTCCGGGGTGTTATTGCCGCCGGAATTGAACGCGCGAAACAGAAAGCGGGCGTTGCTACTGGCACCGCATCTGCCGGTCCAGCGGCATCTGCCGGTCCATCCATCGATGACCTCGTTAAGCAATACGGCGGAAACTGATGGCCACACTCGAACAGTTATCGACCGCACTAAGGAACGCAGACGCGGCCGGTGATACGCAGGCGGCGCAGGCTCTCGCCTCTGAAATTCGCAAGTTGCAGACTGCCCCCGCCGCTGCTCCTGCCCCCCCGTCTGATCCATACCGGCAAGCGGCTATCGAGGATCGCCAGCGTATCGAGGCGAGCGGCACGTCTGCGGACGCAGGGATGGCCCGTCTCGCCATTCAAGGCGCTACCTTCAACACGGCGGATGAAGTTCTTGCGGGCCTGCGCACTCCTATGGAGATGATCCGGCGCGGCACGTTCGATCCGCGCGAGGGTTACAAGCACGCCAAGGCGCAAGAGGATTTAGCGTTAGAGGAAGGCCGCAAAAAAGCAGGATATGCGGCAACGGCGGCAGAACTTGCCGGTGGCATCATGACTGGTTCTGGTCTGGCCCGTGGCGGCGTTAGCGCCATGCGGTTTCTGGGACCGAATGCAGGGATTGGCGCACGCTCTGCCGCCGCTGCGGCCGATGCCGGGCTCATGGGAGCGGTTGCTGGCGGTGCAGAAGGCAACAGCCTTGAAGAGCGCGGCATGAATGCGCTGACCGGCGGTGCTACTGGCGTGGCAGTCGGCGGGGCCATGCCCGGATTGATGAAAGCGGGCGGCGCTGTGCTTTCGCCGCTCACTAGTCAAGTCGGCGCGCGTCTCAACCCGGAGAGGTACGCCCGCAATCAGGTCGCGCGGGCGATCATGGAAAGTTCGCGGACCCCGGCACAGATCGCTGATGACGTTGCCCTCGCCGCGCGCGAAGGTCAGGGCATGTTCACGGTCGCGGATTCGATGGGCAATCCCGGCCAGCGGATGCTTTCGACGGTCGCGCGGTCACCCGGCGTTGGCCGGACGAACGCTGTTGAATTTCTGGAACAGCGGCAGGCCGGGCAGGGTCGCAGGATTGCGAACGCCTTGATGGAGGGGTTCGATACGCCAACCACGGCGGCTCAAACCCGCACGGCCATGACTGCGGCGCGTGACACTGCTGCTGATCGGGCGTATGGCGCGGCGCGTGCCGGTGCAGGCCCAGTCGATGTCTCACGGGTGGTCGCCAACATCGATGACACGCTACAGCCCGGCGTAAACAGGATTGTTAATCCACAATCCGGCATTGCTGACGACTCAATCGAAAGTGCTCTGGCGTCCGTACGGTCCCGGCTGACCGATGGCCGCTCTGTGCAGACAGATTTTACCTCACTGCAAAGGCTGCGCTCTGACCTGTCTGATCGTATACAGGTCGCAACGCGGGCCGGGCGCGGCAACCAAGCCAGGATGCTAGGTCAGGCGCTTCGCGAACTCGATACTGCTATGGAGAATGCTTCCCCCGGCTTTAGGGCGGCTAATCGTCAGTTTGCGCAATCATCCCGCAACATTGATGCTATTGACGAAGGCACAGCGGCAGCAATGCGGGGCCGGACTGAGGACACCATTCCGGCATTCCGCAATCTTTCTGGCGAAGGTCAGCAGGGATTTCGCGCCGGGTATGTTGACCCGCTTGTGCAGCAGACCCAAGGCGCTGCGATGGGCGTAAATAAAGCGCGCCCCCTGATTAATGATGCTTTCGCGGATGAAGTTGCGGCCATCGCGCCTCAGCGCACCCAAGCGCAAATGCAGCGCCGTATCGGGCGCGAGAACACGATGTTTGAAACACGGGCGCAGGCTCTAGGCGGGTCGCGTACAGCCGATAACCTTGCAGACGAAGCCGCGATGGGTGCTGACCCGTCGATGATTGCAAATCTTATATCCGGCAATTGGGGTGGCGTAGCGCGAGGGGCTATGACTGCCGGTCAGAACGCTTTGACTGGCAACACCCCGGCGGTTCGCGAGGAAGTGTCTCGAATACTGTTGATGCGGGGCGGCAACGTCACGCCGCAGCAGATGCAGGGCATTCTTGAACAGGCGGTGCAGCGGATACAGTTGCGCCAGTTGATTATGGGGCAGGCTGGGCGCGGTCTTAGCGGTGGTCTTGCGGTGGCTCCTGCGACTCAACAGCAGGGTCGCTAACAAACTCTCCGCAAATCTGCTGGACGATGAAACCGAGTAGCGCGCCGCCAATTGCGCCAAAGAAGTACATCGGCCCTGTTGCGTCGTGCATGAACGTACCGACTGCAATCATAACGAGGACTGCAACACCAACCGGCCATCCTGCGGCGAAGAACGGTTCGCCTTTGATGCCTTCGGCCCGGTATTCGCTGCGCTTCAAATCGATGTGTTTTCTGTCCATCCGCTGAGTCTACCCGCAAATCGGACGTTCCGAAAGGCCCCCTAACCGGGGCCTTTTTCTTTGGAAGATCAACGCCATGCCCTTTGACGCACAAGGAAACTATTCCCTTCCGCAAGTCTATCTTGCGGAAACGGGCACGACGATTGAAGCCGCGCAGCACAATACCCCGTTGCAGGATTTGCAGTCGGCGCTTAGCAGTCTGGTGCTTCGCAGTGGTGTTGCCCCGTTCACAGGGCAGCTTAAGGGCTTTGCCGGAACCGTTTCCGCCCCCGGCATTTCCTTTAACGCCGCTACGTCATCCGGCATGTTTAACGACGGCGGCAATCTTGGGCTTGCGAGCGCCGGGGCCAAAGTCGGCTTTGTTTACATCGGCGCGGGCATGGATTATTGGGGCACGACCGCTCCGGCCGGCTGGCTATTCCCATACGGGCAGGCAATTTCCCGCACGACCTACGCCGCCTTGTTCGCTGTACTTGGCACGACCTACGGCGTTGGTGACGGGTCAACTACGTTCAATATGCCAGACAAGCGCGACCGCGCGTCCTTCGGCAAGGGCGACATGGGCGGCACTGGCGCGGGCCGCATCACGGGCGTCCCGGCGGGCGGGTGGGTAGGCACTACGCTAGGTGCCGCTGGTGGCTCGCAGTCGCATCAGCTTGTCGCCGCAGAGCTTCCGACCATCACGCCGACCACCGCCAGCATCACGCAGCCCGCATTCGGATACGAACGGACGAGCATCGGATCGACGACGCCCGCCGGGACGGGGGGGTCAACCGCCGCCGCCCTTCTTGCCTCCACTTCTACCGCTGCATCCCAGACGCAGAACGTAGCCGTGACGATGAACTCGTTCGGCAGCAACGGCGCTCATAACAATCTGCCTCCCGGCATCGTCTGCAACTACATCATATTCGCAGGCGCTTAAGCACACCGCGTTTCGATTTTCGGGCCGTCCTTCGGGTCGGCTTTTTTGATTCAAGGATCAGGCAATGGGCACAGTCAACGCTTTTCCACTTACGACGGTCGTTGCACAAGAGGCGATCACAAGCCTGTTGTTCCAATCCACCTCGACGACCAGCATTACCTTGGGGACTGACCCGGTAACGCTCGTCACCCAGACGGGCCGATTTTACCCGGTGGGGAATTATATCAAGGCTTCGTCTGCGGCTGATGAAGCTAATTACATGGTGCTGAAAGTCACGTCCTACGTGGATGATGATCTTTCTGGAATCTTGGTGGAACAGGGTGGTTCCGGCACATTCGCGGACTGGATCATTCGTGCAACTGGCGCGACCATCGCAGCCTATAGCGGCACGTCTGTAACCTCGAACACTATCGGATCATCCGGCACAAAGACGTTCGCGACCCAATCTTGGCTTTCCTATCAGGTCGGCACGCGCGTCCGGGCCGCCGACGCCTCCGCTCCAACCGTCAACTGGATGGAAGGCGTTGTTACGTCCTACGCGGCGGGCAGCCTTGCTTTCACGGCGGACAAAAGCCTTGGCTCTGGCACGCTGACTAACTGGACGCTGAGCGTCGCGGGTCAGCCGGGCGTTGATGGCCTCGGGACTGGTGATGTTGTTGGCCCTGCGTCCGCTACTGCCGACAGTCTGGCGCGGTTTGACGGAACCACTGGCAAGCTGCTCAAGAACGGTGCGGTTGTCGGGACCGATGTGGCTGGCCTTGCTGTATCGCAGGCTTTCACCAAGCCGCAGGGCTATGCCGAAGCCGCATTGACCTACACGTCAGGCGGAACGACCGCATGGGACGTTGACGTTGCGCCGCTGGCCACTCTTGCCCTCGCTACTGGTAACACGACTATGGGCGCACCGAGTAACGTGGTGGCCGGGCGGGTCTACTCCATTCGCATCGTGCAGGATTCGACGCCCCGAACCATCGCATGGAACGCGGCCTACAAGTGGATCGGTGGCTCAGCCAATACGCCGGTTATTTCGACGGGCTCAGGCGCTGTTGATCGATATACGTTTGTCGGGCGGTCTGGCGGCAACCTCGAAGAAATCGGCCGCGCGCAGGGGATCGCCTGATGATCCCGCTGATGATGGCAGGCCAAGGTCCTCTCACCCTCTATGACATCATCAAGGAACGGGGGCTGCTGACCAACCTTAGAATCTGCCTCGATGCTGGCGACATCGCGTCTTATGACGGGTCGAGCCAGACTTGGGTGGATCGGTCGAGCAACGCCTATAGTTTCTTTCGGGGGGCGACGAGCGGCGCTGCTGCTGACGATCCGACATTCAACGGTTCGGCAGGCGGACGGCGGTCTTACTTTTCCGTCGATGGCGACGATATTTTCCGTCTGAACCAGAGTAATCCGGCAGCGGTCAACGACATCCATAAGGACAACGCAGCCTTTACGCTGTTCGCGCTGATGTATCCGGGCAGTACCGCACAGGTCACGCTTTCCGGCACTAACGCTACTTCGTCTGCCTCGACTGGTTTTTGGTGGTACAGATCGTCGTCAAATATTCCGACTTTCGTGATTACCAAAAGCGTAAGTGGCACGCCCGCTCTTAGCGTCACAGCAACGACAGCTATGACCGCCTCTACATGGAACGCTATCGCAGTCTCAATAAATGAAGCAGGGTCCAGTGGGTTTTTCTGGCAGAACGGGGCCTACAATCAGGTTTCAGCGAGCGACACATTCAACGCTGCTTATGCGACGCCTAGTGCCGGTGCCGCCTCGCAGACGATGGGTATTTTTGACGCGGGCAGTGGTTCAACTCCCGCCGCGAGCGGTGACCGCATCGCCTGTTTCGCCTTGTTTGGCGAGGCTCTGACCAAAGCGCAGCTTGACGGCATCTGGTCGCGGCTACGAGGGAGGCTCGGGCTATGACGGACTATGTAATCGATGGCCAACACGTCCCCGGCTGGACGGCTTTTGTCCATGACGGCATCCAGTATCCGCCAAACTGGCTTGATCTCGCGTCGAGCGAGGAACGGGCTGCGCTCGGTGCCGTGCCGGTGGTGCAGCAAGAGCGGCCGGACGATCGGTATGGCGTCGTCAATCCCGATCCAGCAGTTCCCGGCGCGTGGACGTTCGTGGCGTTCCCGACAGAGCAGTTGAAGGAGCGTTTGTGCGCTCACGCAGCGGCGGCGCGCTATGCCAAGGAAACCGGCGGCATCGCGTTTAATGGCGTACCGATCCGAACGGACCGCGAAAGTCAGGCGATGGTGTCCGGGGCTCATAGCCTGGTGGTTGACCGTCCCGAGAAAACGATAAAATTCAAATCGGCTGGCGGGTTTGTAGAACTCGACGCCGCGACCATGACGGCGATTGCCCGCGCAGTCGGTGACCATGTGCAGGAATGCTTCGCGATTGAAGCCGACGTTGCCGGGAAAATAATGTCCGGCGAGATCGCCACCTATGACGCGGTGGAAGCGGAGTTTGCTTAAGAAGCGACCCAAAGCAGAACTTTGATCGCGAGCCATATGCTGATGCCAACCGTCGCCACGATCAAGAACGCGCCGACCCCTCCGATTAAAACCTCATCTTCTATTTTCATAGAATTGGCTCATCCTTAGCAGGATGCTCCTTCTTCTGCGCATCGTTCGTGCTTTTCGCGCTCTCCGTAGAGGGGAGCAGTTGCCCCGCCGCAGGGTTCATCGGGTCGTCAACTTCTGCGCTGTCAAAGCCAGCGGGCGGCTGTGTCTGTCCCTTTATAGTCATGTGTCGCTTCTCGCCTCCCTGAGGGGCGGAATCTTAGCGGTGCAATCCTCAGTTGTTAAGCCCAAAAAGGAGCCTCCATGGCAAAGGCCAGTTTCCCGGCCGCTCTTAAGCATGGGCGGGCGCTACCACTATCTGACGGCGACGTGACCGTGATTGCTGGGTATCTCGGCTGCCATATCGCTGCCGTCCGCGCCGTGCTGGCCGTGGAATCGGCGGGGAAGGGCTTTGGCCCGGATGGCCGTCCGATCATCCTGAACGAGCCGCATATTTTCTACCGCGAACTTGGGGCAGGGGCGAAGCGCGACAAGGCGGTGGCGAACGGTCTGGCCTATGCGAAGTGGAAAACGAAGCCGTACCTCAAGACACAGGCCGAACGCTACGACTGGATGGACAAGGCTATAGCGATAGACGAGGCGGCGGCGCTCAAATCGTGCTCCTGGGGCTTGGGCCAGCTTATGGGCTTCAACTACAAGATTTGCGGTTTCAAGACCGTGCAGGAATTTGTCGAGGCGATGCTCTATTCGGAGGGCGCACAGCTTTACGGCATGGCGCGCTTTATCGTCTCGTCGAAGCTACAGGCGCACATGCGGTCCCTTAATTGGGCATCGTTTGCCAAAGGCTACAATGGCGCGGGCTATAAGCAGAACAAGTACGACGCCAAGCTTGCCGCCGCCTATGCGAATCGCCCAGCGTCCGAAAAGGTCACGCCGCCCCCGGCTTCCGCCAGTCAACTGGCCGTCCTGCTGGGGCAGGGCGCAGCGCAGCCGGACATTGAGCCGACCGCGCCTGTGACGGCGGTGCCAGAGCCCGTCGCCGTTTCCCCACTCGCTGCATTCATCAACGCGCTGTTGGCGCTTTTCAAAAAGGCATAGTCATGGACTGGAGTGATCTTGGGAAGACATTGCTCGGGCTTGGCCTGCCGACGCTGGGAACGGCGCTCGGTGGCCCGTTAGGTGGTGTAGCAGGCAAGGTGCTGGGGGAGGCGCTCGGCACCAAGCCGACACCGGAGGCGGTCAGTAAGGCTATCGTGAGCGATCCGGTCGCGCAGCAGAAGATGGCTGAGGCCGAAATCGAGTGGGCCAAGACGGTCGCGGCTTTTGCACAGGCGGCGTCAGAGCAGAGTGTTTCCATCAACGAAACCATGCGGACGGAAATTGCCTCGGGCGTGAGCTGGTGGCATTGGCGGCACCTCCTTGGATATGTGATCGGCGGCTGGATTGCCGGTGTAGCGGTCGCATTCGTTCGGCTTATGTGGGTTGCAGACGCAGGCCAGATTGCCAACGTGACGAACCTGCTCAATTCGGGCTTTGCGTATTTCGGTGCCGGGTGCGGATTGCTCGGCTATGTCGCGATGGACACGACGCGCCGCAGCACGGCAGCGGCTTCCGGGGCTCCCGCGGATACGGTTCTCGGGGCCATCATCGGGGCGATCAAGAAGAAGTAAGCCAGCGGGCACCCGTTCCCTGGGCCACAGGTAACGGATGCCCTGACCACCAGAGCCGAAAGAAGGGGTAGCTCCGATGGCTAATACCGATGGAACCACGAACGGGATAAGTCCGCCATGGGGGCATCTGACGTGACCGGGAAATCCGAACACACCCTGTTGGTGGACATTTACCAAGAAATCGGCCGTATCGGCGGCCAAAACCAGATGATTATCTCAGAGCAGGCGCGGGCGGCGGTCAATCTGCATGAAGTGCAAACCGCGCTTAGCAAGACGAGCGCGGAAGCTGCGGCTGCCGCAGCAAATGCCGCCGCTGTCGCCAAGCGGCTGGGCGTTCTTGAGCCGAACGTGTCCAAGATGACCGCCTTCCGAACTCAGGTGTCGGTCGCCGTCGTGGTCGTGACGGCTGTAGTGACCGGCGCAATCAATTTGATCTGGCTTGGCATTACGCACCTCGATCAAGCCAAGGCCGTCATCCGCGATTTCCTGCGGTAGCAATCCTCAAAACCTAGGAGGCCCCATGGCCCGCATTCTTGCGGCGGCTTTCGCGTGCGCGTTTTTCATGGCCGCTAATCCCGCTCAGGCGCTCACCTATTGCGCTGCCGATCAGACCTACAGGCAGACATGCCCCGGGCAGATTAAGCGCACCACGGCTCACTCTGGAGTCGCCACGGGCATCGTCGGAGGTCGTCCGGCTGGCTGCCCTCGTCAGTACTGCGGGTGCGCGACGAGCATCAAGATATTCGGACGGATCAAGCCTGAACTAAACCTCGCGGCGAACTGGCTGCGCTTTCCCAGAACGGCTCCCGCATCCGGCATGGTCGCAGCTCGCAAGGGGCACGTGTTCGTCATCAAGGAGGTCCGGGAGAACGGACGGGTGCTGGCTTACGACCCGAACAGCGGGCAGGGGCGCACCCGGATTCACGTCAGGTCCCTGGCAGGCTTCCGCGTGGTCGATCCGCATGGAAGCAGGATGGCCGGGCTATGATCATGGATTGGCGGGAGGCATCAGCCTGTCTCGGCAGGCTGACCTATGGCCTAATAGTTGCGGCTGTAATTTGTTTGGCCGTCGCTGCCGTGGCCTACGTCCACGAGGCCAAGGCGCACAGTTTTTATCCGTGGGAATGCTGCAGCGACCTAGACTGCAAGCCAATCGACGCCAGCCGGGTCAAGGTCGTCTCTGGTGGCTACCTGGTGGACGACAAATTCCACGTTCCGCAGGCGGAGGTCAGGCCTAGCCCTGACGGGGAGTATCATGCGTGCTTCCCGACGCCGGATAATCTCAAGTGCTTCTGGGCTCCCCCGCCGGGCGTCTAGCCCTCATTGCCCAAGAGCGTTAATGGCAGGCGCGGGAGGGTTCGAACCTCCGACCTTCGGAGTCAAAGTCCGCTGCGCTACCAACTGCGCCACGCGCCTATTCCTTAATCTCGTCACCGCGCAACTCTGTCTCAACAGAGGCTATCACGCGCAAGGCGTCTACAAACGCGGCGGCGCGGCCTTCGTGCCCTGCCTTCCGCGCCCATCCGGCCATTAGGCCGAGCCGCGTGTACAGTAATTTGAATGGGGATCGGCTCCCAGCAATGGGCCGACCCCCTTTGCGCGCCTTGAACGGGTTAGACGACGCCGGACCATTCTTCGTCAGTTGAGACATAGCCCGATCTGACGGCATTTTCGCCGCCAACAATTCCGGCCACTGCGCCGAAATTGTCCCTGCTGCCCGCTTGGCGATAGAGCGGGCGAATTTCGTATCGACATGCTGACGCGGGTGAGCATCGCAAGCATTCTTAATCGCGCCCTCGACGATCCGCAAGACACGACGCTGCGAAGGCGTTGCACGGTTGTAGAGAGTCGCCATCGGCTAGCCTTTCTCGCTCAACTATATCCAATTTTCCGCCGCTGATGTGATGTAAAGAAAACTCCGTGGCCTAGTCCTCGCACATGGCGTTGCTTGCGTAGTCCCGCATAGCGTCGTCCGTCATCTCGCAAATGGCCTCCGCCATCTCCAGTGTCGGAACGCCGTGCACTAGCTTTTCCGTCCACGGTTGAAAATTGATCGTATAGGTCCCGTCACTCATCTTTGTGATTTCCTGGTCCCACATTGCCCTAGTCCTTCTGCGGTGTTGACTGCTGATTAATACCGCGCTTTATTTCCGCAGCGCACACCGAACAAATCGGGTGGATTCCAGAGCGACGGTAACCCCAGCGCCATTCAGATAATTCGGAGGTCAAACTCGCGATTTCTTTGCGAGCCTCGTCTAACTCATCGCGCACTTCGTCGCAGGAATGGCGAGACTCACATTCATGGTATTCAGCCATCGGGGGCTCTCCATTGTTGCTATCGACACGATAAGGGCCTACTTTTCCAGGCCCGCCTCGAAGGCAGCCATCATCCCATAGAATATTTCGGATAGGTTGTGGCTGCGCTCCGCATTGTTTTTGTTGCCGCGTAAAAGTTCGGTCTGGGCGTCAGTGGCGTGCTGGTCCGCTGTCGCCCGAAGTTTGTCGACTACTTCTTCCCAGTTCATCGTCATTCTCCTTTTCTGGCCATCTATATCAATCGTCGCAGTAGTCGGAGTATGAGCGGTAGCACTTCACCCGCTGGCCACTTGGTGTGATGACCCACAAGTATGGCCGCTCGCCGTATTCAAGCCCTTCCGCCGCTCTTGGGGTCTCGTGCTGGACCTTGATCGGGTTGCTCTCTGAGCCATCCGGCCCGAAGTTGTTCGTCATTCCCATCGTCATTCTCCTTTCGGGCGCATATGCGCTAATCGCCCTCAACTGTATCGGTGACTGTTGCGATTGGTTCCAAGAACCCGACGCTCCACTGCGAAGGCTCTTCGCTGCCATCCCAAAGAACCCATCGAGTATTTTTGTATACCCTTGTGATTACACCACCCAGACCTCGACGCAGCGCAGGGCCATACGTCGCGTGGAAATGGTTGCTGTGGCATACTCTTTCCCCAACCCTGAGATAAGGTGGGGCTGGCTTTATCTTAGGTTTGCGATTTTTGAGGCGCTGGCGCTCCGCCACGGCATTCTGAGATGTTGGGTTTTTGATCCCCCACACGTAAGACACGATGTTTGCGCGTTTTACCTCGCCAAGACGTTCGGCAATTTCCGTCGAGCCCAATCCTTCCACAAGCAGATCGTATACCTGCCGAGCGATAGTGCCTTCGTTTGGCACCCTCCACCCGCGTTCATCGACCGGTCGTTTTTTGTAGTTCGCCATTTTCATTTTCCGTTCGTGCGTCTGCCAAGAATGCCTTCTATTTTCTGCCCGTTCTCGGAGCCATGCAAGTTGATGCGGTTCAATCTCGGCGTCTGACATTTGTTAGCGTTCCCGCGTCATCAAGGCGAACGCGCCAAGATTTCTTGTTCCGTGGTGGGGCCGAATATCTTGGTGGCGTATTCGATGCCACGCCTCTGGCCGTCTTTGTCGATAGACTCCAAGAGCAACTTGCGAGCGTGACCGGTGGCGGCGTCTGGCATCCGCCAGAGGATGCCGTAGGCGCGCTCAATGGCTGTGGCCTGGTCTTCTATAACCTCAGCTATAGATTGTCGGATCGTGTTCGGGACACGGGCCAAGGTATAATCCGGCTCCCGCAATGCAGCGATGGCTCGGTCGGCTCTTGTAGTCATTTTCCTTTTCCCCTCTTCAGCGTTGCAGAGTCATCCCCGGCACGCTGCTGATTGCGGCCTGGGCCATTGCAAGCGCGGCCAACTCAAGCATGAGTTCGCGGTATTCCTCGATGTCGTTTTCGTCGATGGCGACTTCGGCTTCCATCATCGCCTCTGACATTCGACCGAGGAAATCAGTGTTCTCGCGGTTCATCAGCCGCTTTGCCCGCGTCTGAATATCTGTCGCGGCATCCTCCAAAGAGGGAACGACAATAGGCGTGAAGTCGGGTTCGTTGGTCATTGATGCTATCCACCCCTCAACGGCGTTCGAGCATGGTGTCGCGTGGATCGACGTTCAGGATGTTGAGCGCCAGTTCCCGCTTAAGGTTGGCGAGAGCGCCCACAACATCATCAATTTCTCGCAGCACCCACCTGACGTTGGTTTCTTGCTCGTGCGCAGGCAGTTCAGGGTTGACGCTGGTCCACCCCCAGCGAATGGATTTACCGAGCGCCGCTTGCAGCTCGCCCAGCTCTTCGACAGCCTTGCCCCTGGCAAAGTCGAGACCGGGGCGCATGTACTTTGGGTCGGTCATTTTTCTTTTCCTCTCCTAAACGGCGGATTTTTCGAGTTCGATAATCTCGGCCTTGAACCGCTCAACATTCCGTTCTGCAAATTTTAGCTGTTCGCGGCACCAGACGAGGCTACAGCCACGGCAGAACTTGTCAGCAAGCGGCACTCCGTGACTGCAAACCTTCGGAAAGGTGGGCATCACACAATCTGCACGTGGTTGATCGCGAACCAGATGGCGAAGCCAATGCCTGCGACAATGGTCAAGCCGATGGCGACTACACCCACCATTGCGAGATAGAAAATCGGCGTAAGGTCGGGGAGATTATACATCGTATCGCGCTCCTATCGGTTTGAGTTTTCGGCCCATCAACGCCAACGCTCGCGCGCCAAGCTGCGCTGTTTCGCTATCGATAGCGGAAGCAGGGCGCTGCCCCGCATCCTCGCTGCGCATTCCAGATGGTGCGCAACTTCGCGCAAGATCGCAGCCTTCGAGGAAGGCGGCATCTTGGGAATGCAAGCTTCAAGATCGGCGGCATATTTCTCATGCGTCTTGGCAACGGCTTCAAATGTCGTGTTCATCGGCTATCCTTCTCTGTTCTTTAATGCTGCACATGGGATGGCGCGCAGCTTGGCCGACTTGAACTCGCGTTGGCTGAAAATCATGTTCAGCGATGTTGCGATCATGTCGGCGTCTTTCTTGGTCTGGCCCCGGTCGCCGGGCTCGTCCATTTCCAAGTCCTCATCGACGAAGTCCTCGGAACAAATACAGACGCACCGGTAGCTGTCTGGACGATGATCCCAAATTTCATAAACTATTGAGCCGTCGTCCTGATCGTGCCGCTCAACAACGAACGGGTTGGCAGGGTCGTAGGTCTTTTTCAGCGGGCGTGCCATCGTAGGCCCCTTGTGCATGAGAAAGGCTAGACGTTCAGTTGCGACCGCTCTGCATCTGTCAGCGACACGCAATTTCGTCGGCTTACCGACATCTCGCCGTTAGTCAGCATCTCCATGGCGAGCCGCGCGCCGTCCTGAGTGTCTAGGGCGTAGGGCGGTCCGAATATCAAGTCGCAAGGACCGCGAACCCCAAGCTCCAGGTCCGCGATCGTGTAGATGTAGGTTTTCTTGGGGGCGAATGGCTTGACCATGATGCTGAACCGATCGTTTGCCGCCATCACGGTATACCGATTACGCTCCCCGTCCGCCTTGAACTTGTCGCCATGCTTCATGGGTTTTGATCCTGTTTCGGTCACCGTCATTCGCCTTTCGCACACATCAGCGGCGGATTTTTGCGAGGATGGCGCGGGCTACGTAGTAGTGACCGTTCTTCTGGCGTTCGAAAGCTTCGTCCCAACTCAACTCGCGAGTGTCGCCGGTCATCGTCGATTTGTATTCGGCGGGAAACGTCTCGTAGACAATGCGAGCAAGCTCTTCCTCCCCTATCTCCGCTTGTGCGGGAGGGGTGGTGGGCCAACATTTCCAGCTTTTGAGTTGCTTGCTGATCTTGGCCATTGCCTCTGGATCGCGACGGTCAAGCGCATCCACTCCAGCGCCCACGATTGGTACGTATGAAAGGTCACTCTCGCCCGTCTCAGCGGGAGGGGTGGCGTACAGCGGAGCCAGATCGGACAGGATTGCTGGCGCTGTCGGCAGGGCGTTCGTGCATTCGCCACCGAGGCCGGTCAGATTGTAGTTCGGGAACGTCTTAGGCTCAACGGGAGGGGTGGCGGAAAACTCTGCACGACGGTACTCACGCCATTGGCAGTCAACGAATGCACGATCATCGGCGTCAAGGCCCGCGTAGATAGCCGCAATCATGCCTTGCAGCGACTCCCGCTCAGCGGGAGGGGTGAGGGCGGCGACCAACAGCGCGCAATCTTCAGCGTCCGGTGCCGCGTCATAGCCAGCGTCACGCATCATTAGCGCCTTGCGGACACGCTCCAGCGCTGCCCTTGCCTTGTAGTCCACCCGCAGTCCCTCCATTTGCGTTGTCATGGCGTTAGCGCGCGACCCGCTTGAGCGGGACAATCTTCGCCCCGGTCTCACAGACAAATTCCGGGTGCTGATGCTTCATGTGCTCAGCCATGTTCGAAAACGTGCGCTGGCAGCACGGGCACGTTCCGGCCGCCGTGCGCTTCTTGAGGCGCTTCGTGGCAGCCTCGGCTTTCTCAGCCCGCGCCCGCTGGGCGGCGATCTCGTCTGCCAGACGCGCCGCGTCTTGCTTCAGACGGTCTCGTTCCCGGCGGACCCTTTCATCCTCGGAGGCCTCTCTATTCCATCCCTGGGAGTGCCCGTTTGGGCAATGGTGGAAGCCGCCTGATTGGCGCTGCTTGTCCCACAAGCTCTTGGGCACGGAATAGGGCACACCGCAGGTGATGCAGTCGGAAAACACAAACCATGTGCCATTCAAAAAATGCTGCCGTACCGTCATCTGTCCGCTCCCTGCCGCGCCTAACGGTTCTTTAACCGTTCTCTGAGGCCCTATGCCCTTGATCGAATTGACGACACGCTTAACCGCTCCGTACCGCTGCACGCTTCGCTCTCGCCTTTGCCCGGCGGACGAGCTTGCGCCTTTCAGCCCTCAACTCCGCAAGCTGGCGCTCAGCGCGCTTGATGGCTCGGGTGATGTCGCGTGCGTTCATGCGGGCAGCCCCAGTGAATGACCGCCCCGCGTGGGGCAGTTTTGGTGCAGTTATAGGTTGATGTTGCTTGATCGTTCAGGGTCCGAGACATGTTTAGCCCCTATAAAGAACAACAACTTAGGGGTACCAACATTCTCGCCTGGAAAGAAGCCGGGCTGCCGACCGAAAGCTGAACGCAAATACCCCAAGCCCGGCGATCAGCCGGGCCGGGGCATTGCGATGAAGATGGCCTAGAACAGATTGAAGCGGTAGTT
>JALHNV010000035.1 GCA_022843325.1 Pseudolabrys sp. | reverse complement strand
TCGCCTGGAAAGAAGCCGGGCTGCCGACCGAAAGCTGAACGCAAATACCCCAAGCCCGGCGATCAGCCGGGCCGGGGCATTGCGATGAAGATGGCCTAGAACAGATTGAAGCGGTAGTTCAGACCGACCTTGACCAGGTGCGTTTGCTGCTTGACGTCCGGCGTGCCGGCCACCACCAGCCCCCCGGTTGTCGTCAAGGTCTCCGAGATCGATTTGAACCACAGGTAGTTGTATTCGATCTTGGCCGACACGTTGCCCCAGAAGGCATACTCGACGCCGGCGCCGATAACCCAGCCCTGGCGGTTGAAGTCGCCCGTGGCGGTGCCGCCGAGACCATCGGTTGCGTCCCACTTGTCACGGGTCCAGGCCACGCCACCCTTGCCATAGACCAGGATATTGTCGAAGGCGTAGCCGACCCGGCCGGTCACGGTGGCGAAGTAGTCGTTCTTGAGCGTCAGGTTGCCGGCGAACAGCGCCGTTTCGTGTTTGACGTTGGCCCAGGAGTAGTCGCCCTCGATGCCGAGAACGAAGCGGCCAGTCTGGTAATTATAGCCGATCTGGCCGCCCGCCAGCCAACCATTGCCGTTCACGGAGTCGGTGCCGAGCGCGCCGGTGCCGGTCCATCTGGTCCAGCCGTAGCCGCCATGGACGCCGAGATAGAGTCCCGACCAACTGAAGGTAGGGACGGGACTGAGGTAGGCGGGTGCTTTGTAAACGGCCCGCGGCATATCCGCGGCATGAACTGAGCTGACTGACGAAAAAGCTACAAACGCACCAACTGCACAAATCATTGTGGTTAGGCGCATGTGTGTCCCCTGAAAGGTTTCAATCCGAAGCAGCAGTCCTCATGTCATCAAAAGGCAACTAGACACCTATCTGATTCGCGGGGAAAAAACTGAAAAATGAGTTGCCGAATCGCCTTCTCATGGACGCGTTGCGCAAGCGCCGTCCGGATTACGCGGGCGGACCGGCCGGCGCCGGTTTGGCGTCGTCTTCCGGACGCCAGCGCCGGTGTTGCCAGAGCCATTGCTCCGGATGCTCCCGCACCCACCCTTCGACGACGCCGATGATGACCTGCGTGGTGCCGGCGATGTCGATCTTGCCCTGCGCGTCGCGCACCGGTGCGATGGCGTCCGTCAGTTCGGGACGATAGCGGTTGCCTGGTAGCCGCACCACCCGCACGCCATGGATGGGGCAGTCGAAATGCTGCGCCAGCCGCGCCAGCAGCGGATTGGCGCGGGTCTTGCGGCCGAAAAACGTCACCGGCACGCCGCGCACGTAATACTGATCGACGAGCATGCCGACATGGGCACCACGCTCCAGCGCCTCGGCGATCTTCATCGGCGCATCGAGACTGGTAGCGATGAGCGTGCCCATGCTGGCCGCGCGCGTATCCTGGAGCCAGCGGTCGATGCCGGCAATGTTGGGACGGCGGTACAGCACTGCGCTGTCGAGCTTGTAGGTCGCGGCAGCAATGGCCGGCAGTTCCCAGTTGCCGAGATGGGCGGCAAAGATGAGGGCAGGCTTGCCGTCCTCCAGCAGATCCTTGAAGTGCGCGACGTGTTCGTCGCGGATGTCGATACGGCTCGGCCGCTCCGGGTGATCGGGGTCGAAATCCCACAGCCGGTCGAGATGGGCGAATTCGGCCCCCATGCGGCCGATATTATCCCAACTGCCGCGCATGATGGCGTCGATCTCGGCCGGCGATTTTTCCGGGAAGGCGGCGACCAGATTGGCGCGGCCGATGCGGTGTTCGCGCAACAGCGGCCCGATGTGGCGCATCAGCCAGCCGCCGGTGTTGATCATCCAGTCCGGCTTGACCAGGCGCAGCCCCTTGATGAGGCCGATCGCGAGGGCGCCCACCAGCGCGTTGCCGGCGCGCTTGGCGTCGCGGCGCAACCGCCGTTTGATCGCGCTCATGCCTCGCGCCTCAGAAGTTGACGATGACCTTGCCGAACACCTGACGGCCCTCGAGCCGCGCCAGGCCCTGCTCGAAGTCGGCGAGCGCGAATTCACTGTCGATGATCGGCGCCATGCCGGCGGCGATCTTCGACAGGCTATCGCGGACATTGCGAATGGCGCAGCCGAACGAACCGAATATCTTGTACTGCTGCTGGAACAGCTGCATCAGATTGATGGTCACGGTCGGCCCCGCGGTCGAGCCGCAGGTGACCAGCCGGCCGCCGCGCTTGAGCACGAACAGCGACGCGTTGAAGCCTTCGCCGCCGACATGCTCGAACACGACATCGACGCCCTTCTTGGCTGTGAGCTTGCGCGTCACGCCCTCGAAGCGCTCGGTCTTGTAGTTGATGACGTGGTCGGCGCCGAGCGCTTTGGCCTTTTCTGCTTTGGCTTCGTCGCCGACGGTGGTGATGACGGTGCAGCCGATCGCCTTGGCCATCTTGATGGCGACAGAGCCGATACCGGAGCCGCCGGCGTGCACCAGAATGGTCTCGCCAGGCCGCAGTTTGGCGTTGTCGAACAGCATGTGCTCGGTCGTGCCGAAGGCGATGGGGGCACAGGCGGCATCGCGCAGCGATACCCCGTCCGGCACCGGAACGATTAGCCGCGCCGGCAGGTTGATCAGCTCTCGCGCGAAGCCGTCGATATGAAAGCCCATGATGCCGGCGACGTTCTCACACAGATTGTCGCGGCCTTCGCGGCAGGCCGCGCACGTGCCGCAGGTCATGGCGCCGTAGGACACCACCTTGTCGCCCGCCCTGAAGCCGGAGACTCCGCCGCCGACCGCGGCAATCTCGCCCGAGGCTTCGGCGCCGACGACCAGCGGCAGCTTGCGCTTGGCGAAAGCCATGCCGCGGAAGCCCCAGACGTCGAGATGATTGAGCGCCACCGCCTTGATGCGGACCTGGACTTCGCCGTCGCCAGGCGGCGGCGGGGCGGGCAGGTCGACGAGTTCAAGCTGGCGGTCGCCGATTAGCTGGAGTGCGCGCATCGCGAAGTCGCTGCCTCTTTGTTGTGGTTGTGCGCTCTACCGATTCGGCCGAAGGATCACGCGCTCAAGCGGGCTCAAGCCCCATCACCAGCGAGACGTTTTGCCCGCCGAAGCCGAAAGAGTTGGATATGGCGTGGGTGACGCGCGCATCGCGCGCCTTGAACGGCACGACGTCGAGCGGGATCGCCGGGTCCGGTTGTTCGTAATTGATGGTTGGCGGAATGCGCTGATGCTGCAGCGTGAGGATGGAAATCACCGCCTCGATGGCGCCGGCCGCGGACAGCGTGTGGCCGATCATCGACTTGTTCGACGAGATCGGCACCGTCTTCATGCGCTCGCCGAGGACCGTCGAGACGCCGAGATATTCCATCTTGTCGTTTTCCGGCGTGCCCGTGCCGTGCGCATTGACGTAGTCGATGTCCGCGGGCGTCAGGCCGGCATCCTTGATGGCATTGGCAATGCAGCCGATGATCGGCTTGCCGTCCGGGCTCGAGCGGGTGCGGTGGAAGGCGTCGGCCATCTCACCACAGCCTTCGAGCACGCCGAGAATGGTCGCGCCGCGGGCGCGGGCCGCGTCATAGCTTTCCAGCACCAGCGCGCCGGCGCCTTCGGCCATCACAAAGCCGTCGCGGTTCTTGGCGAAGGGGCGTGCGGCGCCGGCCGGCGCGTCATTGCTGGTCGACAGCGCCGACAGCAGCGAGAAGCGGATCACCGATTCCGGATTGATCGATCCGTCGGTGCCGATGCAGAGCGCGGCATCCGTTTCACCGCGGCGGATCGCCTCGACGCCGAGCTGGATCGCGCTGGCGCCGGAGGCGCAGGCCGTCGACAGCGAAATCGGCGAACCCTGGGTGCCGAACTTTTCCGCCAGCGTTTCAGCCACCGAGCCGAACATGAAGCGGCGATGGAAAGCCGGGAACTGCGCGCTGACGCGCAGCAGATCGTTGTAGTCCACTTTGTCGTTGGCGCCGGTCTGGGCACCGACCTCAAGCCGTTGCGGCCATTCGACTTCGATCGGCGGCACGGCGACGAACAGCGGGCCCGGGAAGGCGCCCCGCGTGCCGATGCCGGATTGGGTCACCGCTTCTTCGGCAGCCAGATCGGCGAACTGCTCGGACAAAGCCGCGGTACAGGACTGCGGCGGCAGGAAGTCGATGGTGCCGGCGATCCGGGTCTTGAGGCCGTCGGTGGGGAAGCGGGTGATGGCGCGGATGCCGGATTCGCCGGCGGTCAGCTTGGCCCAGTTATCGACCTTGCCAGCGCCCAGTGACGTAACGACGCCGACGCCGGTCACGACGACGATCGGCCGGCCGAACTTGTCTCTGGTCGATGTCATTGCCGCGCTCCTTCAGTCGACCCGTTCGAGCAATGCGAGGCCTTCGCCCCGCCAGTGGCCGACGCCGGTCACCAGAACCTGGCGCAAATCCCCTGTCATTGGCCGCTCCAGACCGGTCGAGTCACAGGGCGGAAACAAACGACCATGGCCGAGCGCGATCGTGGCGAGGGCCACATTCATGGGAAACTGCGTATCCGGTCCATGTCCGAGATAGGACCCGGTGGCGCGGACGGCAAGGTCGCGGTGCCCTTCGAGAAAGGCGCGTTCTTCACCGGTGGCGGGTTCGGCGCCGCTGGCGCCGGAAATGACCGCGGTGCGATCCGGCATGACCCTGTCCTTGATCGCGCTCCAGAGTTTCTCGAGCATGGCGGTGACGTCGCCCGGTTTGCGTTTGGCGCGGTCGGCAACAACGGCGCTGAGGCGCGCCATCGGCTTGGCGCCGCGCGCTTCGGCATGCTCGCGCGCTTCGATCACCAGAAAGGCGCCAATAGAACCCAGCGCAAAGCTGCCCTTTGTGCCGCGTTCCCAGACCGGTGCGAACTTGTCCTTCATGCCAAGGCCGGCGAATTCGTAGAGCATCAGAAGATCGGGCCGCTCGCCGTTATGCGAGCCGCCCACCAGCGCGATATCGCTCTGGCCCGCGGCAATGCGCGACAGCGCAATCCGTACGGCGTTCACGCCGGACGATTCCTCGCCCATGAACGTTCGTGAAGATCCGGTGACGCCATGCACGATCGAGATATTGCCGGCCAGCAAGTTGGAGAGCTGCGCCAGAAACAGCGTTGGCCGCAGATCGCTCATCAGCCGCTCGTTGAGAAAAGCGGCGGGATTGTCGGCCTTCGGCATGCCGGTCAGAATGGCGCCGTCAACCGCGAGGTCGCGCTCACCACCGGCGGCAGCGACGATCATGTCCATGCGGGAAAGAATCTCGGTCTGGCCTTTGACGCCGGCCGAGTCCAGCGCCAGCCCGGCGGCGTAAGTGCCGATCCGCTGCCACATTTCCATCTGGCGCTGATCGCCCTTCTTGGGGATCTGCGCGTCGAAATTGATCGGGGCGAGGGGATGGACCAGGAAAGGTGCGAAGGCTGACGCGTCGGCGCCGGGCTGTGCCTCCATCAGTTTCTGCCAGTGAGCCTGCGGCCCTTCGCCGAGGCTGGAGACGATGCCGATACCTGTGATCCAGGTTTCCCGTGCGGCGTCAGCCATTGACGGGTGCCTCAAGGGCCAGCCCGATGCGGGATGCGAGCTTGCGCATCTCCGTTTCCATCTCGGCGTTGGGGAAATCCATCACCCGAAGGGTCAGTGTCGCATCGCAGATCGGTTTGCCATTGGCCACGATCTTCGCCTTCGTGACGGCGTAGCCGGAGCCTTCGTGCATCAGTTGCGCCTCGACCGACAGGACTTCGCCCGGAGTGACAAACGTGCGCAGCTTGGCCTCCTTGACCGAGGCCAGGAACGGCACGCGTTCGAAACGGTTGGCGGCGATCACCAGCCAGCCGGAAGTCTGGGCCATCGCTTCGATCAGCAGCACGCCGGGCATCAGCGGATAGCCGGGGAAATGCCCCTCGAAGATCGTACTGGCTGTGGGAACCGTGGCCTCGCTGCTGATCTTTCGGTCGGCGAGATTGAGGTCAATGATCCGGTCGATCAGCTGGAAGTACTCGAGGCGCATGGGACCGCGCTAGGCCCCCTTGGCGGCGACGAGTTCGTCGATGCGGGCGGCCAGGTTTTTCAACACGAAATACTGGTCGGTCGTGGCTTTGCCGTCGTTCACTTCCTGGGTCCACTGCTCAAGCGGCAGCTTGATGCCGAAAGCCTTGTCGATGGCGAAGGCAATATCGAGGAAATCGAGGCTGTCGATGCCCAGATCGTTAATGGCGTGGCTCTCCGGCGTAATGGAGTCGCGCGGAATATCGCAGGTCTCGACGATAATATTGGCGATCGTCTCGTAGGTGGTGGACATCGTTAACTCTCTGATTTCTTTTGAATTCTTGCGATCGGCGGGGCGGCGCGCTGGACGTGTGCCGCTAGGCCCCCGAGCCCGGCCTTCCACCGGCAAGCGTGGCTGCCCGTATAGCGAAGCGTTGCCGCAAGTTCAATGGCGGCCGGCTTTTCAAGGCCGGAACTGGCTAACGGCGCAAAAACCGCAAAATGCGCGGGGCCCTCGTTGTGGACGCCCCCGTTCAGGGGGCCTAAACAGGGGCCGATGCACAGGATCAGCCCTTCGCGCCGGGTATTTGCGTTGCTCGCGGCCTATGTGGTCGTGCTTCAGGCCTTGCTGCTGCCGCTGACGGTCGCAGCCGGGGCCCATTTTGATTCGGCGATCTGCGTAACATCGGCCCCCGCAGGTGGGGGCGAGCCAGCGTCTCATGACCCTGGCTGCGGCTGTGCTGCCGGCTGCGGCATCCATTGCCACGCTCAGGCGATGGGCGAGCCGCCGCACGCCTTTGACGCCTCACTCCCGGCTTTTGCGACGGTCGCAGCGCGGGCGTTGCGGGTCGCAGCGGTGGAACGGGCGTTCGAAAAGCGTCCGCAAAACCCGCGCGCGCCTCCTGCGGCCTGACCCCGTCACAATCTTCCATTTCCATTTAGCAGGACGCGTCCGGTGAGCCGCGCGTCCGCACTGTCAGGAGCCAGACATGTTGAACCGCAATACCATCTTCGCCGCTATGGCGAGCCTTCTCGTCGCTGGATCCGCGCTCGCCCAGGATTACGCGGTGGGCGGGCTGAAGATTGAACAACCATGGGCGCGGGCGACCCCGAAGGGCGCCAGCGTCGGCGGCGGCTATCTCAAGATCGCCAACACCGGCACGACCGCGGACCGGCTTGTCGGCGGCGCTTCCGATGTCTCGGAGCGCTTTGAAATCCATGAGATGAGCATGGATGGCGGCGTGATGAAGATGCGGGTCCTGCCGAAGGGCCTTGACGTCAAGCCGGGGCAGACGGTCGAACTCAAACCCGGCGGCTACCATGTGATGTTCGTCGGACTGAAACGCCCGTTCGCGCAGGGGGAGCGCATCAAGGCGACGCTGCAGTTCGAGAAGGCCGGCAAGGTCGATGTCGAATTCGTGGTCGGGGCGATCGGCGGGAAACCGGCCGGCCACAGCGGCGGTCACGGGCACTAACGGCGCAAGCCGGAGGCGGCGGCGATCCCGCTGGCGCCTTCGGCCGCACGACGGTACCGGCTTGCTATTTACGCCGTGCAGCCGGGATTACGAAGTTCCTTGTCCTTGCCGACGCGGTGCGCCACACTGATCCCGGGACCCAAATAACAAAAACGCGGTCCGGCCTTTCATCAGGCAAACTTGGTTGCTGACGTGGGAACGGCGGTTGGGGAACCGCCGGGTGCGAGGCCTTTGCGGCTTCGCGCCGATTAGGGGTTCTGGGGGACGCACTTGCTGCAATCGATTGCTGTGGCCGGCGAGATCGCGCTCGATCTCGGGGGCGTTGCACGATTCACGTCGCTGTTGATCTTGCCATTCGCCCATGAGGATCTCGCGATCATTCTGGGCGGCTATCTTGTCGTGAACAATGTGATGCCGGTCAGCCTGGTGGCTGTCAGCATCTATATCGGCATGGTGGCCAGCGATTTCGCGCTCTATGGCATCGGCGCCGCGGCGCGGCGCGTGCCCTGGCTCAGCCGGTACGCGATCGACGATCGCGTGCGCCGGTTCAGCGCCACGCTGGAGCGAAATGTGTTCGGCGTCGTCGCCTTGTCACGGGTGGTGCCGGGCGTGGTGTTTGTCGCCTTCGTGGCCTGCGGCTACGCGCGGGTTTCGCTGACCCGCTTCGCGGCGGCAAGCCTGATCATCTCGGCAATCTATCTGCCGCTTGTGCTGTATCTCGTGATCGAGTTCGGCGCCGTGCTGAACGACTGGATCGGGGTCTGGGCCTGGCCGCTATTGTTCGGGGCCATCGTCGCGTCGAGCCTGTTGCGGAAGTGGATATTCTCGTTCCGCGACACCTCGGAAGCCGTGTCCGCCGTTGACACCGTCATGACCGAAACCTGCCTCGGCATGCCGCCGCTGTCGCGGAGCGACTGCCGGGTGGCGGCGGCCGAACGCATTCCGCCGGCGCTGTTTTATCTGCCGCTGGTGATGAACTGGTTTTGGCTCGGCCTGCGCCACGGTTCGCTGACGCTGCCGACCGCGGCCAATCCGAAAATCTTCACCGGCGGGATGTGGGGCGAATCCAAAAGCTCGTACTTCGACGACGTGGCGCGCCCCGAGCGCGCCTGGATCGCCGACTACGTGGTGGTCACGCGCACGGCAAGCCTTGCCGCCGACCTGGGCCAGGCCAACGAAGCCCTGCGCAGTGCCGGTCTGACGTTTCCGCTGATGGCCAAGCCCGACATCGGATGGCACGGCCACGGCGTGCGCCGCATCGACGAGCCGGCGCAACTGGCGGATTACCTGACTGGCTTTCCGGCCGATTGCAGGCTGATGCTGCAGCGTTACGTGCCTTATGCGGCGGAAGCGGCCGTGCTTTATGCCCGGCTGCCGGGCGAGGCGACGGGGCGCGTTCTGTCACTGACGCTGCGGTATTTCCCGCACGTCGTCGGCAACGGCCGCAGCACCGTGCGCGAGCTGATCCGGCGCGACGCCCGCGCCAGCTGGAAGTCGGACCTGCATCTCGGCGTCGACCCGACCCACCGCGGCATCTGCGATCTCGATCGCGTTCCGGCCTGCGGCGAGGTGGTGCAGATCGCGCTGATCGGTAACCAGCGCGCGGGCGCGCTGTACCGCGATGGAAGCGCGCACATTACGCCCGCGCTGGAGCAGCGGTTCGACGCCATCGCCTGCAGCATGACGGAGTTTCATTACGGCCGCTTCGATCTCCGTTTCGACAGCATCGCGGCCTTGATGCGCGGCGAGGGTCTGGCGATCCTCGAAATCAACGGCATCGGCGGCGAGGGCATCGACTGCTGGGATCCGCGGCTGTCGGTGCGCGAGGTCTATCGCAGGCTGACGGAGCAGCAGCGGCTGCTGTTCGAGATCGGCCGCGGCAACCGGGCGCGGGGCTTCAGCCCGACCCGCACGGGCGATTTCGTCGGCAGCCTGATCCGGCAGACCCGGTTGATCCGGCGCTATCCGGCCTCGGCCTGAAGCTACGGCGACCGGCTACCAGCCAATTGCCTTCGGCAGCCAGGTGGCGATGCCGGGGAACATAAAGACCACCGTCAGGGCCATGATCTGCATGCCGACGAACGGCAGGATGCCGCGGTAGATGTCGCCGGTCGTGACTTCCGGTGGCGCGACGCCGCGCAGGAAGAACAACGCCCAGCCGAACGGCGGCGTGAGGAACGAGGTCTGCAAGTTCACGCAGATCAGCGTCGCCAGCCAGACCATGTCGACGTTGGCGGCGGCGAACACCGGCAGAAACAGCGGCACAGCGATGTAGGAAATCTCGATCCACTCGATGAAGAAGCCGAGAATGAAGATGATCAGCATCAGGAACCAGATGTCGGCATTGATGCCGCCGGGCAGGAAGGCGAAGAAGTCGTGCACCAGCCTTTCGCCCTGAAGCCCGCGGAAGGAAAGCGCGAACACCTGCGCCGCCATCAGAATGAACATCATCATGGCGGTGATCTTGAACGTCGCCTGGCAGGTCTCGCGCAGCACCTGAAAGCTGAGCCGTCCGGTCACGGCGGTGATCAGGATCGAGCCCAGCGCGCCCATGGAGGCGGCCTCCGACGGTGCGGCGACGCCGCCGATGATCGAGCCAAGAACGGCGCCGACCAGTCCGACCGGCGGCAGCACCACCTTGATCAGCTTGGCGGCGAGCTGGCCGCGCGACATTAAGGCGCGTTCTTCGGCGGGTATGGCAGGCACGGCGCTGGGGTTGAGCGCGCCGACCAGCAGGATGTAGATGCAATAGATGCCGGCGAGCATCATGCCCGGCAGCATCGCCGCGGCGAACAGCGTGCCGACCGACTCGTTCATGATGTCCGCCAGCAGGATCAGAATGAGGCTGGGTGGAATGATCTGGCCGAGCGTACCGGAGGCGCAGATGACGCCGCAGGCGAGGCCCTTGTTGTAGCCGCGCCGCAGCATGCCGGGCAGCGTCAGCAGCCCGAGGGTGACGACGGTGGCGCCGACGATGCCGGTGGTGGCGCCCATCAGGATGCCGACCAGCACGATGCCGATGCCGAGGCCGCCGCGCAGCGAGCCGGCCAGATGGCCGATCACGTCCATGAGGTCCTCGGCGAGCCTCGATCGCTCCAGCATCATGCCCATGAACACAAACAACGGGATCGCCACCATGGTGGTGTTGGTCACAACCCCGAACAGACGGTGCGGCAAAAGGTTGAACAACAGCGGGCCGAAGCCGAGCAGGCCGAAGGTAAAGCCGGATATTGCCAGCGTCAGTGCCACCGGAATGCCAGCCAGCAGCAGCACGAAAAACGACGCCAGCATCATTATGGCGAGAATTTCAAGCGACATGGTCAGCCCTTGCGGTATGCGAGCCAGTGCTTGATGGCTTCGGACAGCGATTGAAGAAAATAGAGCGCGAAGCCGATCGGGATCAGCGACTTGACGATGTAGCGGGCCTCGATGCCGCCGGGGTTGGCGGTGCCTTCGTTGTTGCTCCAGGACTGGTAAACATAGGCAATCGACAGGTAGATCACGGCCGCGGCGAACACCATGCCGAGCACGCCGGTAATGACCTCGACCAGGCTCTTGCTGCGTGGCGGCAGGTACTGAAACAGCACGTCAACGCGAACATGCTCGCGGTGCAGCAACGTGTAGGAGATGCCGAGCAGGCAGATCGGCACGAGGAGGTGCCATTCCAGCTCCTGCATCCAGATCGAGCCGATGGAAAAGGCGTAGCGCAACAGTACGTTGGCGCCCATCACCAGCGCGAGGATGAGACACAGCCATGCGGCGGCGCGGCCGATGAGATCGACAGCCGTGTCGATCCCACCGGCCAGACGTTCGGCGAAGCTCACTTAGGACGCCTTGCGGATCTTGTTGTGATAGACCGTTTCGCTCTTGTCGGCCCATTCGTCGTACTTGGCCTTGTAGGCGAAGTAGGAGTCGTGGACCTTCTTGGTCACGGGATCCTTGGCCACGGCTTCCGCCAGAATCTTGGTGGTGGCGGCGCGCAGCGCGGCGACCACGTCATCCGGCAGCGGCCCCGCGATGACGCCCTGGTTCTTGACCAGATCCTCGTAGGCCTCGGCGTTGTTCTTCTGGCACCACGCTTCGCTGATGACGTTGCAGGCGGCGCAGGCGTTCGAGACGATGGCCTGCAGGTCCGGCGGCAGGCTCGCCCACTTGGCCTTGTTGATGATCAGTTCGCTGGCCGTCGCCATCTCGTGCCAACCGGTGGTGTAGTAATACTTCGCCACCTTCTGCAGACCGAGCTGGCGGTCGAGATAGGGCCCGACGAATTCGGCGGCGTCGATGACGCCACGTTCGAGGTTGGGGAAAATCTCGCCCGGCGCGATCAGGCGCGAGTCAACGCCGAGTTCGCGGTACACGCGGCCGGCCAGACCCGGGATGCGCATCTTCACGCCCTTGAGGTCGTCGACCGATTTGATTTCCTTGCGGAACCAGCCCGTCATCTGCACGCCGGTATTGCCGCAGGCGAACGGCACGAGATTGAAACGGTCATAGACCTCGCGCCAAAGTTCGGCGCCGCCGCCGTCATAGTACCAACCGTTAAAGCCCTGGAAGTTGAGCCCGAACGGCACCGCCGTGAAGTACTGCGCAGCGAAGCTCTTGCCGGTCCAGAAATAGGAGTTGGCGTAATTCATCTCGACGGTGCCGGAAGACACGGCGTCGAAGCCTTCCGCCGCCGGAATCAGTTCGCCTGCGCCGTAGAACTGGATTTTCAGCCGCCCGCCCGACATGTCCTCGATGCGTTTGCAGAGATCTTTGGCGCCGCCCGGGCCGGTCGAATAGAACGCGGCGTTCGGGCCATAGAAGCTGGTCATTTTCCAGTTGAATGTGGTCTGCGCCTTGGCGATGGCGGGCGCTGCGATGGTGCCGGCGGCGCCAGCCAAAGCCATACGGGTGAAATCTCGACGTCGCATGCGAACACTCCTCGTCTTGCTGACAATGCGGGGAGCGCTCGCAAGCTACGTGCCATCATTTGAAACGGAAGTTTTGGAGAATAAACGCCTCAAAAACCGGAAATTTCTCTCGGCTGCATAAAAAATGCCCGTAGCAGCCTAAAAAATAGGCGGCTACGGGCTAAGAAAAGGGCAACCGCTATGTGCCAGCCGGCTCGGCAAAAGTAAGAGGAGCTTCCTCCGGCGGCATCATCTGGAAGATGTTCAGGACCATTGCGACCAGCGAATAGTAGCCCAGGATGGTCACCAGTTCGACGGTCGCTGCGTCGCCCAGAATGGCGTTGACGCGCTTGTAGGTCGCGTCGCTGACGCGCCTGGTCTTGTACAGCTCGTGGACGAAATCGTAGATCGCCCGTTCGTCCTTGGCGGCCGTTTTGGGAACCCGGCCGGCGCGCAAATCGGCGATGGTCTGAGGCTTCACACCGGCCTTTTCGGCGATCGGCGCGTGGGCAAACCACTCATATTGCGCGCGCCATAGCCGCGCTGTGCACAGGATGGCGAATTCGGACAGACGCGGTGACACCGCGGTCTGGTAGCGGCAGAAGCCGCCAAGCTGCTGGGCGTACTGGCCGACCGTCGGCGCATGCATCCAGACGGCGAAGGGGCCGCGCGGGATCACGCCCTTGCCGCGGGGGCCGGAACGGATCGACTCCAGCAGCGCGCGCTGTGTGTCGTCGAGCTTGTCTTCATTGAGCACCGCGAGCCGCGGCGCTGGGCGCCTGGATACGGCTTTGGCGGGAGTCTTACGGGCGGCGCTCTTCTTGACGGAGCTTTTCTTGGCGGTTCGCTTGGCCGGCATGGGGTGTCCTTGGCAGGGTAAGGGCAGAGGCGGGGGTGCGGCAGATGAGGATAAGTGGCGGCTTCATAACACGGGGAAACGCAAAGGGGATGGCCTGCGACGAGACGCCAAGGTTCGTCAGGGCGCCGGTTCAACCGCCGCCTTGATCAGCCCCCGCTCGATCATCCACATTCCAAGGTAAGGTACGATGGGCGGCTGTGAAGCGTGCGCCGTCGTCGGCGGCGCCGCTGGCGGTACGGCCTTTGTGGTTGATGCCGAAATACGATGCCATGCCGGTAATCGGAGCGGCTTGGGCCAGTCCGGCGGGCGATGGGCTCTGCGCCAATGCAGAAAAGCCGCTCCACGCGAAGTGCAGCGGCGACAACGAGCGGTTGGCCGGGAATTTTTACGCGCTGTGCTTCCAGCTTCCGCCAGGCCGCACGCAAATAAACGGAGGCCCGCAATTGCGGGCCTCCGTCCATCAAGCCGAAATTAGCACGCGACGCGAACGGTGCGTCCCGAACGGGTCCGCGCGTAGCAGTTCTGCGGAGCGGTAGCGCCGCCGACGATGGCGCCACCCGCGGCGCCGATCACGCCACCGGCCACAGCGCTGCCGACCGAACCGCCCGCTGCGGCGCCGACCACGGTACCGGCAACGCCGCCGATTGCCGCACCGGTCAAAGCACGATCCTGCTGGGCAGTCTGACAGCCGGCCAGAGCGAATGCCGCCACGCCAATGATAAGAAACTTCTTCATCGCTAAACTCCCTGAAATGGTATGCCCGATCCCGACAATCGAATGGCAAGCGCGCCGCAATTGCGGGTTCGCCGGTCCAGCCTGAATGCCGCCTCGATAACGCCATCGTGTAGCGATGGTTCCCGGCCCCGCGCAGTTTTTGCCCCGGGATTTAACGGCGGCTGGATTTTCGTGTTGTCAGATGGTGGAAGGCCAATTCTGCGCGGGCGCGGAATTCCCGATGCAAAGCCTCCAATTCGTCGTCATCCAGGTCCTCAATTGAGGCAAATTCGTCCTTGGCACCCTTCATGGCCAGCACCAGTTCGGACAATTTGAGCTGAACGGCCATCATGTCGCGGTTCTGGGTGTTCTGGATCAGGAAGACCATCAGGAACGTCACGATTGTCGTGCCGGTATTGATAACCAACTGCCAGGTGTCGCTGTAGTTGAAGATCGGTCCGGTCACGATCCAGGTCACCACGACCGCCACGGCCGCGATGAATGCCGTGGGATGTCCGCTCCACGCGGCCGTTGCCTGGGCAAATTTGGTGAACCGCCGGGTCAGGCCATGGGAGCCCTTGTGTTCTGCCGGGGTGTGAGTGCTTGTCGCCATGCGTGTCTCCATCGTCCGTTACCGTGATGTCCGGCGGCCGGCCGTCTTGGGATGTCCGTCGGCGAAGTTGGGAAGGGCTATTTCAGCTTCGGTAGCTTCTGCTTGAACCGCCCGATCGTCGCCCAGGGATCCTTGCGCTGGCGCGACAGGCGCGCCGGAAGGTTGAGCACGGTGAACTGGTTCGCACCCTTGAGACTGTCTAGCTCCGACCAGTCGATCGGCACGGACACCGGCGCACCAGGCCGGGCGCGGGTGGAGTAGGGCGCCACCGCTGTCGCCTCCCGGCTGTTGCGCAAATAATCGATAAAGATGCGATCATTGCGCTTCTTTTTGCTGATCGCAGCGGTGTAGCGCTCCGGCGTATCCGCCGCCATCGCTTCGGCGACGCCGCGCGCAAAGGCCTTGGCCTCATCCCACGGAGTCGGCGCGATCGGCAGCACGACGTGGAGCCCCTTGCCGCCCGACGTCTTGAGGAACGTCGTGAGCTTGATGCCGGCGAGCCGCTCGCGCACGTCACGCGCGGCGGCAACCACATCCTTCCAGCCGGTGCCGGGCCCGGGATCGAGGTCGAACACCAGCCGGTCTGCATTGGCGAGGTCGTCGCCTTTGCTGCCGCGGGTGTGGACTTCGAGGACGCCCGCCTGAACCAGCGAGACCAGGCCGTCGATGTCCTCGATGGAGATGATCTTGTCGTCGTCTTCCGGGATCAGATGCAGATGATCGGCCGAGATGCCGGCGGCGGCGTGTTTCTGAAAGAAACACTGACCGGCGGCGCCTTCCGGGCAGCGCAGGAGGGAGATCGGCCGGCCCGCGACGTGCGGACTCATCCATTTCCAAATCGTCTTGTAGAATTCCGCGAGGTCCTGCTTGGTGACGCCGGCGTCTTCCCAGTAGACGCGCTCCGGATGACTCAGCGCGATGGCGCCGACCGAAACCTTGGCGTTGCGCGATTTCGCCGCCGCTGATTTCTTCGCCGTCTTTTTGCCTTTAGCCACGGGAGCGCTTTGCCGTTTGACCGACGTTGCAGCCTTCGCCGCGGCGACCTTCTTCACTTCGCGTACAACCTCTCGCGCGTCCTTGTCTTCCCGCAGGCCTTGATACGATGCATGACGGACGCGGTGGCCGTGAGTCCAGCCGCGAACCTCGACCTCGACCACGGTGGTCGGCTTGACCCATACCGGGCCGCGGGCGCCGCGCTCTTCCGCCGGCAGATTATCGAAAGGTGTGCTGTCCCGCCGCAGCGCCTTCAGTTTCCGATACAGATCGCGTGCCACCTGATGGGTGAAGCCGGTGCCGGTGCGCCCGGCATAGCGGAGTTTGTCGCCCTCATAGACGCCGAGCACCAAGGCGCCGATCGCGCGGGCATCCGCCGTCGACGGCACGAAGCCTGCCACGACAAACTCTTGCCGGTCCGAGCATTTGGTCTTGAGCCAGTCGCGGCTGCGGCCTGAGCGGTAGGGCGCATCTTCGAGCTTCGAGATGATGCCTTCGAGATTCATCCGGCAGGCATGTTTGAGCAGCACCGAGCCGGTCTCGTCGATCGACTCGCTCAGGCGGACTGCGCCTTTGGCCGGCGCTCCCTTGAGCAATTCCGCCAGCGTCGCCTTGCGCTCCTTTAAAGGCTGCTGGCGCAGATCGGCGCCGTCGAGATGCAGCAGGTCGAACACATAGAGCACCATGCGGTCGTGACGGTCCGCCTTGAGGTCCTGCTGCAGCAACGAGAAGCTGGAGACGCCGTCGTCGTCCTCGACTACCAGTTCGCCGTCGATCAGCGCCGTCTGGGCCGGTAGCTGCGCGACTGCGTTGGCCACGGTGGCAAATTTGCGGGTCCAGTCGAGGCCGGTCCGGGTCAGCAGTTTGACCTTTCTGCCGTCAAGCCGCGCCTGGATGCGGTAGCCGTCGAACTTGATTTCGTGAATCCAGTTTGCGCTGTCGGGGGCGGTGTCGGCCAATGTCGCAAGAGCAGGCGCGACGAAATCGGGCAGGGCGGCGCCACGGGGCGGCGTTTTCTTCCTGCGAGTCTTTTCATCGGGCGCCGATGTTGTCCTCGTGCGCTTCCTCGACGATGCGGTCTTGGCCGGCTTTTGCGGCGCGGACTTTTTCTGAGCCGCGCCTTTGGTGATTTCGTCAAGAGACCGGCCGGTGGTGACCGACAGCGGCATCTCGGCGAGGATATCCTTGTCCCGTTTGCTGCGCGCGTCGTCGTCATCCTGCTTGATCAGCAGCCAGTTGTCGCGTTTCTCGCCCGGTCGACGGTGCATGCGCACCAGGTGCCAGCCGCCTTGCAACTTTTCGCCGTCGAGCGTGAAGGCCAGGTGGCCCTTTTTCATGCCCTTCTGCGGATCGGCCTCCGGCTGCCAGGTGCCGCGATCCCAGATCATCACCGTGCCGCCGCCATACTGGCCTTTCGGGATGGTGCCTTCGAAGGTGTTGTAGTCGATCGGGTGATCTTCGGTTTGCACAGCCAGACGTTTGTCGCCGGGCACCATACTGGGGCCGCGAGTGACCGCCCAGCTCTTCATCACGCCGTCGAGCTCAAGCCGCAGGTCGTAGTGCAGTCGCGTCGCGTCATGTTGCTGGACGACAAAGGCGTTGCCGCGCTTGCGCGCGACCTTGCCTTTCGGTTCGGCGGTGATGCCGAACGCGCGCTTGGAGCGATAGGTTTTGAGGCCGCCCATTGATAATGCGCTCGGTATGCCGATCGTTAAACGTCTGATGATACCGCCGGTTCCGCCGGTGCCAAATCTTGCCGAAGTCACCTCTGGGCACAGGCGCATCCGGTCAAAGAAAAGCCCCGCATGACGGGGTCATGCGGGGCTCTCGATCGGAGGCGCGGTCAGGCGAACTCTTCTTCCGACAGCGTCAATTCGCTTTCAGGCGCAACCCGCTCGTGTTTCTCGGTCGCGCTCTTAATCCGGTACAACGGATCGCTTGGATCCTTGTCGGACACCGGGACCAAAAAAGTAATCTGATAGGAGCCAGCGGCGGCTTCACGCAGCACCTTCGGCATAAGGTCGACAACCTGACCGACATTGAATTTATGGGTCACAAAAACTCCTTTCGTTCGAAATGGTATTCCGGTGCCGAGGGGCGGCACGGTCGCGGTCTCCTTATATGGGGTCGGAATCACCAAATTGCGACACTTGAAGGCAAAATTGTCGGCAAATCGAGGCGGTCGAGGCTGCCCCCGGCGCACTCGACTTTGCCGACCGATAGGCGCATGGTCGCTGCGCTGTTGCGCGGCTCTGTGCTGGCGCAGCGCGTCCTAATGAAAATTCGTTCGTGCAGGGTCCCTCTTGCCGGGCCTGACCCGAAACGTGTCGATACATCTCTGCCCAGCACAATTGCGGCACATGGCGGGACGACCATAGTGCTTCGTTGGCAAACTGAAAAAGAACGGACATCGAGACATGAGCAAGGCCAAGCCGACCGCGAACGACGTCATCACTGAACTCAAGAGGTCGGAGACCAAGCCCGCCGAGACCAGGAAGAGTGACGCCGGTCAAGATTCCAAAAGGCCCGTCAATCTGCGCGCCAATGCAATGCCGACCGAAGGCTTTGTGCTGTCGGTCGATGGCAAGCTGAAGACGCAGTTCGCTACCGAAGCAGATGCCACGGCGGCCGCCGAAAAGCTCAAGCAGACCTATCCGGTTATCCAGGTCTCGGTCTATGACGCCATCAAACGCGTCTATACCCCGGTCGATCTCGCCGGAAAGTAGCTCCTGGATACCTAGATCCGCATGGTGGACGCGGCGTCAGAATTATCGGGCGCCATTCCTGATTGTCATGCCGATTCTGATCTTATTCGGAAGTATTTGAGCCGGCTCAAAGCGGCGAGTTCGGCAGGTTGTTCAGCGTTTCTTTACCCTCGGCGCGGAATCCTCACAGATTGCGCGGTTCAAAGGATATTTCCCGCGTTGACGCCATCGTGATCAGCTAACTCATCCTTGCTGACGCGCTCTTATCGCGCAGCCCTCGTTAAACTCAGGATCGTTCGTAGATGGTGAACTGCAATTCTGGTGGCGAAGCGGAGCGCATTCTGGCTCTGCGGCGCTACGACGTGCTGGACACCGCTCCAGAAGAGGCTTTTGACCGCATTACCCGGATCGCCAAATCGGCTCTCGGCATGCCCATTGCGCTTGTTTCGCTGCTCGACGAGCACCGGCAATGGTTCAAGTCGAAGCAAGGGCTCGATGTCGCCGAGACCAGCCGTGACGTTTCGTTCTGCAGTTATACGATCCAGGACATACGTCCCATGATTGTCGCCGATACGCTGGCGGACCCGCGTTTCGCCAACAATCCGCTGGTGCTCGGCCGACCCCATATCCGCTTTTATGTCGGCGTGCCGCTGCGCAGCAGGGACGGCTACAACATCGGCTCGCTATGCTGCCTGGACAGCGAGCCGCGCACGGTCACCGATACGCAAATCGGCATATTGGAGGATCTCGCCAAGATCGTTGTCGATGAGCTTGAACTGCGGTTGCTGGTATCGACCGATTGTCTGACCGGCGCCATGAGCCGCCAGGCTTTCCATCAGCAGGTGGAGCGCGATATGGCGCGGGCGCAGCGAAACGGCACGGCGCTGAGCTGCGTCCTCATCGACATCGACCATTTCAAGGCGATAAACGATAATTACGGCCACGCCGCCGGTGATCATGTGCTTGAGCGCGCGGTGGCGCTTTGGCGCATGGAATTGCGCAAATCCGACTATATCGGTCGGCTTGGTGGCGAAGAGTTCGCGGTGATGTTGCCGGAAACGCCGCTCTCGGCAGCGCTCGACATCGCCGAACGTCTCCGTGCCGTGCTGGCTGTCAACGAATTCACGGTCGGGGGGGCTGCTCTTGCCGTGACTGCAAGCGTCGGTGTCGCGGCATCTCAGACCGCCAGCGGCGGCGACGATCGGCTGCTGCACCGCGCCGATGTCGCGATGTACGAGGCTAAGGCTGCTGGTCGAAACCGTGTCGTCAGCCACGCTGAGCCCGGCATGGAGCCGAGCGCCCCCTATCTTTCAATGCTGGAAGCATCGCCACTCGTGCCATAGCTTCCGACACGCTCTTGATGGCGTTTTGTCGGGATGCCGATGGCGGTGACCGATTACTCGCCGCTTGCGAGAACGGCGCGCGTCTGTTCGTCCGGGCCGAAGTCATTGACTCCGTCGATGGACAAAAGCTCGGCGAGCCGCGTGCGCGCGCGGTTGACGCGGGACTTGATGGTACCGACGGCGCAGCCGCAGATGTTGGCGGCTTCTTCGTAGGAAAAGCCCGAGGCACCGACCAGGATCAGCGCTTCGCGCTGGTCCGAGGGCAACTGCGCCAGCGCCTTGCGGAATTCGGTGAACTCCACCTGACCGTGCTGCTCGGGTTGCGATTTGAGCGAGTCGGCGTAGTGTCCGTCGCTGTCCTCAACCTCGCGGCGCCGCTTGCGGTACTCCGAGCGGAAATGATTGCGCAGGATCGTGAACAGCCAAGCCGACATGTTGGTGCCAGGCTGGAATGAGTCGATATTGGCCAGCGCGCGGACCATCGTTTCCTGCACCAGATCGTCGGCGCGATCGACATTCCCACAGAGCGAGATGGCGAAGGCGCGGAGGCTGGGCACCGCGGCAAGGACAGATTTGCGGACTGATTCATCCATCAGTGCTTGTCCTTGTTGTCGGTGCCATCGAGCCGGCTGACCAGATCGGCGAACCGGTCGGGCACACCCTGGTTGACCACGTCATCGTACATGGCGCGGAGTTGCTGACCGAGACGGGCCTGGACCTCTCGGCCCAGTTTCGCCGGCTTGGCCTCTGACTTTTTTCGACTGGCCGCGCTTTCCATTGGTTTTTGCTGTCCCACGGGCTTACGATCTTCTTCGTTCATGTGTGGCCCCAATTCCCCTTTGCTCCGACCGGAGCTCAGGTTTCCCCCTCTGGCGTTTATTCAAAACCGCTGACCGGACAGTTGGTTCCACAATGAGGGAACTTTTTTAAAGGATCGACGTTGGGAGCTGTGAACAAGCTTACGTATGTTCGGGGCGATGCCCATCTAAGCAGGGCTCTAATCGGTTTCGGGAGGGATTTTTGTCGACATCTCAATCAGTTGCTCAACATCTGCCGTATCTCCGGCGCTATGCCCGGGCGTTGTCCGGCAGTCAGCCGTCCGGCGATGCCTACGTGGCGGCCACGCTCGAAGCGCTGGTCCAGGACCCCAAGGTTCTGGAAGACAACGCCTCGACGCGGATCGCCCTGTACCGGCTTTTCACCAAAATCTGGAATTCGGTCGCTCTCAATGGCCGGCCGACCGTGGCCCCCGGCATCGACCCCAACCAGCCGGTCGAGCGCCATTTGGCGCAGATTGCGCCGCTGCCGCGGCAGGCGTTCCTCCTCGTGGCCCTGGAAGGGCTCTCCGAAGACGATGCCGCCAAGGTCTTGGATATCGACGTCCCCAAGCTCCGCGAACTGGTTGAAGATTCAGGCCGCGAACTGGCCGCTGAAATCGCGACCGATGTGCTGATCATCGAGGACGAGACTTTCATTGCGCTCGATCTCGAAGGCCTCGTGGAGGGCCTTGGCCACAAGGTGCTTGGCGTCGCCCGCACTCATTCCGAGGCGATTGCGCTGGCCAAGGTCAAGCGTCCCGGCATTATTCTCGCGGACATCCAGTTGGCGGACGGCAGCTCCGGTCTCGATGCGGTCAACGAGATGCTGCGCACCTTTGAAGTGCCGGTCATCTTCATTACCGCCTATCCGGAGCGCTTCCTGACCGGTGAGCGCCCCGAGCCGGCGTTCCTGATCGCCAAGCCGTTCCAGCCGGCGACTGTGTCCGCTGTGCTCAGCCAGGCGCTGTTCTTCGAGCGCAACGCCAAAAGGCGCGAGCGCAAGGCGTCCTGATCGACGCATCCGACAGGAAAAAGCCCGCCGCGGTCAAACGCGGCGGGCTTTTTTGTTGGGCGATGGTCAGGCGCGTCAGGAAAACGTCAAAAGCTTCAGGAAACCCGGTCTGTTTTGCGCCCGAGCGCGTAGCCGGCCATGCACGCCTCAACCAACATGGCGAACTGCGTTTCGCGCGGCAGAGCCAAGGCCGGTGCCGGCGGCTCGACCGGTTTGCGGCGCATCGACCACAAGACAATCAGGGCCACCACAACCACCGCCGCGTAAATCCCGCCGACGATCAGACGGGCATTGATCAATCCGTATTGAAGCTCCAGCGCCAGCGTACCGGCGACGGTGAAATGGTAGATCGCAATCAGCGCCGCAATTGCGATAACGGCGGTCACCAAAGCCAGCCGCAACAGGCGGCCGAGCAATTGCCCGGCCACCTGTGTGACCATGTGATCAAGCCGCATGGCGTTACCGGCGGTTGGCCAGCCCGGCCAGGAAGCCGATGCCGGCTGCAATGCCCAACATGAGCAGGGGACGGTGCTCGACCTCATCGGTGATTTTCTTGAATGCATCGGCGCCGATCTTGGTCGCCTCATCGGCAACGGACTTGCTGACGCCCGAGGCGCTGTCACGGACCCGCTCCATAATGCCGGCCAGCGCTTCGCTGACGAAGTCGCCGACGTCGCTGGAGGCGCCGGATGCCTCGGTCTTGGCGGTGGTGGAGAGCCGGCGCAGCCGCTTTTCCAGATCCCCCATCAGGTCCTCGATCGCCGCGATCTCGTCGGCGGCCACGGATTTAGCTGTACGCGCGCTCATTGAACACCTCAGACGTTGGATTTGTCGTGATCTCGCCGGGTGAACGAATGCTCGGGACGAAAGTTCCATCAATACGCCAAGAAAGTTCCGCGTCGTTAACGCGCGGCTATCCGCAGCAGCCGGCAGGAACATAAAGAGACGGTCGCGGTTGTACCTGCGTTGTCAGCACGGCGAGCCTGGTTCGCCGAGGATGGAGCAAACCGATGCGCGATTTCGTGTCCTATTTCTCCGCCGGCGCCTTGGCCGCATTCGCCATCGTGTTGATCGCGCAGCCAGGCGACGCGAATACCGCGCTCGAACAATCTTCAATCGCCTCGATTTCCAAGGCTCCGCTTCAGACCGTCGATCGCAGCAACAAGGGTGACCGCCTGGCCCCGGCAACGGCGGTTCGTCCGCAGCCGCCGCAGGAGCGTCCCCGCATGATGACGGGGTGCGATCCGGCCTTCAGTCCGCTGTCGACATCAGCCGCCGCCAATTTTGCCGCCCGCTGCGTTGCCTAGTGGGCCGGGCAGGCTATGATCGCGGGCGACGCCTTTCGCGTCACCGGGACCGACATGCGTAATTTCCTCATCGCTAGTTTCGCCATCGGCGCTGTGGCGGCAGCGTGGCCGGGCGTCGCGTCGGCGCAAGGGACGCAGGGGGCCAAGACCGGTACCCTGACCTGCGACACGTCCAACGATATCGGCTTGGTCGTCACAGCGAAAAAACGTCTAACCTGCCTTTTCACGCCGGCGCGTCCAGGGCCGCGCGAGGTGTACTCAGGTGCGATCGTCAAGTTCGGTGCCGACGTCGCCAAGGCCTCGGGCGCGGAGATGGTCTGGACAGTTTATGCGTCGACCAGCCGCCGGTTCGGTATCCTGGCAGGGCAGTACGGAGGTGCGGCGGCCAAGAAGTCGGCCGGTGCGAACGCGCTTGTGGGCGGCGCAGCCTCGGCCGTAACCTTGCAGCCGATAGTGATGGAAGGTGAGGTCACCGCTAACCTCGCCACCAGCGTTGTCGCCCTCGAACTGCACCCCGCCCGGTGACAGCGGCAAATTGCGGTAGTCTCCATGGCGGCGCACGTGCAAACGCCCGCATCATGGCGCGGGCGTTGCTCGTTCGAAGGCGAAATCTTGCGACCCGGCGACCAGGTCAGTCGAACGTAAAGGCGTCGTGATAGGCGCCCTGGACGCTGCCGCCCGGAACGGGGCCACCTCCTGGTACATGCACCATGTTGCCGATGACCGCCAAAGTCTGTCCGTGCAGGCCGTGACGCGGGATCGCCATCGGGGTCAGTTCCTCCCACGTATCGGTTTTCGGATCGTAGCCTTCGTTGGTGCCGAACACCTTTCCGGTGGCTTCGCCGCCGAACACGATGATCCGGCCGCCGACATAGACCGCCGAGACGCCACTGCGCGGCGTCGGCAGTGGCGCGCGGAAGGACCATCCGTCGGTTTTGGGATCGTAGACCGCGTTCAGGCTGGTGTTGAAGTCGTAGGAGTCCATGCGCCCGGCGATGGCGTGGATTTTTCCATCCACAAGCGCCACGCCCATGTGGTCGCGCTGTCCGACATAAGGCTGCGTTGCGGTCGAGCCGCGCATGCCGCCGAGCGTCGTGTATTTGTTGGTCGCCGGATCGTAGATCTCGTGCCATTCGACCGAGCGGACGTCGCGGCCGCCGAGCAGATGGATGACGCCATCGACCGTGATGGCCGAGATCGCGCCCCGGGGCCGCGCCAGCGGCGCGATCGGCGCCCATTGGTCGGTCGCGGTGTCATAGACAAAACACTTCGAGTGGGGACAGCGGTTCTGCTCGAGGAAGCCGCCGAACGTGTAAACCTTGTTGCCCACGGCGGCGCCCGCGACGTGGTTGCAGGCGATCGGGAAGGGCGCCATCAGCGACCAGGTTTTGGCTTTCGAATCGTAGACCTGATGGAAATTGCCGTCGACGCGATGGCGCGCGTAGCCGGCGATGCAATGAATCTTGCCCTGGCATTCGATCACCGCGTGTTCGCCGGTGGCGATCGGCATGCGCGGTTGCTCGACCCAGCGGCCGGGATTGGCGGCCTTCGGCGCCGAACTCACATTGTGCCGTTGCTTCTCGACGGTGGCCGGGATGGCCGTGATCGACTTGTCGTTCAGGCCGGCGAACAAGGTGTCGGTGGCAGTGTCGCTCATGGTCGCTTCCTCAAACCGTGTAGGTGGGCACTGCTTCTTTGAGCAGCTTGCGGGTCAGTTCGACGCCTTCGCGGCAGACGTCATAGGGCGATTGCGCCCAAAGATCGGGATTGGGAGCCTCGTAGCTCAGGTAGCCGGTGTAGCCCTTCTCGGCCAGGAGACCGAGCATCTCGCGCCATTTGACCACGCCTTTGCCGGGCGGCAGACGGTCGGTCGGCCGGCGCACGCCGACCGATGGGTTGGGCGAGACGTCGCTGTACTGGAAACAGAAGATCTGCTCCGCCGGAATGCTTTCAAAGCTGCGGCCGCCGAAACCGCTGCGGGTGAAGTGATAGGCGTCGATCAGATAGCCGCAGTTCGGCTTCCCGGCGCCCTCGATCAGTTCGGTCAGTACCGGAAGGCTGTTGAGCACGTCGTGTTGCGAATTGTATTCGATGCCGAGCTTGAGCTTGTACTCGGCGGCGATGTCGCCGGCCTCCTTGAGATACTTGATGGCGTCCTTGATCGGGCCTTTGACCTGGCCGGGCGCGCTCATCAGCGTGTCGCAGCCGAGCGCCACGGCGTTCTCGCACGACTCGCGGAACACCTTGAACAGCCGCTTGCTCTCCTCGCCGGTCTCGAACAGCCAGCCATATTCGACGCCGAGCACACCGACCGGAATACCGGACTTGCGGATCAGGTCGAGCACCTGCTCGTTGCTCATGCCTTCATCGAAGCAGCGCTTGAAGTCGGTGCGGCGCAATTCGACCGCGTCGAAGCCACCCTGTTTCGCTGCGTCCAGGGCGGTGGCCAGCGGCGTGGTGTCGATGGTCCAGGTGTGCAGGGCCAGCCGGCCGAATTTAGCGGACATTCTTGGCGTTCTCCCGTTCCGGCGGCCGTCTTTTTCATGTCCGCTCGTTGCCGGCGAAGATGAAGGACAAATGCCGGGCAAGCCAGCGCGATTTGTCGGCAACGGGCGATTATCTTGTCTCCGAGGTGTGCCGGCGCTGTGCTAATTTCGACCGGTGAAAAACACGGGTCCGGGTCCGGTCAGAGGCTGAGCAATGTACGGTGCCACTATCGGAGCAAGCCGCTATGGCTTCGCCGACCTGAAAGACCTGCTGGCCAAGGCGTCGCCTTCGCGCAGCGGTGACCGGCTTGCCGGGCTGACCGCGGAAAGCGGTGAAGAGCGGGTTGCCGCCCAGTTCGCGCTGGCCGACCTGCCGCTCACGACATTCCTGAATGAGGCCGTCGTTCCCTACGAGACCGACGAGGTAACGCGGCTTATCGTCGACAGCCATGACCGGACCGCCTTCGCCCCGGTGTCGCACCTGACGGTGGGGGGATTGCGCGACTGGCTGCTCTCGGATGCGGCGACCACGCCGGTCCTCACGGCACTGGCGCCCGGCGTCACCCCGGAAATGGCGGCGGCGGTCAGCAAGATCAGCCGGTTGCAGGATCTGATGGTCATGGCGGCAAAATGCTCGGTGGTGACGAGGTTTCGCAACACCATCGGTCTGCCCGGCAGGCTTTCGGTGCGGCTGCAGCCCAACCATCCGACCGACGATGCGCACGGTATCGCCGCCAGTATTCTCGACGGCCTGCTGCTTGGCTCTGGCGATGCGGTGATCGGCATCAACCCGGCGACCGACAGTCCCGAGCGGACGCACGCGCTACTGTCGATGCTGGAGGAGATCAGGACGAGGCTCGATATCCCGACCCAGAGCTGCGTGCTGGCGCATGTCACCACCACGCTCGAACTGATCGGCAAAGGCTCGCCGGTCGATCTTGTGTTTCAGTCCATCGCCGGCACGCAGGCCGCCAACAAGAGCTTCGGCATCGATTTGGCTTTGCTGAAGGAAGCGCGCGCGGCGGCGCTGGCGCTCGGGCGCGGCACGGTCGGCAGCAACGTCATGTATTTCGAGACAGGGCAGGGCAGCGCGCTGTCGGCCAATGCGCACCATGGCATCGACCAGCAGACCGTCGAGGCGCGCGCCTATGCGGTGGCGCGGGCGTTCGATCCGCTCTTGGTCAACACCGTGGTGGGCTTTATCGGTCCTGAATATTTGTACGACGGCAAGCAAATCACCCGTGCCGGACTGGAGGATCATTTCTGCGGCAAGCTGATGGGTCTGCCGATGGGCGTTGACGTTTGCTACACCAATCACGCCGAAGCCGATCAGGACGACGCCGATGCGCTTCTGGCATTGCTGGTCGCCGCCGGGGTCAACTTCGTGATGGGCGTGCCGGGCGCCGACGACGTGATGCTTGGCTATCAAAGCACGTCGTTTCACGACGCCTTGGCGATGCGCGATCTCCTCGGCCGCCGGCCGGCGCCGGAGTTCGAAGCCTGGCTCCAGCGGCAAGGACTGATGGACAGCGCCAACCGCATTCGTCCGGGCGAATTGCCGGCGCGTTTCCGGGCACTGTTGCCGGCATGAGCGACCATCGCCCTCCGGCGCAGCCCGCCGATGACGGTGCACTGTGGACCCGCCTGCGTAAGCTGACCGCGGCGCGGATCGGCCTGCCGCGCACCGGTGCGTCATTGGCAACCGCGCCGCTGCTGGCCTTTCAACTGGCGCATGCGCAGGCGCGCGATGCCGTGCGCCAGCCGCTCGATATGGCGCAGCTGGCCGCCGATCTCGGCGATCTCAGCCTGCCGGCGATCGAGGTCGCCAGCAAAGTCGAGGACACGGAGACTTATCTGATGCGGCCGGATCTGGGGCGTGCCTTGGCCGACAGCGCGGCGAACCGTCTTTCACCTCACGCGCGCGGGTGCGATCTGGCCGTCGTCATTACCGGCGGTCTGTCGGCAAGGGCGGTGCAGGCGCACGCGGCGCCGGTGCTCGGGGCGCTGCTGCCGCTGCCGCGCACGGCTAACTGGCGCATCGCGCCGCTGACGCTGGTGCGCTACGGCCGGGTCGCCATCGGCGACGCTATCGCCGCCGCGCTGACGGCCGAAGCGGTGCTGGTGCTGATCGGTGAACGCCCGGGTCTGAGCGCGCCCGACAGTATGGGCGCCTATCTCACCTGGCATCCCAGCGAGCAATCCACCGATGCCGACCGCAATTGCATCTCGAACATCCGCCCCGAGGGCATCGGCTATGCCGACGCTGCCTTCAAGATCGCGCATCTTCTCAATGCGATGCGGCGGCGCCAGATATCGGGCATTCAGCTCAAGGATGATTCCGATCTGCGCCTGATCGGTGGCGTCGACGTCTAGCGGCTATTCTTTCAAGAATGCCGCACACAGCACCGGGTCGAATTCCCGATAATTGTTCGTGATCTCGGTGCCCTTGGGGATCCGCCGATTGGCGATGCTGTAGCCGGCGCGCCAGAACGTGTTGGCGTCGTCGGAGTGGTTGATGTGGCGGTCATTGTCGACCGTGAACAGCACCTCGCCGTCGACGCGGTAGCCATACAGCTTGAGGAAATCGCGGGCGGGCTTCGGCAGGCGCGCGAACTGTTTGGGCGAGTAGCAGCGGTCATAGCCCTCGACGAAACGCCAGATTTTCTTGCCCTTGGGAATGGTCTCGCCGGCAAACAGCCCAAGGCCATGGATGGGGCTGCGATCGACGTAGGTTTTGACGAGAAGCATGGCGGGGATACATCCGGTGTGCGCTGGGCACAGATGTATCCCCGATTCGCTGATGCCCTAAAGCTTGATTTCGCTCACAACGACGAGGTTGGCGGAGTCGACCACCAGCAGGCGGCCGTCGGCCTTGGCGAATTTGTAGCGCGCCGCCATGGGGATCGCCTTCTGCACATCGGCGGAGAAGGCCGTCAGCGCCAGGTCGTTGGTGATGACATTGGCCACGCCGACGTTCTTCAGGTCGCCCTGCGAGTTCGGCGCATTAGCGACGCTGGCGGCGATCAGCTGCTTCTGTTGGTCGTCGATGCGGAATTGAAAGGCGGTGGTCGGCAATTTGTCGAGCGCGGCATTTTCCGGTGAGAGGGCCGACGGCGTGGTCTGGCGGGTCGAGCCCATGGGCAGTTGCGGGCCATCGGCATTGTCGGTGGTGTTGGCCTGGGCCGGACCAACAGCCGCCGGTGCCAGTTGATCGGCGATCGGCGCCTGCGGCTGGCTTTGACCGGGCGCTGGCGTGGTGCCGTCCGGCGCGGTGGAGGTCGATTGCGGCTGCGGCTGCGCCGGGAAGCTCTGCTTCTGGGATTCAGCCACGGAGTCCTGGGCCGGCGCCGCCTTGTTGGCGTCGCTCGATTCCGCGGGGGTCATCGCCTTCGATTCCGTCGGCAGCGGCGGTTTGGCGTCTTGCGCCGAAACCGCGCCAGTCGCTAGCAAAAACACGGCTATCGCGCCGCCGCATACCGTCTTGCGCATGGTCATCTCCCCTGTGAAGTTCCAAGTTCCAACGCATGAGACCCGAATCCGTTGCATGCTTTTTGTGCGGCCGTTAGACGAAGACGGGGCCGTAATTCGGGAAGACCTCCATGGCCGTTAAAGTCTCGCTCGCAACCGGTTTGCTGGTCGCCCTCTTCCTCGCGCCGGCACAGGCGCAATTGCGCGGCCATGGCGGACCGGTAAAGGCCTTGGCGGTCTCGGCGGACGGCGTGACCGCCATCTCCGGCAGCTTCGACAGCTCCGCCATTGTCTGGTCACTGACGCGGAATTCTGCCGAGCAGGTGCTGCGTTTCCATGAAAGCGCGGTCAACGCCGTCGCCATGCTGCCGGATGGCGGCCTGGTAACGGCCGGCGAGGACGGCAAGATCGCGCTGTGGCGTCCGGGCGTGGCGCAGCCCCATACCGTGTTCAGCGGTCACACCGCGCCGATTGTCGCACTCGCTGTATCGCCTGACGGCAAGCGCATCGCCTCCGCCTCCTGGGATCGCACCGTGCGGGTCTGGCCGGTCGGCGGCGGCGCGCCGCAGGTCCTGGAAGGCCATCAGCAGAACGTCAACGGCGTCGCCTTCACGCCGGATGGCAAATCCGTTGTCAGCGTCAGCCATGATCCGCAGCTGCGCATCTGGCCGCTGGCGGGCGGGCAAACCACCATCGTCACGCTGCCGACGCCGTTGAATGCGGTGGCGGTGGCGAGCGACGGCGAAATCGTTGTCGGCGGCGCCGATGGCCGCGTCTTTTTCTTCTCGCCTTCGGGCGCGCCGCGCGGCGATTTCGCGGCCACCGATACGCCGCTGATTTCGGTCGCCATCACCAGAGACGGCACGCTGATCGCCGCCGCCGGCATTCGCGGTTCGGTTGCCATCGTCGACCGTGCGACGCGGACCCTGACCCGCACGCTGGTCGGCCCCGGCCTGCCGGTCTGGGCGGCGGCGTTTCTGCCGGACAACGAGACCCTGATCACGGGCGGCACCGACCGCATGGTGCGGCGCTGGAACGCGGTGACCGGCGATCACATCGGCGCGGTGGCGATGGCGGCGGCTGACGATCCGCTGGCGGAATACGCCGGCGACCGCGGCGCGGAAATCTACCGCGCCTGCATTGCCTGCCACACGCTGACGCCGGACGCCGGCAACCGCGCCGGGCCGACGCTGCACGGCATTTTCGGCCGCCGCATCGCCAGCCTCGAGGGCTATCGCTTTTCCGACGCTTTGAAGAAGCTCGACATCGTCTGGACGCCGGAGACGGTATCGAAATTGTTCGAGGTCGGGCCGATGGAGTACACGCCTGGCACCAAGATGCCGGAGCAGCGCATCGGTTCGGCCGAAGACCGCGCGGCGCTGGTCGAGTTTCTCAGGAAGACGACGACGAAGTAGCGATCAGCTCTTGTTCTCGTGCTCGGCCTTGAGCCGCTCGCGTTCGCGCAGGTAATCGTCGGTGGTGCGCGGGCTTGGCCGCGGCGCGGCGTAGGGGTCGAAATCGGACTCGGTCATCACCGCGACGCGGCAGTCGTCGCACATCTTGATGACGTCGAGGCGCTGCGCCGAATCCTTGAACATCCAGTGCTTGCCTTCGAGCTTGGCCAGCACGCGCTCGACCGAACTCCTGACGCCGAACGGCTTGCTGCAGCGGATGCAGGCGAAGGGCTCTTCCTGCTTCACCACGCGCGCCGACGCGGTGGCGGCGCGGAAGTCGAGCTGCGGCATCAGGCTGATCACCTTTTCCGGGCAGGTCGATGCGCACAGGCCGCATTGCACGCAGGCATCCTCGGCGAAGCGCAGCGTCGGCCGCTCCGGATCGTCCGACAGCGCGCCGGTGGGGCAGGCGGAGACGCAAGACAGACACAGCGTGCAGCCGGCGACATTGATATTGAGCGTACCGAACGGTGCGCCGGCGGGGAGGGGAATGACATCGACCGGCGCGGGCGCCGCGCGCTGCAGTTCGCGCAGCGCCAGCCGCATGACGTCGCGCTTGCCGCCGACCGGCGCAAAACTCGCCGGCCGTGGCGCGCCGTCGGCGGGTTCAATCGAACGGAGCTGTGCGCCCAGTGCATCCGGATCGTCGGTCTCGATTTTGCCGGCGCGGCCCGGCCCGAAGCCGAGGCCGGAGAGGATCGGATCGGCGAGTGCCAGCGTCTGGTTCAGACCGGTGACGTCATGTCGCGCCTTGGCGCGCAGCAGGAAACGCAGGCCGGTCGCGCCATAGGCAAAGGCCGCGGCAATGGCCTCGAGGCCAACCTGGGTGATCTCGTTGACCGCGACCGGCAACACATTGGCCGGCAGTCCCTCGCCATGGCGCGCCAGCGCGTCAATCAGTTCCACGCCGTGCGTCTCGTCATGCAGCAGCACGACCGCATGAACGCCGCCCGCTTCGCGATAGGCCGACAACATCGTCCGCAGCTTGCGCATCAATGCGTCGGCCGGCGGCAAGGCATAGGCGGCGGCACCGGTCGGGCAGGCGGCCGCGCACTGGCCGCAGCCGGCGCAGATCTGCGGATCGATGGCGACGTGGTTGCCGGCGGGCGTGATCGCGCCGGTCGGGCACAGATCGAGACAGCGGCGGCAGCCGACGATCTTGGAGCGCGAATGGGCGCAAAGGTCATCGGTGAACTTGATGTAGCGCGGCTTGTCGAAGGTGCCGACCATGTCGCGCGCCTTCAGAACCGCGCGCAGCACTGCCGCCGGATCGCCCGGATCGGCGCGCAGATAGCCGTCGCGCAGGTCGGCGGCCGGGAACAGCGCCGGATTGCCGGAGATATCGAGAATCAGATCGCAGCGCGACACCGCTCCGTTGCGCGGTGCACCGAATACCAGCCGGTCGCGCGAGGACGGCGCCGGCGCGGCGTAATTGTCGATCACGAGTTCGAACGCCCCGAGATAGCCGCGCGCCGATTTGGCGGTGCCGCGCACCACCGGAAATTCTGTGACGCGCTGGGGGGATACAGTCTCCGGCCGCGTCAGCAGCACGGTGACGTCGAGGTGTTCCTTGAGCAGTGTGGCCGCTTCCAGCGCCTGCTCATCTCGCCCATAGACAAGAATGACGCCTTCGCTGTTCATCGTGACGAAGGGGATTTCAGGCAGCGGCTCGGCGGCGGCAGCCAGCAGCGCCGCCATCTTCGGGCCGGCTTTGGCGGCGTCGGCCGACCAGCCGCCGGTTTCTCGCACATTGGCGAAGCTGACGGCGGTGCGGTCGCCGCCGACTTCGGCGAAAAGCGGTGCTTCCTGCGTGCAGGCGACCGTGAGCGGCGTATCCGCCGCCGCAATGGCGCGGAAGCGGTCGAGCTGGTCGCGGCAGAGGTACCGCGCCGTCTCGATGGCCGCGCCTTTGCAGCCGCGCCCGATCGCGGCGGCGTCGATCGGCATGGTGTCTTCGCAAGAACACACCAATATGGTCCGCTTTTCCGTCATTCCGTTCCCGAAAGAGGGGCGGCCTTGCCCCCCGGCTGGCCGCGACCAAACTAGGTTATAGTTATCCCAAAGAAAAAGTACTAATCGAGGCGCAATGGCCACCCAGTTTCGCACCCGTTCGCCGCTCGGCCCTGAACTCGACCTGCCGCCGGGATTCCGCCTGGTGATGCTGCGGGAGATGGGCGACGCGTTTACCCATGCCAAGGCCCATGCGGCTGAACTGGGCGCCGGCACGCTGGTCTTTGTCGGCCGCTTCGACATCTCCGAGTTTGCTGTGGTGCTGGAGCCGGACGAGCCGCTGCGCACGGCGCGCCGCGCCTTCTATGCCGGCATGTCGGCGCTGGCCGACGCGCTGGCGACGCATGCACCGCCGGAAAAACCGATCGCGTTTGTGTGGCCGGACGCGGTCCATGTCGACAGCGGGCTCGTTGGTGGCGGCCGGCTGGCATGGTCCGAGGGCCCCGAGGACGAGCCGCCGCAATGGCTGGTGTTCGGCGCCACCATCCGCACGGTGTCGATGGTCGAGGGCGAGCCGGGATTGCGTCCGCTGGCAGCGGCGCTGGACGATGAGGGTTTCGATCCTTTGGCTGCCGGACATTTGGCGGAAAGTTTTACGCGCCATCTGATGACGCTGGTCGATGCCTGGCAGGAGAAGGGCTTCAACGCGGTGGCGGGTGACTATCTGTCGCGGCTGGCTCCCGAGAAGGGCGTTAGCCGCAATATTGCCGACGACGGCGATCTGCTGGTGCGGCGCATGGGCAAGGTCGAAATCGAACGCCGCAAGTTGCTGCCACTGCTGGCGACGCCAAGCTGGCTCGACCCCGATACCGGAGCTCTGCGGTGAAGCTGTTGCGCACCATAAGGCTCGATCCGTCGGACACCTTCGTGTTCGAGCGCGCGGCCGAGCCCGGCGAATGGGCCGTGTCGGGCTCGTTCCTGTTCTGGAACGAGGATCCGGCGCAGCTTGAAGGCAAGGCGCGCTCGGCGTTCCGCAGCGGCTTTCTCGGCGTGCAGTCGCTGGGCTGGTCGACGCTGGTGCAGATCGTCGAGGCCGGCGAGGACGACCGGCTGGCGGCCGTCGATACGCTGGCGCAACATCTCCTCGCGACGTTTGGCGCGCCGTCGCCGGCCGACGCCAAGGCCGCGGCGGAAGAAGAATTCGCGTTTGCTAACTCGCTCTGCGTCCACCCGATCGATACATTGATTGCCATCCACCGCACCCAGGAGAATGGCGAAATTCGCGAGGCGTTTCGCAGCCTGCGGCCCAAAGACGGTCCGAAGCCGTTGCGCGCCTTTGCTTTCCTTGATGTCGAAGGCGAGGAGGATACCGTGGAGGAGCAGGTCGATCTCGCCACTTTGGGCCAGGAGATGAAGCCGTGAAGGATTTCTGGTTGTCCTGCGGACATCATCTGCTCGACCGCGACGAGGGCGGCGGCCTGCTGCCGACCGACGAATTCCTCAAGGTCTATCTGGCGCGGCCGGAACTGACGCCGCCGCCGGAAGCCTGTGACGCCGAGCGCGCGCTGCATGCGGCGCTACTGGCCGAACCGCGCCGGCCCGTGTCGCCGGCCGATATTGCTGAACTGGCCGATGCCGATGCGCGCGAGAACTGGCAGGTGATGCTGGCCTTCCGCGATCTGATCGCCGGCCACCGCACGCTTGAAGCCGCCTATCTCGACATCATCCGGCGCGGCGTGAAGGTGCCGCATTTGTTTCTCAACCAGCTCGTGCACGTGATTCTGCGCAACGCGCTCGACGGCTGCGAAGACCCGTACGTGCTGCGCGCCGCCGAGTTGTTCTTTCGTCCGCAGCGGATGACGCTGCACGAAGGTTCGCTGGTTGCAGGCGATGAGGAGACCATCGCCGGCACCAGCACCAAGCCTGTGTCGCCGCTGGTGTCGATGCTGGGGATTCCTGACGAGGCGCAGGTCGACATCATCAACGACGACAATGCGGACCACTATTTCGAGCACAGCGACCAGTTTCACATGGCGCTCGATCTGACCGGCGGCAAACGCGGTCATGAGGCGCTGGCGCGGGCGATGGAAATGTGGATCGCCCATCTGCTGGCGGTCGACGTCACCATCGAGCCCTTTACCGAAGTGAAGGACGCCACGCTGACCTGGTACGTCGGCCTCGACAGCGACGGCACCGGGATCGGCGACGCGTTGTGGCGGGGCGAAGAACTGGACGAGGCGAAGCGCGCGAGCGTTGTCGGGCTTTATCGTCTGACATTCCGCGACCCGTCGGTCGTGATGGAGCGCCAGCGCGGCGAGCCGGTGTATCTGATCCTGGCGCAGGGCGCGGACAAGGTGGTGCGATTCAAGCCGCAAAATCTGGTCACCGGTCTGCCGATCAAGCATCTGGAGGCGGTCACATGAGCGCCGCTGCGCGCATCCCGGTCGGCGTGGTGATCGAGCGGCGCAAAGCCGACTCGCCCTGGATCGACTTCACCTGGCAGCCGGTGTCCGTAATGTACGGCGTACCGGACGCCGAGCGTTGGACGAAGTTAAGCGAAAGCGGGGAGGCGGCAACGTTTTATGCCGGCACCGTGGACATCGAACTGCATCCGTCAGACACCGGCAATTACCGCGACAATCTTTCGACGGGTGAGCCGAAGCTCTGGATCGTTATGCGGCCGACCGGGCTTGAGCCGCCCTATGACGTGGTCTGCGTGACCGCCGACGGATCTGAGGGCGAGGGGTTCATGTCGGCCGGCGACGATGTTGTCGATACCGTGCCGATGCCGGAGCCGGTCTGGGACGCGATCGACGCTTTCATCGCCCAGCATCATGTCGACCGGCCCTTCTTCAAGCGGAAGCGTAATCGCGCCGATCCCGAGGCAATGAGCCGTCGCGGCATTGTCGATGAGGCAGACTGATGAGCGACCCGGAAAATTTCCTGACGCGCTGGTCGCGCCGCAAGCAGCAGGCCGAGAGCAAGCCGGACGAGCCGGACATTGCGTCCGATTCGCCGCCGGAAGCGGGCGAGCCGGGTGCGGCTGCCAATGCGGATGGACCGCAAGTCGTCGTCGCCGGGGGTGCTGCCGGGAAGGAAAAGGAAGCGGAGGTCGATCTGTCCACGCTGCCATCCCTGGATACGATCGGCGCCGATACCGATGTGCGGGGCTTCCTGCAGAAGGGCGTACCGCTCAACCTGACCCGTGCGGCGCTTAGCCGCGCATGGACGTCCGATCCCGCCATCAGCAATTTTATTGGGATCGCCGAGAACCAATGGGACTTCGCCAGCGGCGACATTCCAGGATTTGGTCCATTGACGGCGGCCGACAATATCGCCCGCATGGTGTCGCAGATCACCACCGAAGGGTTTCCACGGGCCCTGCCGAAGTCCGATCTCTCACCTGAAACACCGCCCGCCGCAGAAGCGAAGCAAGAGGAAAAACCGGCGGACGAGCCGCAAACGCCTGCCGCGCAAACAGAAACCGATATGGGGCCGGAGCCGGCGGCGGCGGAGGTCGCGCCGGCCGAAGAACCAGCGGCTCACGGGTCTCTCATCGACGAACCACTCATCGACATCCGCCCAACTCTTGTGCACCGCGAAGAAAATTATGTTGCGTCACAGCATTCTGACGCGGCTCCGAGTGAATTGGAGCCCCGTCGGAAGCGGCTCCATGGCCGTGCATTACCTCAGTAATTTTCACCCGCATAGGATTTGACTATTGCTCTCATCGTAAGGCGGCAGTACCGTTTCGAACTGTTCTTATGTGAATCTGTCTGCCGTATATTTGGGCAATTCGATGAGGGATGCGGGACTCCAGGAAGCGATCCAGGCCGCCGGCGGCGTGAGTGAACTTGCTCGCCGCATTGGCATCGCGCAACCGTCAGTCTCGAATTGGGATCGCATACCCGCCGAACGCGTTCTGGCCGTCGAGACGGCGACCGGCATCAACCGCGCCACCTTGCGCCCCGATCTGTTCGCCAGCATCAGCGGTGGCGACATCGACGAGATCGATGTCGCGCGCGCGC
>JALHNV010000034.1 GCA_022843325.1 Pseudolabrys sp. | reverse complement strand
GGCAGCGGGGCGGGCGGCAGCGGCGCCACGTCGCGCGGGCGCGGCGCCCGATTGAGCGATGGCGCCAGCGGCGCGACCGACTGGATGCGATCCGGTGTCGCGACGGCGAGCGTCGGCACGGCAACGATAAAGCTGAGGACCGTGCTGGCCAGCAAACGGTCGACGCGGTGCTTGCGCATGTCACACACTCCACTGCACGCAACAGAACTCAACGAAAACGATAAAAATGTCCGTAGCGCTTTAACCGGGAATGCCGCTGTCACGCCACGTGTCAGACTGCATCGCCATTATGGGCATGCCTGCGGGCGTTGACGAATGAAATCAGACAAACCGCCGCATTAACCTTCGCTTAAAGCTAACGCGGGCCGGATTTACTTAAAATTTTAATCAACCAAACGTGAGCCCGACCGGGCGTGCCTTGGTTGTGTAGCCCATGATGAGCCAACGGGTCCGCGCGAAGCGCGGCCCGATGATAAACTCGGCGAAATCCGGGGAGGGCTTCCCCGCATTCCGCTGCGCTCCATCCGGGCTACGGGCCGCAGAGCCGGGACAAGCGTCAACCCGCCGTCACGGCTTCCTTGGCCGCCGGCGTCTTGTTTTCAGGCGTTTTGGCATCGCCGCCGTCATCCAGACCAAGGCCCTCGAGCTTGCGGTACAGCGTCGAGCGGCCGATCTGCAGGCGGCGCGCCACCTCCGACATCTGACCGCGATAATGCGCGATGGCGAAGCGGATCACCTCGCGTTCGATGTCGTCGATCGGCCGCACGTCGCCGCGCGCATCGGTCAGGCGCAGCGACGGCATCGCCGACGCTATGCCGGACGTGTCGCGCGCCAAGGGGCCGGCATGGGGGCCAGCATGCGCGCTGTCGCTGGCCTCGGGCCAGGCGGCGGCCAGCGCCGGCGCCGGCTCGATCATGTGCGCCATGCTCGGCTGCGCGGCGACGGTGTCGGGGTCGACCTCGACAGCGACGTCGATGCCGAGCTGCGCCGCGATCTGCGGAAATTCGGCGACGCCGATTTCCTCGCCCTCGCTCAGCACCACGGCGCGGAAGATGGCGTTCTCAAGCTGGCGCACATTGCCGGGCCAGCGATAGGCCGACAGCAGGTCGAGCGCGCCGCCGCTGATGGTGCGCACGCGCTTGCCTTCTTCCGCAGCGATGCGGGCGAGGAAGTGCCGCGCCAGATCGGGAATGTCGTCGACGCGCTGACGCAGCGGCGGCACCAGGATCGGAAACACGTGCAGGCGGTAGAACAGGTCTTCGCGGAAGCGGCCCGCTTTCACGTCGGCGATCAAATCGCGGTTGGTGGCCGACACGATGCGCACGTCGACCTTCACCGCCTTGCGGCCGCCGACCGGTTCGACTTCGCCTTCCTGCAAGGCGCGCAGCAGTTTCACCTGCGCCGTCAGCGGCAATTCCCCGACTTCGTCGAGGAACAGCGTGCCGCCATCGGCCTCGAGGAATTTGCCGTTGTGCTTTTCGGTGGCGCCGGTGAAGGCGCCTTTCTCATGCCCGAACAGAATCGACTCGACCAGGTTCTCCGGCATGGCGCCGCAGTTGACCGCGATGAAAGGCATGGCGCGGCGCGCGCCGCTGCCATGCACGGCGCGGGCGATCAGCTCCTTGCCGACGCCGGACTCGCCGTCGATCAGCACCGGGATGCTGGAATCGGCCGCCTTGTCGGCGGCGTGCAACACCGGCCGCATCGCGGCCGAGCGGGTGATGACGTCGTTGATGGTCAGCGTGCCGTCGCGGCGGCGCTTGAGCCGCTGCAACTCGCCGGCCAGGCGCTTGGTAGCCAGCGCATTGCGCAGGCTCACCTGAAGCCGTTCGGCGCCGGCCGGCTTGACGACGAAGTCGGTGGCGCCGGCGCGCATCGCCGCGACCGCATTGTCGATGCCGCCATGGGCGGTCTGCACGATGACGGGAATGTCGAGAGAGGCCTCGCGCATGCGCGCCAGCACGCCGAGACCGTCGAGGTCGGGCATCACCATGTCGAGCACCAGGCAGTCGACACGCGCCGGGGCAGGGCCGGTCAGCATGTTCACCGCGGCATCGCCGCCGTCCGCGACCAGCGCGCGATAGCCGAGCCGCTCCACCAGCGCCTCAAGCAGACGGCGCTGCACCGGATCGTCGTCGACTATGAGCACGGTTTCGGACATGGGAACTCCTGCACGGCGGCTGTGCCGATTTGGTGCAGTGTCGCCGCTGTTGCTTAACGGGCTGTGAAGACTATTGCGCACCGGGCTACCGGCGCTGCTGCAAATGTGGACAATGGCCGGCATGGACACGACCGCCGACGGCCGGCCGAACCCGCGCGTCGTCGTGACGGTGCTGGGGTTCCTGCAAATCCTCGCCTGGGGATCGACGTTCTATCTGCTGGCCGTGCTGGCGCCGGCGATCGTCGCGGATACCGGCTGGACGACGGACTGGGTCATTGCCGGCGTCTCGGTCGGCCTCCTGGTGGCCGGCATTGTGTCGCCGCGCGCCGGCCGCCTGATCGGCGCCAACGGTGGCCGTGTCGCGCTGGCAGCGGGCGCGGCGCTGATGGGCGCCGGATTGCTGCTGCTTGGGACCGCGCAGAATTACGTCTGGTACCTCGCCGCTTGGGTGGTGATCGGCGGCGGCATGGGGGCGGGGCTCTACGACGCGGCCTTCGCCACGCTCGGCAGCATCTATGGCCGCGACGCGCGCAACGCCATTGCCTCGGTCACGTTGTTTGGCGGCTTCGCCAGCACCGTGTGCTGGCCGATCACGGCGCTGCTCATTGAATATGCCGGCTGGCGCGGCGCGTGCTTCGGCTATGCCGCGGTGTTTATCGGCGTCGCCGTGCCGGCGTATCTGCTGATCCTGCCGCGCCGCTCGTTCATTGCGCCGGCGGCCAGCCAGACGGTGACGCCCGGCGTGCGGCTGGCGCGCCACGAGGTGTGGCTGTTCGTGCTGCTGGCGGCGGTGGTCACCATCGCCGCGGCGATCCTGTCGATGATGGGCAATCTCATCTTGCTGCTGTTGCAGGCGCGCGGTCTCGATCTGGCGGCGGCGGTCGCGCTCGGCGCGCTGATCGGTCCGTCCGCGGTCGGCGCGCGCATGATCGAGCGCTTCGCCGGCAATCAGTACCACCCGATCTGGACCATGATCGCGTCGACGTTGCTGGTCGCGACCGGCGTGCTGCTGTTCCTGTTCGAGTTTACGTTTATCGCGCTCGGCGTCATCGGCTATGCCGCCGGCAACGGCATCGGCACCATCGCCAAGGGCACGCTGCCGCTGGCGCTGTTCGGCCCCGAGCGTTATCCGGCGCTGGTCGGGCGGCTCGGTCTGCCGGTGATGGTGGCGATGGCGGCCGCGCCCTTTGCCGGCGCGGTGGCGTACCGGCTCGGCGGCGCCGGCTGGACGCTGCTGATCCTGACGGCGCTGGCGCTCACCAATGTGTGTCTGGTGATGCTGCTGTTCGTGCTGAGCCGCCGCGCGCGAGAGACGTGACCGCGCGCGGCTGCCCGATTGCTTAGCCGCTGAGGCCGATGCCGGCCGCGGCCTGCTTGGCCGGCCCGAACACCCGCTCGACGCCGTAGTACTGCAGCACCGTGTAGGCGACGAACAGCGCCAGGAACGCCGCGCCAACCGGACGCGCGAGACCCTTCCGCACCAACAGGAAGAACAGCAGCGTGCCGGTGACGGCCAGCATGAACCACAGGTCGAAGGCCAGGATCTGCCGCGGCACATCGACCGGCGACACCGCCGACACCAGACCCATGATGGCCAGCAGATTATAGATGCCGGCACCCATGATGTTGCCGACCGCGACTTCGGAATGTTTCTTGAGCGCGGCGACGGTGGCGGTGGCGAGTTCCGGCAGCGACGTGCCGACCGCGACGATGGTGAGGCCGATGATCTCTTCGCCGACGCCGAGCGAACGCGCGGTGAAGACGGCGGCGGTCACCAGCAGCTTGGCACCGGTGACGACTGCGGCGACGCCGCCGATGACACAGAGCACCGACAGCCAGGTCGCCTGCGGCGGGTCCTTGAACTCGTCCGACAGTTCTTCCGCCAGGTCGCCGGCGTCGTTGGCCTTGCCGCGCTGGCGCTCGGACCAGAACGCATAGATCGAATAGCCGACCAGCACCGCGACCATCAGGATGCCCTGCCAGCGCTCGATCCGGCCGGACAGCGCCAGCGCCGTGAACAGCAGCGCCGAGCCACCCATCACGGCGGCGTCACGGTAGAGCGCCTTCGGACTGACCACGATCGGGAAGATGACAGCGGAGAGGCCGAGGATCAGCAAGATATTGGCGATGTTGGAGCCGACCACATTGCCGACGGCGATGCCGGGCAGGCCGTCGATCGCCGCCTGCAGGCTGACCACCAGTTCCGGCGCCGTGGTGCCGTAGGCGACGATGGTCATGCCGATGATCATCGGCGAGACATTGAGACGGCGCGCCAGCGAGACGGCGCCGCGCACCAGGTACTCGGCGCCAAACAGCAAAAGGACGAATCCGCCCGCGAACTGAAGAACGGTAATCATGGGGAACGCTCCTGCTGGATCGGCGTCTGCGCCGAGGTCGACCTCACTTGCTGTCAGTTGAAACTGCGGCGGCCGCTTGTGAGCGGCCGCCGCAAGGACTTATCCGAGGAGCTGCCCGACGTAGGGCTGAACCTCGTGGGCGCCGCGCCAGATCATCTCACCCGCGACGTAGAGGATCACGGCCAGGCCGACATAGGCGATCCAGCGGTGCTTCTGCAGCAGGTTGGCGATGTAGCTCGCGGCGACGCCCATCAGCGCGATCGACAGCACCAGGCCGAAGATCAGCACGTAAGGATGGTCGCGGGCGGCGCCGGCGACGGCGAGCACGTTGTCGAGCGACATCGTGATGTCGGCGATCAGGATCTGCAAGGCCGCCTGACGGAAGGTCTTGCGCGGCGCGCCGTCAGCGACGGTGCCGTCGGCGTTGAGATCGGCGTTTTCCAGGGCCTCCTGGGCGGCATGCTCTTCCTGGTGCGATGTGCGCAGCTCGCGCCACATCTTCCAGCACACCCACAGCAGCAGCACGCCGCCGGCGAGCAACAGGCCGACGATCTGCAGCAATTGCGTGGTGATGCCGGCGAAGACGATGCGCAGCACGGTGGCGGCGATGATGCCGACCAGAATTGCCTTTTTGCGCTGATCCGCGGGGAGGCCCGCGGCGGCGAGACCTATGACGATGGCGTTGTCACCGGCGAGAACCAGGTCGATCATGACGACCTGGAAGAAGGCCACCATTACGGGGGAATAGAGAAATTCCATCATGGGCGTAAGCCGTTTCTGATGCTTGTTACGATGATCGGGTTGACGCGGCGCGCCATGTCATGAGCCTGCCGTTGCCGCGGCCAAGGACGCGGAACGGCTCGTGCCGAACGGGGTTCGAACAGGCTTATGGACACAGCGGGCCGCTCTTTATTTCCAGCCGACATCGCAGCCTCGCGGCTGCCAGAGGGGCCCGGTCTGGTGGTGGTCTTCATCCGGGGAGGGCCCGGACGTCTGCTCGTGCTAGGCCGTACAAAGTCGCCCGGCGTCACGGTTGCAGCGGTCCGCGAGCCGGCCGAGTTAGTACCGCTGAAACAGGGCGAAAGCAATATGGATTGTGGCAGCCCGCCGCACCGGTAAAAGCGCGGCGCAGGCGGTCTGGCGGTTGCCAGACCGGCTTTCCTGCCTATCTTGTTGCCAAGCCGCGACCGCTGCTTCAACGCGCAACCCTCTAACGATTGTCGGATGTGAATGGCCCCTCGCACGAAAACCAGCACTGCCGCTCGCCGCAAGCCGACCGCCGGCAAGACGCCCGGCAAGACCGCTAGCAGGACCGCCGGCGCGCCCGGCGACAAAAAGCTGGGCGATCTGCCGGGCTGGAACCTGGACGATCTCTATCCCGGCCTCGACAGCCCGGCGCTGGCGCGCGATCTCGATTCCATCGCCGGTCAGAGCGCGGACTTCGAGACCGCGTACAAGGGCAGGCTGGCGGCGCTGGCAGCGGAGCCGGGCGCGCCGGGTCTCCTCGAAGCAATCAAGCGCTACGAAACGCTCGGCGATCTGCTCGGCCGCATCGGCTCCTATTCGGGTCTGCTGCACGCCACCGACAGCACCAACCCGGCCTATACCAAATTTTACGGCGACATGAGCGAACGCATCACCGATGCCTACTCGCATCTGCTGTTCTTCGACCTCGAGATCAACCGTATCGACGACGCGGTGCTCGACGCCGCGATGCGTGACGGCCCGCTCGGTCATTACCGGCCGTGGATCGAGGACGTGCGCAAGGAGAAACCGTACCAGCTCGAGGACCGGCTCGAGCAGCTGTTTCACGAGAAGTCGCTGACGGGGTACTCGGCCTGGAATCGGCAATACGACGACACCGTCGCGGCCTTGCGCTTCAGGATCGGCGGCAAGGACATCGGCATCGAGCCGGCGCTGAGCCTGTTGCAGGATGCCGACGGCAAGAAGCGCAAGGCGGCCGCCGAGGCGCTGGCCAAAACGTTCAAGGAAAATCTGCGGCCGTTCACGCTGATCACCAACACGCTGGCCAAGGACAAGGAGATTTCCGACCGCTGGCGCGGCTTCAAGGACGTCGCCGAGGCGCGCCATCTGTCGAACCGCGTCGAGCCGGAAGTGGTCGAGGCGCTGGTCGAGGCGGTGCGCGCCGCCTATCCGAAGCTGTCGCACCGTTATTATGCGCTGAAGGCGAAATGGTTCGGCAAAAAGACGCTGCCGCACTGGGACCGCAACGCGCCGCTGCCCAAGGTGGCACAGCGCACCATTCCCTGGGCCGACGCGCGCGCCACGGTGATCACCGCCTATGGCGCCTTCTCGCCGCGCATGGCGGAAGTCGCCGACCAGTTCTTCGTCAAGAACTGGATCGACGCGCCGGTGCGGCCGGGCAAGCAGCCGGGCGCCTTCGCCCATCCGACCGTGCCGTCGGCGCATCCGTATGTGCTGCTGAACTATCAGGGCAAGCCGCGCGATGTGATGACGCTGGCGCATGAACTCGGCCACGGCGTGCACCAGGTGCTGGCGGCGCCGAACGGGCCGCTGATGGCGCCGACGCCGCTGACGCTGGCCGAGACCGCCAGCGTGTTTGGCGAGATGCTGACCTTCCGCAAGCTGCTCGCCAACACCACCGACAAGAAGCAGCGCAAGGCCATGCTCGCCGCCAAGGTCGAGGACATGATCAACACCGTGGTGCGGCAGATCGCGTTCTATACCTTCGAGCGCAAGGTGCATCTGGAGCGGCGCAAGGGCGAACTGACGCCGGACAAGATTTGCGAATTGTGGATGTCGGTGCAGAGCGAGAGCCTGGGCCCGGCGATCGAGCTCAAGCCCGGCTACGAGACGTTCTGGACCTACATCCCGCACTTCATTCATTCGCCGTTCTATGTCTACGCCTATGCCTTCGGCGACTGCCTGGTGAACTCGCTCTATGCGGTCTACGAGCGGTCCGAGGAAGGCTTCGCCGAACGCTACCTCGCCATGCTGGCGGCCGGCGGCACCAAGCATCATTCGGAGCTGCTGGCCCCGTTCGGCCTGGATGCCCGCGACCCGCAGTTCTGGGACGGCGGCCTGAGCGTCATCGCCAACCTGATCGGCGAGCTGGAGGCGCTGGGGTAGGGGGCAAGCGGTTGTTGTACGGAATGTAAAACGGTGTTATACGTTTTGTATAACGCTGGAGGCCCCCTATGTCCATTGAGAAGAAGATCGAAGCTGACCCGGCGTCTCTCGGCTCGGTTCAGCTCAAGAAAATCGGAAACTCGACCGGCTTTATCATCCCGAAGGAGATGATGAGCCGATTGGGTTTGAGCGCCGGCGATACATTCTATGCGACTGTGACCGCGGAGGGTGGCATTCGCTTCACGCCTTACGATCCGAAGTTTGAGAAGGCGATGGAAGTCGCGCGGCGCGGCATGAAGATCTATCGCAACGCGCTCGCTGAACTCGCCAAATGAACGAGCCGGTTGAATGGCTGGCGGTTGAAATGATCGTCGCCATTCACGACGAGCAACTTGCCATTCATGGCGGTCCGTCGGGTATCCGCGACATGGGTATGCTCGAATCCGCGCTCAATCGCGCACGCAACAAGCGGGATTACGAGGGCGCCGAACTGCCAGAACTCGCGGCTGCTTATGGCTATGGCATCGCCAAGAATCACCCGTTTGTCGATGGCAACAAACGAACGTCGCTGCTGGCGATCTATACCTTCCTTGGCATCAATGGCGTCGACTTCATCGTATCGGAAGCCGATGCTGCGGCTGTAATTCTGGGGCTTGCGGCTGGCGAAATCGACGAGCAGGGCCTCGCCCGATGGATCAGGGACAATTGGCCCAAAGCGTGAATGTCGCAGGCGCATAGCGCGCCTTTCTATTCGGCCATCTGCTATTAGATGATGCCCATGGCCGACCTCGAAAAGAACCGCTTCTCCGCCCGCGCCAAGCGCTATGCCCGCGTCAGCCACAAGGTCGGCGGCGTCGCCGCGCGCATGGCAGGCGCGCGCTTGTTCGGCATGCCGCTCGACCGCGCCGCCAATGCGGTGGCGCTGACCGCGGCGCTCGGCGGCCTCAAAGGCCCGATGATGAAGGTGGCGCAACTGCTCGCCACCATACCGGATGCGCTGCCGCCGGAATACGCCAACGAGTTGATGAAGCTGCAAAGCAATGCGCCGCCGATGGGCTGGGCCTTCGTCAAGCGCCGCATGAACGCCGAGCTGGGCGCCGGCTGGCAGGACAAGTTCAAATCGTTCGAGCATCAGCCGGCCGCCGCCGCCTCGCTCGGCCAGGTGCATCGCGCCACGGCCGCGGACGGTTCGCAGCTTGCCTGCAAGCTGCAATATTCCGACATGCAGTCGGCGGTCGAAGCCGATCTCAGCCAGCTCGGCATGCTGTTCTCGATCCGCAAGCGCTTCGACCCGGTGATCGACACCAGCGAGATCGCCGTCGAGATCGCCGCCCGCCTGCGCGAGGAACTCGATTATGAACGCGAGGCCAAGCACGCGCGGCTCTATCAGCACATGCTCAAGGACGAGCCCGCGATCCGGGTGCCGAAGGTCTGGCCCGCGCTGTCGACCGGGCGGCTGCTGACCATGGACTGGCTCGAGGGCCACAAGCTGCTCGACCACAAGGACGATCCGCTCAAGCAGCGCAACACGCTCGCCCACGCCATGTTTACCGCCTGGTGGCAGCCGTTCAGCCGCTTCGGCGTCATCCATGGCGATCCGCACCTCGGCAATTACACCGTGTTCGACGATGCGAAAGGGAAACCGGGCGGCATCAATCTGCTGGACTACGGCTGCATCCGCATCTTTCCGCCCAGCTTCGTCGGCGGCGTGGTCGATCTCTACCGCGGCCTGCAAGAGGGCGACGACGACCGGGTGGTCCACGCCTACGAGACCTGGGGCTTCAAGCGCCTCAACCGCGACCTGATCGATACGCTCAACATCTGGGCCCGCTTCATCTACGGGCCGATGCTGGACGACCGCGTGCGCACCATTGCCGACGGCGTCAAACCCTCGGAATACGGCCGCAAGGAAGCGTTCCGGGTGCACCAGGCGCTCAAGGCCAAGGGTCCGGTCACCGTGCCGCGCGAATTCGTGTTCATGGACCGCGCCGCGATCGGGCTCGGCGCCGTGTTCCTGCATCTGGCGGCGGAGCTGAATTTCCACCGCCTGTTCAACGAGGCGATCGAGAACTTTTCGGTGGATCAGGTGGCGGCGCGGCAAACCGCCGCCCTGGCGGCGGTCGATCTCCAGCCGTCCACAGCGGACTGACCGCGCGCCGGATTCTCCCTGCGCCCGTAGCGTTTCCGACCGTTGCCCTGCGGCTGCAATTGCGCTAACCCCACAAGCGCCGCAATTGCTAGTCCCGGAGACCTGCCCCTATGGCCGACCACGGCAATACCGAATATCTGACCGCTACCGGCAACGATCTTCCGGCCCACGAGAGCACCTACGAGCGCTTCGTCGAGATCACCTTCGTCGGCACCGTCCACGTCATCAATCTTCTGATCGGCCTGACCGTTGGCGGCGTTTTCGGACGCTGGTTCATGGCGCTGCCGGTGTTCATCATCGCCATCATCGGCGCCATCCCCGGGCTGGTCACGGGCAGCAAGACGTCGAGCTACATCGCCTTCGCGATCTGCTTCCTGATTTTCGTCTTCACGGCACTGGCGCACTAGCGTCGGAACTTCCAAGAACTTGAGGCGGGGCGGGGGAGCGAATGCGGATTGCCATAGCGCGTGAGACCGATGCCGGAGAGCCTCGGGTCGCGGCGACGCCGGAGACCGTGAAGAAGTTCAAGACGCTCGGCGCCGAGGTCGCGGTCGCGCGCGGCGCCGGCCATGCGTCGGGCATTGCCGACGCCGATTACGAGGCCGCCGGCGCCGAGATCGGCGAGGACGTCACCAGGACGGCCGATCTGGTGCTCAAGGTGCGCCGGCCTGCGCCGAACGAGCTCGCCGCCTACAAGCCGGGCGCGCTGGTCGTCGCCATCATGGACCCCTACGGCAACGAGGCCGCGCTCAAGCAGATGGCCGATGCCGGGCTGATCGCGGTGGCCATGGAATTGATGCCGCGCATCACCCGCGCGCAGTCGATGGACGTGCTGTCCAGCCAGGCCAATCTCGCCGGCTACCGCGCCGTCGTCGATGCCGCGTCCGAATACGGCCGTGCGCTGCCGATGATGATGACCGCGGCCGGCACCGTGCCGGCGGCCAAGATCTTCGTCATGGGCGTCGGCGTCGCCGGCCTGCAGGCGATCGCCACGGCGCGCCGCATGGGCGCCATCGTCACCGCCACCGACGTGCGCCCCGCCACCAAGGAACAGGTCGAAAGTCTCGGCGCCAAGTTCCTGGCGGTCGAGGACGAGGAATTCAAGAACGCCCAGACCGCCGGCGGCTACGCCAAGGAAATGTCCAAGGAATACCAGGCCAAGCAGGCGGCGCTGGTGGCCGAGCACATCAAGAAGCAGGACATCGTCATCACCACGGCGCTGATCCCGGGGCGTCCGGCGCCGCGGCTGATCACCAAGGAGATGGTGGCGTCGATGCGGCCCGGCTCGGTGATCATCGATCTCGCGGTCGAGCGCGGCGGCAATGTCGAAGGCGCCAAGGCCGGCGCCACCGAGCTGGTCGGCGGCGTCAAGATCGTCGGCCATCTCAATGTCGCGGGCCGTCTCGCCGCCTCGGCCTCGGCGCTCTATGCCAAGAACCTGCTGACCTTCGTCGACACGCTGATCGACAAGAAGGAAAAGAAGCTGGCGATCAACTGGGACGACGAACTCGTCAAGGCGACCGTGCTGACGCGCGATGGCGCCATCGTGCATCCGAACTTCATGCCGAAGACGGCGGCGTGAGATGACGACGCTGACGATGCCGCGATTTTAAGAAGTAAGGAATTGCCATGGACCACATAGCGACCGCGGTTGATCCCTTCGTGTTCCGCCTCTCCATCTTCGTGCTGGCCGTTTTCGTTGGCTACTACGTGGTGTGGTCGGTGACGCCGGCGCTGCACACGCCGCTGATGTCGGTGACCAACGCCATCTCGTCGGTGATCGTGGTCGGCGCGCTGCTCGCGGTCGGCGTGCCGCTGGCCGCCGACAGCAGCGGCCCGGTCTGGGCGCGCGCGCTCGGCTTCGTCGCGCTGGTGTTCGCCTCGGTCAATATCTTCGGCGGCTTCCTGGTCACCAGCCGCATGCTGGCGATGTATCAGAAAAAGAAGAAGTAGCAGCATGAGCGCCAACCTCGCCGCTTTGCTTTACCTCGTCGCCGGCGTCCTGTTCATCCAGGCGCTGCGCGGACTGTCGTCGCCCGACACCAGCCGGCGCGGCAACCTGCTCGGCATGACCGGCATGACCATTGCCGTGCTGACGACGCTGGCGGCGCATCCGCCGACCGACGCCATCGGCTGGATCCTGGTCGTCGGCGGCATTGCCATCGGCGGCGGCATCGGCGCGGTGATCGCCCGCAAGGTGCCGATGACCTCGATGCCGGAACTGGTCGCGGCCTTCCACTCGCTGGTCGGCATGGCGGCCGTGCTGGTCGCGGCCGGCGCCTTCTACGCGCCGCAGGCCTTCGACATCGGCACCGTCGGCAACATCAACAAGGCGAGCCTTGTCGAAATGGCCATCGGCGTCGCCATCGGCGCGCTGACGTTTACCGGTTCGGTGATCGCCTTCCTCAAGCTGTCGGGCCGCATGGGCGGCGCGCCGATCATGCTGCCGGGCCGCCACGTCATCAACATCGCGCTGGTGCTGGCGCTGATCTTCTTCATCTACGGCCTGGTGGTGTCGCAGAGCACGCTGGACTTCTGGCTGGTCACGGTGATCGCGCTGGTGCTCGGCGTGCTGATCATCGTGCCGATCGGCGGCGCCGACATGCCGGTGGTCATCTCGATGCTCAACTCCTATTCGGGATGGGCGGCGGCCGGCATCGGTTTCACGCTCGGCAATTCGGCGCTGATCATCACCGGCGCGCTGGTCGGCTCATCGGGCGCGATCCTGTCCTACATCATGTGCAAGGGCATGAACCGCTCGTTCATCTCGGTCATTCTCGGCGGCTTCGGCGGCGAAGTGGCGGGACCGGCTGGCGGCGGCGAGCAGAAGCCGGTCAAGCTCGGCTCGGCCGAAGACGCCGCCTACATCATGAAGAATGCGCAGAAGGTCATCATCGTGCCGGGCTACGGCATGGCGGTGGCGCAGGCCCAGCATGCGCTGCGCGAGATGGCCGACCATCTCAAGAAGGAAGGCGTCGAGGTCAAATACGCCATTCACCCCGTCGCCGGCCGCATGCCGGGCCACATGAACGTGCTGCTGGCGGAAGCCAACGTGCCGTACGACGAGGTGTTCGAGCTCGAAGACATCAACTCGGAATTCGCCCAGGCCGACATCGCCTTCGTCATCGGCGCCAATGACGTCACCAATCCGGCGGCCGAAGACGACAAGTCGTCGCCGATCTACGGCATGCCGGTGCTCCAGGTGTGGAAGGCCGGCACCGTGATGTTCATCAAGCGCTCGCTGGCGTCGGGCTATGCCGGCATCGACAACCCGCTGTTCTACCGCGACAACACCATGATGCTGCTCGGCGACGCCAAGAAGATGACCGAGAGCATCGTCAAGGGGATGTAGGCGCCGCGGTGGCGACGCGGCGTATCAGCGCCGCGGAGCGTGAGCGGCGGGCAGGCGCCGCCGCCGCTTAGGACATCAGCGGCGTGGCCGGCATCACGACGACCTTGGTGCCGATCGGCACCCGGCGATAGAGGTCGATGATGTCCTGATTGAGCAGGCGCACGCAGCCCGACGATACCGTCGTGCCGATGGTCTCGGGCTCCGTCGTGCCGTGCAGGCGATACAGCGTGTCCTTGCCGTCCTTGAACAGATAGAGAGCGCGCGGGCCGAGCGGGTTTTCCGGACCGCCGGCCAGGCCGCCGGCATATTTCGCGTAACGCTCCGGCTCGCGGGCGATCATGGTCGGCGTCGGCGTCCAGCGCGGCCATTCCGCCTTGCGCAGGATGATGGCGCTGCCCTGGAAATTGAACGCCGCCTCGCGGCCGGTGCCGACGCCGTAGCGCAGGGCGCGGCCGTTCTCCATCACGAGATAGGCATAACGCTCACCCGTATCGACGACGATGGTGCCCGGCTGTTCGCGCGTCGCGTAGGCGACCTCGCGGCGGAGATATTCCGGATCGACCCTGCTGAGATCCACCGCGGGAACCGGAAAGGGCTCGGTGTCGATGGCCGCATACATGGTCTGATAATGCAGTCCGAACGGCATCTGCAGTTCGACGTGCGGCGTGCGCTGCGTGACGCAACCGGCGAGCAGAGCGGGCATGCCAAGTACGAACAAACGTCGATCGATCGCCATCGCTGCGGAATTCCTCGATTCGCGGGGGATAGGTTACTCATGCATCCGGCGCGCATTCATGTCGACCCGCGGCGGGTCACTATGGGCGCGAATGACGCGATGGTGATCGCGTGTGATCGTGCGCGAGCGCGCCTGTGCGACGGATCGCCGCGTCGTCGTGGTTAGACCGCAGCCATGCTGCGCGGCTCTGCCGGGGCCAGCGCCGGCGATTCAACAGCGGCTCTGCTGTCGACGTCGACAAGGCGGAAGCGGTGGCCATGCAGCGTCACGGTCGGGAAGGTGCCGAAATGGCCCTCGCCGAAGGCGGCAATCCGGCGGTCGAGATCGTCCTTGGTGATATCGGCCGGGATTTCGCACAGCGCCTCGTACATCCGGCGCGTGCTTTTGCGGCCGCTCCAGGCGACCGGCAGTTCGGCCAGCGGCGTGGCCTGCGTCGCCAGCGGCTTGGCCTGCTGCCAGAACAGCCGCGCCAGCGCCTTGAACGCCATGCGCTCGAGATCGAGCACCGAGGTGCCGGGCGGCACCGCGAACAGGCCGACATCGACGATCGGGCCGGCGTCGACCCGCGCCGTCATCCGATGCGCGGTGGCGCCATATTGCGTGGCGCGCTCATAGACCGCGAGATGCGACGGCACCCAGCCGGGATAATGCGGCGGGCCGGGATGGAAATTGTAGCCGCCATGGCCGATCCGATCGAGGATGCGCGCCGGCACGATCACCGGCGTGACGAAGGCGACAAGCCGCGCGCGCGCCAGCGTGTCGCCATCGATCGCCTCCAGCTCCGCCAGCGTCTTGACCGAGCGGATGGCGAGGGCCGGATTGTGCCGTTGCAGCACCTCAGCCAGCACCGTCTCATCGACGGGACCGGTCAGCAGGATCACGGTATCGAGCATAGGCGCTCCGGAACGGCGGGTGCTCAGCCGGTTTACGAAACGTAAACAGACGTGGTTTGCAAACCGTTAACGGGGATCGCAGGCGGTATCCGCCGTATCCGATTCATCTTCCAGCGGCAGCGGCACGACGCAGTGGATCTGGACGCCTTCGCGGCGATAATCGACCGTGGCCTTGGCCTGAATCTGGCCGGGCAGCACGAAGTCCAGGAGCCGGGAGCCGAAGCCGTGACGCAGCGGTTCGGACACCTCAGGGCCGCTGCTTTCCACCCAGTTGAAGGTCAGCGTCCGCCGCGTCTTTTCGATGGTGATGGCCCAGTTAACGTCGATCTTGCCGCCATACATCGACAGCGCGCCGAATTTGGCGGCATTGGTAGTCAACTCGTGCACGGCCATGCCAAGCGACACCGCCAGTTGCGACGACAGCTTCACTTCGGGGCCGGTCAGCGTGATGCGGCCTTCGCTGCCGTCATCGAAGGCATCGAGTTCGTTCTTCAGGATGTCGCCGAACGACACCGTCGGCCCGTCGTCGGTCAGCAGCCGGTGGGTGCGCGCCAGCGAGCCGATGCGTGCGATCAGTGCCGTCTTGAACTCCTCGATGGTTTCCGCCGACCGCGCGGTCGAGCCCATGATGGCCTGCACCGTGGCCAGCGTGTTCTTCACGCGGTGGTGCAGCTCGCGCACCATCAGCGACTGCTGCTCCTCGATCTGCTTGCGCTCGGTGATGTCGACCAGCATGTTGACGGCGCCGACCAGGTGGCCGTCCTCGTCATGCAGCGGCGTCGGGTAGGCCAGCCATGGCACGCAGGTACCGTCGGGACGCAGCGTGGCGCCTTCCAGCCCGCGCACCGGCCGGTTTTCCTTGATCGCGACCGCCATCGGGGACTGGTCGTGCGGCAGCGGCATGCCGTCAGGGGAGAGCATTTCGTGCGAACCGCACCACTCCTGCTGGCCGAGGGCCGGGCGGTTACCCCACAGCGCGGCGGCGGCGTCGTTGTAATAAGTCACCAGGCCATTGGCGTCGGTCGTATAGACGGCGGCGGGCAGGGCGTTGAGCAGCGCATGGAACCGGCGCTCCCGCTCCTGCCGGTTCGGTGGCGGACGGGCGGACTCGGAAAAAGGCACAACATTGTCGTCGGCCGGCCCGTCATCGCGGGTCGCAACCAGCCGTTTGAACTCGCTTTCCAAAAAGCCCGGCTTATCCATCGTCAAGTCGATCCCGAATCCGCTTAAGAGGCCCCGGTTTACATCCCATCTGGTTACCCACCCCTGATCGAAACGTCCCCCGGCTCAAATGGTTGCACCGCAAACGATTTTAACGCGCGGTCGCGCTAGAGCGTCCGGTGCATGACCAGTGCGTCGACCGGGCCGAGAGCGGGATGGTTAAAAACGCCTGGCAACCGCCCCACGACGGCAAAGCCGCAGGCCTGCCACAGCCGGACCGCCCGGCTGTTGGAGGCGACGACAAAGTTGAACTGCATGGCCTGGAAGCCCCGTTCCTTGGCCTGTTCCAGCGAGTGGCGGCACATCGCCCGCGCCACGCCGCGGCCGCTGGCGGTGGAAAGCACCATGTAGCCGCAATTGGCGACATGGGCGCCGCCGCCACGATTGTTCGCGCGGAGATAATAGCTGCCCAGAATTGCATCGCTGGCTTGCGCCACGAACACGGTGTGGCCGGGGCTGCGCCAATAGGCGAGGGCGTCGCCGCGCGGGATGTCGCGTGGAATTGGGTAGGTCTCGCCGGCGCGGAAGGTCGGCTCCAGGATCTGCCAGATGGCGTCATCGTCGGCGTCGGTCGCGGGACGAATTGTCAGGTCGGCATCCATGGCCGCCGTGCTAGCATTTCTGATGTCCACATTGAAATCGATCGTTATCGTCGCCGTGCTGGGCTATGTCGCGGTGCTGGCGCTGATGTACATCTTCCAGCGCTCGCTGATGTACTTTCCTGACACGGCTCATCGCACGGCGGCGCAGGGCGGATTGCCGCAGGCGCAAGACATCCGCCTTACTACCGATGATGGCGAGACGCTGCACGCCTGGCTGGTGCCGCCGCGCGATGGCAAGCCGGTGGTGATCTATTTCCAGGGCAATGCCGGCGGTCTCCATCAGCGCGCCGGACGGTTCCGCTGGCTGACGGCCGATGGCACCGGGCTGCTGGCGCTGAGCTATCGCGGCTATGGCGGCTCCAGCGGCACGCCCAGCGAGGACGGCCTGATCCGCGATGCGCGCGCGGCATATGATTTTATCACTGCGCAATATCCGGGGCAGCGCATCGTGCCGTTCGGCGAATCGCTCGGCAGCGCGGTCGCGGTGGCGCTGGCCGCCGAACGGCCGGTCGCCGGCCTCATCCTTGATGCGCCCTTCGTCAGCGCCGCCGCCCTCGGCGCCGCGGCCTATCCCTTCGTGCCGGTGCGCTGGCTGATGAAGGACACGTTCCGCTCCGACCTGCGCATCGCCAACGTGAAAGCGCCGCTGCTGGTGATGCATGGCGAGCGCGACGGCGTGGTGCCGATTTCTTCCGGCGAACGCCTGTTCGCGCTGGCGGGCGAGCCCAAGCGCATGGTGCGTTTCCCGCAGGGCCGCCACGTCGACCTCGACGATCACGGCGCCGAGAAAACGGTGAAGGCGTTTCTCGCCACGCTCTGAAGGGCACTGTAGGATCGGCGACGACAATCGGCCGGGGGAATTTGATATGCTGTTCAATGTCTGCAACTGCGTCGCGCCGGCCGCCGATCTCGGCGCGCTGTGCTCCGGGGGCGCCGGTTTCGTCTCGGCGATGATTGCGGCGATGGCCGCCGGCCGGCGGACCGCGCCGGCCAAGACGTTGCGCGGCGACGTGCCGGTGGTCGACCGGCTGGCGGTGCGCATGGTCACCGACAACATCGTCATCCAGTTTGTCGCCAACGAAAAGCGCGACGGCCTCACCATCGAGCGCAAGAGCGGCAACACGCACCCCGACCGGCCGCCGCGCACCATTCTCAACGGCGAGTGGGGCCTGGCCATGCACGCGCAGTCCTTCGCCGGCGAGGTCGAGCGCAATGTCATGATCGACTTCGGCTATACGCCGGAGGTGCTGCTCAACAACCTGGCAATCCTCAACATCGATCCGGCGACATTCGACGCCATGGTGCTGAGCCACGGCCATTACGACCACTTCGGCGGCATGGTCGGCTTTCTCAATGCCAAGGGCAGCGCGCTGAAGAAGAAGCTGCCGTTCTATGTCGGCGGCGAGGACTGCTTCTGCCTGCGGCGCAATCCGGGCGGCAATTTCGGCGCGCTCGACCGCAAGGCGATCCTCGACGCCGACCTGACGCTGATGATGGCGTCCGAGCCGGCCATCGTCGCCGACCATGCCTTCACCACCGGCCGCATCGGCCAGACCTCGTTCGAGAAGCCGCTGCAGCCGAGCACCGAATTCATCGGCATCGTCGACGGCTTCGGCTGCTTCCCCGAGGACATGCCGCCGGAGAAGAACACCGGCACCTACATCCCCGACGATTTCGACCACGAGATCGCGACCAATTACATGGTGCGCGACAAGGGGTTGGTGGTGCTCACCTCGTGCAGCCACCGCGGCGTCATCAACACGGTGCGGCAGGCGATGGCGGCGTCGGGCATCGACAAGGTGCATGCCGTGATCGGCGGCTTCCACGTCGTGCCGCCGCTGGGCGATGACTACATCAACAAGACGATCGATGAATTCCGCGACATCGATCCGGATTATCTGGTCACCGCGCATTGCACCGGCGACCGCTTCTACGACCTCGCGCGCGCGTCGCTGGGCGACAAGGTGATCCACTCGGCGGTCGGCACGCGCTTTGTGTTCGGGCCGCAGTAGCTGCGCTGCGCCCGGGACACGCGTCAGCGCGCGCGGTTGAAGTCGACCTGCGTCAGTGTCGACCCCAGCGTCGAGACCGTCAGGCCGAACGACGCCGGTGATGTCAGGGTCATTGTCACCGTGGCGTTCGGCGTCAGGCCGGGAAACCGCACCGTCAACATCGCGCTATCGCCGCGCCGTGTGCCCGTGACCGTGCCGCTGCGCCGTGTCGGCTTGGCGCTGCTGTTGCGCATCGAACTGATCTGCTCGGCGGTGCCGGTGAATTGCGTGCCGCTCAGCGTCACGGCGAGGCGGACCTGCTTCATCAGGCCGGCCTGACCGTTGCACGTCATGTCGCTGGTGAGCCGCGTCAGATCGGCGGTGACGCGGGCGCGGCATTGCGTCGGCTGTGCCGCGGCCATCGGCGTGTCGCGATCGGTGCCGCTGCCGCTCCACGTGCCCGCGAGGTCGCTGAGCTTGGTTTCAGCGACAGCGGGCGCGGCTGCGAACAGCAGCAGCGGCGCAAGCAGCAATCCGATCAGACGATGGTCACGCATGTTGCATCCTCAAACGCAAAGCGCGGGCGACCAGCGCCCGCGCTCTTTCGACCGAAACCCGTCGAAGCGAATTCTTTAGAAGCGCGGCGGACCGCTGCGGCCTGCGCCACCGGCGCCGCCACGACCGCCTGCACCCGCACCGCCCGGACCGGCAGCGCCCGGAATGACACGCGGCTTCATCGGCAGCAGGCCTTCGCGCTGCATCTTCTTGCGCGCCAGCTTGCGGGCGCGACGGATCGCTTCCGCCTTTTCCCGCGCCTTCTTTTCCGACGGCTTTTCGTAATGGCCGCGAAGCTTCATTTCGCGGAAAATGCCCTCACGCTGCATCTTCTTCTTGAGCGCCTTGAGGGCCTGATCGACGTTATTATCGCGAACGAGAACTTGCACGCTTGCTCCTTCGTTGGTGGCTCGGACGGGTTTTCGGTCAAAACCCCAGCAATCGCGGGGGCTTTTGAGTCGCGCGGCTGTAACAGAATTGGGACGGCGAGTCCATCGGCGGGCCCGAAAAGGGCCTCCCGGACGCCTGTACATAGGCCCTAAAGCGCCGGGGCGCCAGCCGCTGCCCGCTCCAAAAGGGCGCCGAGCCAGTCATTGACCGCGGCATCGATCACCAGATGGACCCGGTCGGTTCCACCCCGATTGGCGACGCTGTGCGGGTCGGACAGCCGCAGGTACCAGACCGAGCCCGCCGGCATCACGCAGCGCACGCCGTTGAGCCGGAAATCGACGCCGTCATTGGTCGTGACCGGCACATGGATGCGGACCATGCCGTCCTCGAAGCTGAGGTCGTGGTCGCGGTGTTCCCGGATCAGGGAACCCGGGGTCAGCCGCATCAGCCGCACCGCCTGCAGCGGAAAGGCGAAGGCCGCCAGCACCCGCCGGAACGACGCCGAGGCGGCCAGCAGCGGCGTGTCGACGAAGTCGGCACAGGCGGGGTCGGAATAGATCATCTGGATCGGGTGGCGGGCGCCGGCCGGGGCCCGCAGCGGGAGCACGTCCCAGTCGCCCTCGTAGTTCTGGCGGACGAAATGCGGGGTCCAGCCCGACAGCGTGATCGCAGCCATGTCGGCGGCCAGCGGCCCGGGGGCGAAGTCGAGCGGCAGGCGCAGGCGATCCGGAAAACGCGTGTTGCGCGGCATGAGGGCCTCCCGTGAGGGGGGCAACTCTACCGCGAAATGACCTTCGTGACATGCCCCATCTTGCGGCCCGGGCTGGGGGCACCCTTGCCGTAGACATGGACCGCGGCGCCGGGGACGGTGAGCCACTGCGCGGCGTCGTTCACCTCGTCGCCGATCAGGTTGATCATCTCGACCTTGCCGAGCCGGACGGGCTTGGCCAGCGGCCAGCCGGCGACGGCGCGGATGTGCTGCTCGAACTGCGAGACGGTGGCGCCGTCGATGGTCCAGTGGCCGGAATTGTGCACGCGCGGCGCGATCTCGTTGACCATCAGCGTGCGCGTGCGCCCCTTGCGGACCTCGAACATTTCCACCGCCAGCACGCCGACATAGTCGAAGGCCTTGGCAATGCGGGTGGCGATGCGCCTGGCGTCCGCCGCGAGCGCCGGCGTCACCTTGGCCGGCACGCGCGAGGTATGCAGGATGTGGTCGCGGTGTTCGTTTTCGGTCACCTCGAAGCATTCGACCTTGCCGTCGGCGCTGCGCGCCGCGATCACCGAGACCTCGCGCTCGAAGGCGATGAAGCCCTCGACGATGCTGGGCGCGCCGCGCACGCTGCGCCAGGCGGCGGCCGGATCGCCGTTTTTGGCGATCTTGGCCTGACCCTTGCCGTCATAGCCGAGCTGCTTGGTCTTCAGCACCGCGGGCAGGCCGACCTTGGCGATGCCTTCGGCCAACTGCGTGGCGCTGTGCACCGAGGCGTAAGGAGCGGTCGGGATCTTGAGCTCGGTGAGGAAGTTCTTTTCGATCAGCCGGTCCTGGGTGATTTCCAGCACCCGCGGATCCGGCAGCACCGGCTTGCGCCGGGCGAGATAGGCCGCGGTCTTGGCCGGCACGTTCTCGAACTCGTAGGTGATGACGTCGCAGGCCGCGGCGAAGCGCGCCAGCGCCGTCTCGTCGTCGTAGGGCGCGCAGGTCGCGGCCGCCGCCACTTCGAAGGCGCAGGAATTCTTCTCCGGCGAATAGATATGGCAGTGCAGGCCGAGCCGCGCCGCCGCGAGCGCCAGCATGCGACCGAGCTGGCCGCCGCCGACAATACCGATGGTGGAGCCTGCTTTCAGCAAGTTATGCCTGCCACGGAAAGGGTGCGGCAAAACTCCGCTCATCCCCGCGGAAGCGGGGATCCAGATCTTTGCGCCACGACAGGCGGCTCTGGATTCCCGCTTTCGCGGGAATGAGCGGAGATTGGGACCAGCGCATCGTCAGTCCTTCGGCTTCTTCGCGACGGAAGCGGTTTGCTTCGCGCGCCAGGCATCGAGCCGCCTGGCGATTTTGTCGTCCGACAGCGCCAGCACCGCGGCCGCCAGCAGGCCGGCATTGATCGCGCCCGGCTTGCCGATGGCCAGCGTGCCGACCGGAATGCCGCCCGGCATCTGCAGGATCGACAGCAGCGAATCCTTGCCTTCCAGCGCGTGGGTGTTCATCGGCACGCCGAGCACCGGCAGCGCCGTCATCGAGGCGGCCATGCCGGGCAGGTGGGCGGCGCCGCCGGCGCCGGCGATGATCACCTTGAAGCCGTTGTCGCGCGCCGTGCTGGCGAAGTCGTAGAGCCGCTTCGGCGTGCGGTGGGCCGAGACAATGCGCGCGTCATAGCCGATCTTGAGGGCGTCGAGGGTCTCGGCGGCATGCTTCATGGTGGCCCAGTCGGATTGACTGCCCATTATGATCGCAACCGGTTTTGCCGCCATGATATCGTGCCCCGACTTCCGCACTGCTTGCGGAAGGAAGCGGCGGATTATAGGTTCCGACCCCCCGGTGGCAAGGCGAAATGGCCGTGCCGCACGTCTGGCTCACAGAATACGGGATAACGACGTGGCATCTGAACAACGGAACCCGACCTACGGCCCGGGCGCGGACCCGGCCGACATGGCCGCCGAGATCGAGCGGCTGAAGAGCGAATTGCTCGACGCGGGATGGAAGATCGCGGAGCTCGAAGCGCGCGCCGACGTCGACCCGCTGCTGGATGTCTTCAACCGCCGCGGCTTCGAGCGCGAACTGGCGCGCTCGCTGTCCTACATCACGCGCTATGGCGCCGAGGCGGCGTTGCTCTACGTCGATCTCGACGGCTTCAAGACGGTCAACGACCGCCACGGCCATGCCGCCGGCGATGCCTTGCTCAAGGCGGTCGTGGCCGAGATCAAGGCGCATGTCCGCGCCTCGGACGTGGTGGCCCGGCTCGGCGGCGACGAGTTCGCCGTGCTGATGTGGAATGTCGGCGAGGCTCTCGCCGCGGCCAAAACGCGCGATCTCGAACAGGCGGTGGCCGCCGCCAGCGTCATGTGGGATGGCGCGCACATCGCCGTCGAAGCCAGCGTCGGCGCCGTGGCGCTGGCGCCGGATTCCGCGGCGGCGGCGCTGATCGATGCGGCGGACCGGGCGATGTATGCCCGCAAGAACGAGCGGCGGGGATAGGGCGGTTCGTTCATGTAGCCCGGATTGCGCTTCGCTTTATCGGGGCACCAGGCGATGGCGCTCTACGCAATGATGTCCGGCGTCAGCACGTCCTCGATCTGACGGATCTTGTCGCGCAGCACCAGCTTGCGCTTCTTCAGCCGCTGCACCTGGATCAGATCGGAGCCGGGCGAGGTGGCCAGCGCCGCGATCGCTGCGTCGAGATCGCGGTGCTCCTGGTGCAGACGCGCCAACTGCTCCCGCAATCCGCGCTCGTCGTCGTTGCTGTTCATTGGCACCGCAGTTGTTGCCGCGCGGCCGGCGCAGCATTGGTTACAATTATCACGTTTTCCACAACCCGGTACAGGCGCTACGTAAAAATACGGCCCATCAAGGACGTCGTGTCTGATTGCCGGAGCCTGCGACCGGGTGTAGCGTCGATCTTGTATTGAGTCCGTGCCGGACTTAATTGGGAGACGGGGCCATTGATTGAGGAGACATACTGAATGTCGCTGCAATCGCACCTTACGGAACTTGTACGCAAACATCAGGCACTCGAAGCCGAAATTAACGATTGCCTGGTTCATCCTGCGGTCGACGACCTGAGGGTTGTCGAACTCAAACGCAAAAAACTCCTGCTCAAAGAACAGATCGAGCGCCTGAGGCAGAACGGTCTCGCCAGCGTGCACTGACCGTCTCGAGTCGAGACGCCGCTTCGCGCCCTTACAGCGTCTGTCGCAACGGCGGGCCCGGGTTTTCCCGGGTCCGGTTTTTGTGCTGCAAAATCGTCTGCCGGCGCCGTTAATCCCATTGCCTAGCCTCGTTTTCGACTGCACGATGCGGGATGACAAAAGGTCGCAGAACGGCCTGATCGGACCCGGGAGGACTTCATGGCTCTGTCTGTTGCGGGCGTCGTTGCTCGCCTTGCCGCCGTTGTGCTGGCTGCTGGTTGCCTGACATGGGGCGGCGCGCGCGCCGCCGACTATCCGACCCGCACGGTGACGCTGGTGGTGCCTTTCCCGCCCGGCGGCGGCGTCGATGCCATGGCCCGCGTGGTGGCGCAGAAGCTTTCGGAAGCCTTCAAGCAGCAATTCGTCGTCGAGAACCGCGGCGGCGGCGGCGGCACCATCGGCACCCGCGGCGTCGCCCGCGCCGCGCCCGACGGCTACACGCTGCTGCTCGGCCATACCGGCACCATCTCGATCAATCCCAGCCTCTACGCCAGCATGAACATGGATCCGCGCAAGGACTTCGAGGCCATCGGCCTCGTCGCCTCGCTGCCGGTGGCGCTGCTGGCGCATCCGACGTTCCCCGCCAAGACGGTGAAAGATGTCATCGCCATGGCCAAGAAGGAGCCGGGCAAGATGAACCTCGGCAGTTCGGCGGTCGGCACCGGCGGCTACATGTCGGCGGAATACTTCAAGTCGGAAGCCGGCATCGATGTCGCCATCATTCCCTACAAGGGCACCGCGCCCTTGATGAACGATCTGCTCGGCGGCCACGTGCCGGTCGCCTTCGGCGTGCTGCCGCCGGCGCTCGGCAACCTCGCCGCCGGCAAGCTGCGCGCCATCGCCGTGAGCAGCAAGAAGCGCTTCTCGCTGCTGCCGGACGTGCCGACCTTCGACGAGTCCGGCATGCCGGGCTTCGAGGCCGATCTGCACTACGGCGTGCTGGCGCCGGCCGGGACGCCGAAGCCGATCGTCGAGGCGCTCAGCGCCGAGCTGCGCAAGCTCGCCACCGACGAGGACGTCAAGAAGCGCATCCAGGCCGAAGGCGGCGATCCGATGTCGTCGACGGCGGCCGAATACGCCAGGGACATCGACATCGAAGAAAAGAAATGGGGCGCGCTGGTCCGCAAGCTCGGTTTGAAGGTCGACTGAAACGCGCTGCGGCTGAGAAACTCAACTCGGGGAGGACGTCATGTGCTCGTCGCTGAAGGGTCTCGCTTTTGCTGTGCTGGCATTGTCGTTCGCGGCTCCCGCGGCGGCGCAGGACTATCCGAACCGGCCGATCACGCTGGTGGTGCCGTTCCCGCCCGGCGGCAGCACCACGGTGATGGCGCGCAACGTCGCCGACAAGATGTCGGCCACGCTCGGCCAGCAGGTGGTGGTCGACAATCGTGGCGGCGCCGGCGGCACCATCGGCACGCGCGCGGTGGCGAAAGCGGCGCCCGATGGCTACACCATCGTGCTCGGCTACACCGGCACGCTGGCCATTGCGCCCAGTCTTTACACCAGCGCCGGCTACGATCCGCGCAAGGACTTCGCACCGATCGGGATGATCGGCACGGCGCCGAGCGTCATGGTGGTGCACCCGTCGGTGCCGGTGAAGACCGTGGCCGAGTTCATTGCCTATGCGAAGGCGTCGCCGTCGCCGGTGCCCTATGGATCGCCCGGTGTCGGCACCGCCAACCATCTCGCCGCCGAACTGTTCGCCAGCGCGACCGGCGTCAAGCTGCAGCACATTCCCTACAAAGGCTCGGGACCGGCAATGAGCGATCTGGTCGGCGGCCACATTCCGATGATGTTCGTGCCAATCCCGAACTCGATCGGCAACGTCCAGGGCGGCAAGCTGCGGGCGCTGGCGGTGTCGAGTCCGACGCGATCGGCGCTGCTGCCGGACCTGCCGACGGTGCAGGAGTCGGGCGTCAAGGAGTTCGACGTGGCGCTGCGCTATGGCCTGGCGGCGCCGGCCGGCACGCCGCGGCCGATCATCGATCGGCTGAACAAGGAACTCAACGCCGCGCTGGCGTCGGAAGACGTCAGGAAGCGGCTGGCCACCGAGGGCGCCGAGGCGCTGCCGGGCACGCCGGAGGCCTATGGCGCCGACATCGACCGCGAGGAAAAGACCTGGCGCGCATTGGTCGGCAAGCTCGGCCTGAAAGTGGAGTGACGATCCGCCGCGCATTGCCAAGCCGCCGTGCTGCCGCCATATTGCTGCGATCTCTTTGTTGCTCGCGCACACAGCAACCGGTTCCAGAGGCCGCCATGAAGCTCTCGCCGCCGCGTCATCGTCCGTTCCTGGCCGCCGCCGCGTTCGGTCTGGCGCTGCTGGCGGCGCCGGTGGCGCAGGCGTTCACGATCGAGAACCAGGGCGGCACCGGCGACAGCGCCTCGCGCTATGCCGCACCGGAGACGCCGCATTCCCGCTTCGGCACCATCGGCAGCCCGGTGGGCCCGGCCATCCGCCAGGGCAACACGACGCTGCAGTTCGGCGGCACCCAGCAGCGCGGCTCGTTCCACCAGCGCTATAATTCGGACCGCCTGTTCGACCCGATCGCGCCGTACCGGTAGGGGCTCAACACTTTCTCTGCGCCGAACTACCCCCCTGGCAGACATTCGCGAGCTTGACATTCGGACATAAATGTCCGATATTGGGTGTCTGTCCGGATTGAGCTTTGCTCGGGCCATGAACAAGCGTGACAAATTCATCGCCGCATTGCGGGAAGAAGCGCGCAGCAAGGGCTTGTCCTTCCGTGCCGAGGTGTGGCGCGGCAAGGGCGGGCACATGATGGTTTTTGTCGGCGACAAACTCACCACTGTGCCGTCTCGCGAGATCGATCCGAAGACCGCGCGGAAGATCAGAAAACATCTTGGTCTTGCCGAATGAAGCAGTGCTGCTTTGGAATCGTCCGAAGCGTTACGAGGAACAGGCCATGCGATCCTTTGTCTATCATGCGCAGTTCGAGCGCGGAACGCGGCAAGGCTATGTCGTCAGTTTCCCGGATTTGCCGGAGGCGATAACGCAAGGCGACGATATCGCCGATGCGCGGAGCATGGCGGAAGAAGCGCTCGGCTTGGTTCTATTGTCTTACCTGGCGCGCGGTTTGCCGCTGCCGAAGCCGCGTGCGAGCGGCAAGAAACTGGTCGCCGTGGCCGTCGCGCCGGACGTGGCGGCCAAGCTGGCGGTTCTCGAAGCCTTTGCGGCCGCAGGGATCAGCAAGACCGAACTGGCGAAGCGCATCGGTAAGGACGAGAAGGAAGTCCGCCGCATTCTCGATCCGAAGCACGCGACCAAGTTGCCGGCCCTGACGGCCGCCTTGCGGGCGATGGGGAAGAGGCTGGTGGTCGGCGTGATGGAGGCTGAGGCGGCGTGATGGGCGCATTGAGATGCGGTCTGAATTATTTCTTCGCCTTCAGTTCAAGCCAATTCTTCAAGAGGCTGTGCAAAAGTGTTTTGGCTTCCTCGTGCGGCATTGGTTTTAGTTTGGGCATTTTATTTGAGCGCGATCCCTTTTGATGACGCGCTTCGTCGCCGACGGTCATGGGATCGTTGGCAGTGCCTGTGAACCGCTTTAATTCTCTTTTCCCAATCAATCCACCGTCGATAACCTGCTGCTGGCCGTCCATATCCTCTCTGACTATCTCAAAAATATTATATGGGTTCGACCATGTGGGCGGCCGACTGCCATAGATACGCAGTGCCTTAGCCACGTTTTGATGGTCTTTGGCTAATCGAATGAACGCATCTGCTCGGTCTATTGAAGGAGAGATGCCAGCCAAAACTGTTCGTGGTGGAATTGGTGCCGGGATGCGGAATTCGATGGGGCCAACGAGAATTACTATCCCGCGATTTCCGTTCTCGTGAATGGAAACCAGTTTGTCGAAATTTGCAGGATTAGACCAAGGAGCAATTATCTTGGCGACTCCGTTGATGTGCTCCATCAAAGGTCGAGCGGTCGCTATGACCTGTTTATGATCCTGAACACCTTTGAATTGGTCGGATCTCAAATAGTAGCAGTTATCGGGTTCTTTAAATACTTTGCATTCGTCAGATTGGAAATGTGTAATGAGCAGATCGGCGTCCCATTCTTCGTCTGTATCTATTCGAATTAGCCAATCAACGATCGGGCTTCTCATCCGCTACACCCCCTTCGCCATCTCCCGCAGCCTGAACTTCTGAATCTTGCCCGTTGAGGTCTTCGGGATTTCCGCAAACACGATGTGGCGCGGCACCTTGTAGCCGGCCAGATTCTGCCGGCACCATTGCGTCAACTCGTCGGCGGTGGCGCTGGCGCCGGGCTTCAGCTCGATGAAGGCGCAGGGCGTCTCGCCCCATTTGTCGTCCGCCTTGGCCACCACCGCGGCGGCGGCGACGGCGGGGTGCTTGTACAGCGCGTCCTCGACCTCGATCGACGAGATGTTCTCGCCGCCGGAGATGATGATGTCCTTGGAGCGGTCCTTGAGCTGCACATAGCCGTCCGGATACATCACGCCGAGATCGCCGGTGTGAAACCAGCCGCCGGCAAAGGCTGCGGCGGTCGAGGCCCTGTTCTTCAGGTAGCCCTTCATCACCACATTGCCGCGCATCATCACTTCGCCCAGCGTCGCGCCGTCGCGCGCCACCGGGATCATGGTCTCCGGGTCGCGCACGTCGAGCCCTTCCAGCACCGGATAGCGCACGCCCTGGCGCGCCTTCTTGGCCGCCTGGTCATTGAGCGGCAGCGCGTCCCAGTCCGCGTGCCATTCGTTGACGACGGCCGGGCCGTAGACTTCCGTCAGACCGTAAACATGCGTGACGTTGAAACCGGCCTGCTTCATCGCCGCCAGCACGGCTTCCGGCGGCGGCGCCGCCGCGGTGACGAACTCGACGACATGCGGCAGCGTTTTTTTCTCGGCCGCTGTGGCGTTAAGCAGCGTCGCCATCACGATCGGCGCGCCGCACATGTGCGTCACCTTGTGCGTGGCGATGGCCTCGAACATGGCGGCGGCGCGCACCTGGCGCAGGCAGACATGGGTGCCGGCGACGATCGACACCGTCCACGGGAAGCACCAGCCGTTGCAGTGGAACATCGGCAGCGTCCACAGATAGACCGGGTGCTGGCGCATGCCGCAGGTGACGATGTTGCCCATCGCCAGGAGGTAGGCGCCGCGGTGGTGATAGACGACGCCCTTCGGATCGCCGGTGGTGCCGGAGGTGTAGTTGAGGCAGATGGCGTCCCATTCATCGTCCGGCATCGCCCAGATGAAATCCGGATCGCCGGAGGCGACGAAGTCCTCGTATTCGATCTCGCCCAGCCGCTCGCCGGGGCCCGCATATTCCGGGTCGTCGTAGTCGATCACCAGCGGCTTCACCTTGCAGAGCGCCAGCGCCTCTTTCATCGTTTTCGAGAATTCGCGGTCGGTGATGACGACCCTGGCCTCGGCGTGGTCGAGCGAGAAGGCGATGATCGCCGCGTCGAGCCTTGTGTTCAGCGTGTTGAGCACGCCCTGCGTCATCGGCACCGCGTAGTGGCACTCCAGGCAGGCCGGCGTATTGGCCAGCAGCACGGCGACGGTGTCGCCGCGCTGGATGCCGTGGCGGGCCAGCGCCGAGGCCAGGCGCCGCGTCCGTGCGTAGAACTCGGCGTAAGATCGCCGCAGCGCGCCGTGGACGATGGCGGTATGACCGGGAAACACGCCCGCGGCGCGCTCCAGATAGCCGAGCGGCGTCAGCGGCTGGAAATTGGCCGGGTTGCGGTCGAGGTCGGTGTCATAGGTGGATCTGGCCATCGGTGGATTCCCCTTTGTGGAACCTAGCGGCGGCCCGCCTTGGCCTGCAATACTTGCCTTAGGACCAGCGTTCACATACTTGCCGGGCATGGCTCTGGAAACCGCGTATTTTAGTGCGTATATTGCGATCTTCGATGCAAAGGCTGGCAACCATGAAATCGGCCCCGCTTGAGACCTTTTTGACCACGGTGTCTCCCTCGGTCCCGTCCGCGGCGGCGCCGGCGGCCGAGTCTCTCGACCCCGGTGAGAGCGCCCGCGGCGTCATTCTGACTATACTGGCCAAGGAAGCGCCTTTGACGGGGGATCAGCTCTTGCCGCGGTCGGAGCTGGGTGACGAACTGTACCAGCGCAGCCTGCGCGAACTGCTCGAGCGTCAATATATTCAGCAGGATAATGCCGGCTATGCGCTGACGCCCGCCGGCCTGGATGCCGCTGAAAAGCAGCGCGCCCGCCTGCTGAGCTTCTGGTAGCCCGAAGCCCCTTCCTCGGTACCCACGGTTGTACTACGCTGGTTGCAACCAAGCGACCGGGGGGGGTGCGCGTGGAAAGGTTTGCGACGAGTTGGGCGACCTTGGGCGTGGTTGGTGCGCTGGCAGCTTCTGCCATTGGTGTCATCCTGCTGATATGTACCCTCGTTGCGGCCAACCAGACGGCGGTTCCGGTCTTTGACCGTGAGGCGCGCAAGGAATGGACCCGCTTTCGCATCGTCGGGATTGCCGTCCTGACCGTTGCGCTTGCTGTTCTTTCATTCGCTGCGTTCTGGGTCGCGACCTTTCCGTATCGTAGCCATCTATCCTGGATCATCGGCTATGTTTGCGTTTTTCTCATCGGCGGATCGGTCGGCGCCGCTGAGTTGGTCTCGCGTTATCGCGACCGGCCGACTCGCGCATTGCTGACGGCGCCGGCGATCTTCTACATTTCCCTCAATGCTTTCGGCTCGGTGGCGGCGCTGGCGCTGATCTATGTGTTCCGCGGCAAACTCGGCTTCACCTCCGAGAGCAGCGACGATTGGGTCAACACCGACATCAATCTCGTTAGTGCGGTGCTGCTCGCCGGGTTCTCCTCGCTGGTGTTCTTCCGCAGCAGTGTGTTCAAGTTCCGTGCCGGCGATTCCGATTTTCCGATCGGGCCTTCCATTGTCCTCGATGCGCTGCTCGGCGCCGCCGACCGCGCAGTCGATCGCGTGATGGCGGAGCCCCGCGCGACCTTCGTCAACAATCTTATGAGCGATATCGCCTTCGACAAGGCAGTCAGCATGCTGCCGGCTCTGTGCATCGCCCTGATGCAGAACCTGTCGAGCGACGAGTCGCAGCGCATCGGCGGGGTGGTCAACCGGCTCAAAAGCGATACGGTGACGCCGAACCGGATTAAAACGCTCAACCTCGGACTCGAACTCCTGACCGTGGTCGGAGAGACCGTGCTGGCGACCGCGGTGGCGGGGCTCGGCCCCGACCTCAAGGATTCGACCGCCAAATTGATCAAGGAAGTTACCGACGTGATGGCCAACGTCTCGTTCGAACGCGCGCGCCGTACGCTGCCGCTCTACTGCTTCGCGCTGTGGACCAATGACGTTCCCGCCGAGGCGCAGCAGAAACTGATGCTCGATCTGAAAGCGATGAGCGAGCTGTCCGAACTGGCGGACGAATACAAATCGCTGCTGCTCGGTATTCGCCTGGCACGCATGACCGACGGCGACACGCTTCGCAAGGCGGTGCACGATCTCGGCGCCGCCATCAAGGCGGCGCCGAGCGGGCCCTGAAGATCAGCCGCGCCAGATGTCGGTGATGCCGGAGCGCAGCAGTTCGAGCGAGATCAGGAACAACAGGATCATGGTGATCCGGTAGAAAATCTTCTCCGGCGTGATCCGCACCAGCCAGAAGCCGAGAAAATTGAAGGCGATGGCCAGCGGCAGCAGCGCCATCGAGGTGGCGAAACCGGTCGGGGTGAACTGGCCGAGCAGGAAGAACGGGATGGTCTTGAAGAAATTCAGGGTGCCGAAGAAGATCGTGACGGTGCCGACATAGGTCATTTTCGGCAATTGCCGCGACAGCACGTAGATCTGGAACGGCGGGCCGCCGGCCTGCGCGATGGTCGACGTGAAGCCCGACAGCGCCCCCCAGAACGTGCCGCCGGCGATGCTGGTGCTGCCGATGTCCCTGGCCACCCGCGTCGGCCCGATCCACCAGTACAGCACGAAGGCGATGGTGGTGACGCCGATGAAGATGCGGACCGCGCCGTCGGAAATATGGGCGGCGAGGAAGCCGGCGGCGGCGATTCCGGCCAGCCCGCCGGGGATCATGATGGCGAGGATGCGGCCGTTCCAGTCCTTGCGGTAGACCCACATCGCGGTGACGTCCTGCACGATCATGATCGGCAGGAAGATGGCGGCGGCCTCCAGCGGCGGCATGATCAGCGCCAGCAGCGGCGTGGCGATCTGGCCGACGCCGTTGAAGCCGCCTTTGGAAATGCCCAGCGCCAGAACGCCGGTGATCGCCAAAGCGTAGAACAGGGGGTCGGTGTGGAAGGTCATTGTCATTCCGGGGCGCGAGCGCCTTTGCGAGCGAGCCCGGAATCCATAGACACAGACCGGGGATATGGATTCCGGGCCCGGCCAAGAGGCCGTCCCGGAATGACGTGGGATATTGACGCCGGATCAAAGCCGAGCGGCGCGCGTCGCGCCAGCCTTGTTTGTGCATGACGCCCGTTCCACAATCGGGGTCAAACGCGAACCGTCACCCTGAGGTGCTCGGCCGCAAGGCCGAGCCTCGAAGGGCGACGGGCACGGGCTGTCATCCTTCGAGGCTCGCGCGTTCCGCGCTCGCACCTCAGGACGACGAGAAAAGTTGGGAGGATGAAATCGATGGATGCCCTGGCGAGCCGCTACCACGATGTCTACGCGCACTGGCAGCGCAACCCGGAGGCGTTCTGGGCCGAGGCCGCGGCGGCCATCGACTGGTACGACAAGCCGACGAAGATCTTCGACTCCGAGGCCGGCATTTACGGCCGCTGGTTCACGGGCGCGACCTGCAACACCTGCTACAACGCGCTCGACCGCCACGTCGCCGCCGGCCGCGGCCAGCAGCCGGCGCTGATCTACGATTCGCCCGTTACCAATACGGTCAAGACCTTCACCTACGGCCGCATGCTGTCGGAGGTGCAGATCCTCGGCGCCATGTTGCGCGACTTCGGCGTCAAGAAGGGCGACGTCGTCATCCTCTATATGCCGATGGTGCCAGAGGCGGTGTTCGCCATGCTGGCCTGCGCCCGCATCGGCGCCATCCACTCGGTGGTGTTCGGTGGCTTTGCCGCCAAGGAACTGGCGACGCGCATCGACGATGCCAAACCGAAGGTGATCCTGTCGGCGAGCTGCGGCATCGAGGGCGCGCGCGTCATCCCCTACAAGCCGCTGCTTGACGCTGCGATCGATCTCGCCGCGCACAAGCCCGATACCTGCCTGATCCTGCAGCGCCCGCAATGCGAAGCGGCGCTGACGCCGGGCCGCGACCACGACTGGCGCGCGGTGTGGGAGGACGCGGTCAACTACGCCAAGACCTCGGAATGCGTGCCGGTCGCCGCCACCGATCCGCTGTACATTCTCTACACCTCGGGCACCACCGGCATTCCCAAGGGCGTGGTGCGGGACAATGGCGGCCACATGGTCGCGCTGAAATGGTCGATGAAGAACCTCTACAACATCGATCCCGGCGAAGTGTGGTGGTGCGCCTCCGACATCGGATGGGTGGTCGGCCATTCCTACATCGTCTATGCGCCGCTGCTGCATGGCGCGACCTCGGTGATGTACGAGGGCAAGCCGGTCGGCACGCCGGACGCCGGCGCGTTCTGGCGGGTCTGCGCGCAGCACAGCGTCGTGTCGCTGTTCACCGCGCCGACCGCGTTCCGCGCCATCCGCAAGGAGGACCCGGACGCCAGACTGTTGTCGCAGCACGACCTGTCGCATTTCCGCGCGTTGTTCCTGGCCGGCGAGCGCGCCGATCCGCCGACGCTGCAATGGGCCGAGGATGTGCTGAAGGTGCCGGTGATCGATCACTGGTGGCAGACCGAAACCGGCTGGTGCATCGCCGGCAATCCGCTCGGCCTCGGCAAGCTGCCGGTGCGCTACGGCTCGGCCTGCGTGCCGATGCCGGGCTATGCCATCGACATCGTCGACGAGGCCAATCACGTGCAGCCGGAGAACACCATCGGCTCCATCGTCATCAAGCTGCCGATGCCGCCGGGCGCGTTCCCGACGCTGTGGCACAATGACGAGCGCTTCCGCGAGGCCTACCTCGCGGAATTCCCCGGCTACTACAAGACGGCCGACGCCGGCTACAAGGATGCCGACGGCTATGTCTATGTGATGAGCCGCACCGACGACATCATCAACGTCGCCGGCCACCGGCTCTCGACCGGCGGCATGGAGGAGGTGCTGGCCGGCCATCCCGATGTGGCCGAATGCGCCGTGCTCGGCATCAAGGACGAGCTGAAGGGCGAGGTGCCGTGCGGCTTCATCGTGCTCAAGTCGGGCGTCACCAAGGCGCCGCTCGAGATCGAGAAGGAGATCGTGGCGCTGGTGCGCGACAAGATCGGGCCGGTCGCGGCGTTCAAGCTGGCGATCACGGTGGCGCGGCTGCCCAAGACGCGCTCGGGCAAGATCCTGCGCGGCACCATCAAGAAGATGGCCGACGGCGAGGCGTGGCAGATGCCGGCGACGATCGATGACCCGGCTATTTTGGATGAGATCGGGGTCGCGTTGAAGGGGAAGGGTGTGGGGGCGTAAAACTCCGTCATGGCCGGGCTTGTCCCGGCCATCCACGTCTTGCTTAAATGCAGCGATGTCCGGTGGCTGGGTCTATTTCATGACCAACAAGCGCGACGGCATTCTCTATGCCGGCGTCACCAGCAATTTGCCACAGCGTGCGTTCCAGCATCGCGAGGGGCAGGTGAAAGGTTTCACGCAGCGCTACGGTCTCAAGTCACTTGTCTATTATGAACAGTTCGACGATATCCGCGATGCCATTCAGCGCGAGAGCACCATCAAGCACTGGCCGCGCGCGTGGAAGGTGCGGCTCATCCACGCCATGAATCCGGCGTGGGAGGATTTGTACGACCATCTCATTTGAGTGAAGCAAGTCGTGGATGGCCGGGACAAGCCCGGCCATGACGAGTTTGTGCGCGCCCGGTCTACTTCCTTTCCTGCTTCTCCGCATAGGCATCCACCAGCGCGCGGATCATCCGCTGATAGGGCACGCGGCGCTGCTTGGCGGCGCGCTTGAAGTAGTCGACACTGCTCTTCGACAGCGCGAGTGTCACCTTGACCGTATCCTCGCGCCGCACCAGTTCGTCGGGCGACGGCAGGAAATCCTCGACGACGCGCACGCCGCCGATCTCACCGGTCGTGTATTTAACGGTTTTGGTGCGCACCGGCCGCCCCACTGTCATGCCACCCCCGGGCCGACATTGTACCGCAGAAATTGTGGTCTCGCCTCGTCGTGGATGGCCGGGACAAGTGTCACGGCCGGGCCGGCCTATGGCCGGACCCGGTTGCCCGGCCATGACGCCCTGGGAGCCGCCCACACCCACACCTTGCGCCGCGATTTGCAAACCCCTCCCGAACAACCACAATGCGCCCCGCAACGACCATTCCGGGGACATCACATGCCGTCTTTCATCTGCACCGCCTGCGGCACGCAATATCCGCAAAGCGAACAGCCGCCCGCGCACTGCACGATCTGCCAGGAGGAGCGGCAATACGTGCCGCCCAGCGGGCAGGGCTGGACCACGCTCGACGCGCTCGGCAAAAGCCACATGAACAGCTTCCGCCAGCACGAGCCCAACGTGATCGGGCTGAGCGCCGGCTTTGCCATCGGCCAGCGCGCGCTGCTGGTGCAGACGCCGGGCGGCAATGTGCTGTGGGATTGCGTCGCCACGCTCGACGCCGCCACGGTGACGCTGATCAAGGGCCTCGGCGGCATCAAGGCGATGGCGATCTCGCACCCGCATTTCTACACGACCATGGGCGAGTGGGCGCGCGCCTTCGATTGCCCGATCCATCTGCACGCCGCCGACAAGGAGTGGATCATGAATCCCAATCCGGCGGTGCGGCACTGGGACGGCGACACGCTCAAGCTATGGGACGGCGTCACGCTGGTGCGCTGCGGCGGTCATTTCCCCGGCGGCACGGTGATGCACTGGGCCGGCGGCGCGGAGGGCCGTGGCGTGGTCTGCGCCGGCGACATTCTCAGCGTCACCGTCGACCGCAAGTTCGTGTCGTTCATGCGCAGCTATCCGAACTTCATCCCGCTGTCGGCGCGCGAGGTGCGCGGCATCGGCGCGGCGCTACAGCCGTTTTCGTTCGACACCATCTACGGCCACTACTTCACCAGCGTCATCGCCAGCGGCGGCAAGCAGGTGCTGGAAAAGTCGGTGGAGCGCTATATCGGCGCGATCGAGGGCACGCGGGGGTATTGATGGTTCTTCGTCATTCCGGGACGGCGTTCTTCACGCCGGGCCAGGAATCCATAACCCCGGTTTGCGATTATGGATTCCGGGTTCGCTCGCCAAAAGGCTCGCGCCCCGGAATGACAGCCTACTCGTCGTCGTCGCGGTCGTGCTTGCCGCCGCCGAGCTGCTTGAGCTTGGCGAAGACGGCGCTGACGTCGAGATCGCCGCCCGGCTTCTGGCTCGCGGTTTCCGCCGCGGCGGCGACTTCCGCCTCCTTGCGCGCGGTGGTCTCGGAAGCCGGCAGCAGCGTCGCGCCGCCGTCGGAGGGCAGCGGCTTTTCCTTATTGGCGCGGTTGACCTCGAAATCGAGGTCGGTCTGCGTGCACAGGCCGAGCGTTACCGGGTCCATCGGCGCGAGTGCGGCGGCGTTCCAGTGCGTGCGGTCGCGGATCGCCGCGATGGTCGACTTGGTGGTGCCGACCAGGCGCATGATCGCCGCGTCCTTGAGCTCCGGGTGATTGCGCACCAGCCACAGAATGGCGTTCGGGCGGTCCTGGCGGCGCGACACCGGGGTGTAGCGCGGACCCTTCTTGCCTCCGCTGCGGTCGGAACTCATGGCCACCTTGGCCTCGGTCAGCTTGAGGCGGAGGTTCGGGTTGGCCTCGGCCTCGGAAATCTGCTCGCGGCTGAGCTGGCCGCTGGTGATCGGATCCATGCCCTTGATGCCCTGGGCGGCATCGCCGTCGGCGATCGCCTTCACCTCGAGCGGGTGCAGCTTGCAGAACTCGGCCACCTGGTCGAACGTCAGCGCGGTGTTGTCCAGCAGCCAGACAGCGGTGGCTTTCGGCATCAGGGGCGCTGGTGTCGACATGGCAAATCTCCTCTACGCTTCGCCCGCCCGCCGGGCGAAGCAGTGGATCATCGGTGATGATCTGAAAGTGGCCGGAATATAGGGATTTGGCCCCGTCCATGCAAT
>JALHNV010000033.1 GCA_022843325.1 Pseudolabrys sp. | reverse complement strand
CGCTCCTTTGCCTTCGATGTGATGCCCAGTCTCTGGCAACTCGTGCTCGGCACGGTGCTGCTGCTGACCATTCTGTTCCTGCCTGACGGTCTCGGCTCCCTGTTCAAGCGGCTGACGCGGCGCGGCGAGGAGAAATCGTCATGAACGCGACCCAAGGCGCCATTCTCTCCGTTCGCGATCTGGAGAAGACGTTCGGTTCGGTGGTCGCGGCGCGCGACATCTCGGTCGATGTGCCGGTCGGCCAGACCGTCGGCGTGATCGGCGCCAACGGCGCCGGCAAGACCACTTTCGTCAACATGATCACCGGGCACTTGACGCCGAGCAAAGGCGTCATCTTGTTCGAGGACAAGGATATCACCGGCAAGGCATCGCGTGAGATTACGCGGCTTGGCATTTCGCGCTCGTTCCAGGTGGCGCAGATTTTCCCGTCGCTGACCGTGTTCGAGAACATGTGCATCGCCGCCGCCATCGCGCATTGCGGCCCGAGCTTTCTCGATAATGTGACGACACCGGTGCGCTCGCCGCGGGCGACCGCCGAGGCGGAGGCGGCCATCGAGTTGTTCCAGATCGGCAACTACCGCAACGCCGTTGCCAGCCAGTTGCCGCAGGGCGTGCGCAAGCTCCTGGACATCGGCATGGCGGTGGCCGGCGCGCCGCGCCTGCTGCTGCTGGACGAGCCGACCAGCGGCATCTCCATCGAGGAGAAATTCGGCCTGATGGAAGTGGTGATGTCGGCACTGAAGAAGCGCAACATCACAGTCTTGTTCGTCGAGCATGATATGGAAATCGTCTCTCGTTTTGCCGACCGGGTGCTGGCCTTCTATGACGGTACTGTCATCGCCGACGGTACGCCGCACGAGGCGCTCGATAATCCGCGCGTGCAGGAGTTGATCAGCGGTATCCGCCTGAAGCCCGCGGGAGCCGCGCATGCTTAAAGTCGAAGGCCTCAGCGTTTCCATCGGACCGATCCCGATCATCCGTAACGCAACGTTGACGGTGAACGAGGGAGAAATGTGCGGCCTGATTGGCCGCAACGGCGCCGGCAAGACCACGCTGCTGCGCGCCTTGATGGGCGCGCTGCCGGCCAGCGGCAAGGCCGATCTCGGCCATGTCGACCTCCTGACGCTGCCGGGGCACAAGCGCGCCGTCCACGGCGTCGGTTACATGCCTGAGGATCGCCGGCTGGTGCCGGAGTTCACGGTGGAAGAAAACATCCGCCTGCCGACCTGGTCGACGCAGGCGGACGGTGTCGATCAGCGGCTGGAGTGGATTTTCTCGATCATGCCGGAGGTGGCGCAGTTCGCGAAGCGCCGCGCGCTGGAACTGTCGGGCGGCCAGCAGAAGATGGTGGCGCTGGCCCGCGCGCTGATGGCCGGCACCCGCATTCTGCTGCTCGACGAGCCGTTCGAGGGACTGGCGCCGGCGCTGGCGCGGCGTCTCGGCGAGGTGCTGGCCAACCTCAAGACCGAGGGTGTCTCGGTGCTGATCGCCGAGTCGAACGAGATCCACGTGCTCGATCTGCTGGCGCGGGCCTATTTCATCGAGCGCGGCGCGGTCAGCGACACGCGGTGAACCGCCTTGTCCCGGGTGCAGTGCATCGTGGAGCAAAGCGAACGGTGCGCTGCTGAACCGGGACCTTAACAAGCACGGTCATTCGTAACGATCCCGGGTCTGCGGCGCATCACTGCGGGCTGCGCCGGCCCGGGACAAGGGTTTAGTCGCACCGTGCCGTCATCCCGCCGTCCACCACGATCTCGGTGCCGGTGACGAAGCGCGCCTCGTCGGAGGCGAGGAACACCGCGGCGTTGGCGGTGTCGCGGCCGTCGCCCATGAAGCCCATCGGGATGCGGTCGATGCGCGATCTCAGCAGCGCGTCGATGTCGCCGCCGGTGCGCTGCCCGGCGAGCCGCGCCTCGACCATCGGCGTGTGCAGTTGTCCCGGAACCACGGTGTTCACGCGGATTCCTTGGGCCGCATATTGCACGGCGACCACGCGCGACAGCTGGATGACGCCGGCTTTGGTCGCGGCATAACCGACCTGTGCCGCGCCGGTCCAGCGGATGCCGGAGGTGGACGCGGTGTTGACGATCGCGCCGGCGCCTTGCTTCGCCATCACCGGCAGCACGTGTTTGCAGGTCAGGAACACGCTCTTGAGATTGTAGGCGACCTGGGCGTCGAAAATTTCTTCGGTCATCTCCACCGGACCGCCGGGCGCCGAGCCACCGACATTGTTCACCAGCACGTCGATGCGGCCGAAGCGGTCGAGGCACGCCTTGACCATGGCGGCGACGGAGACATTGCCGGTGACGTCGCATTGCTGGACGACAATGGTGCCGCCGGCGGCCTCGGCCCGCGCCACCGTCTCGGTGACGCTGTCGAGATCGCGATCGACGGCAAACACTGTCGCGCCTTCCTCAGCGAAGCGGACGCAGGTGGCGCGGCCATTGCCCCAGCCGGGGCCGACGCAGCCGGCGCCGGTGACGATGGCGATCTTGCCTTGCAGGCGGCCGCTCATGCGGCGGACTCCGGTGCGAGGCGGCGCGCCGGCGCGAAACGGTACAGCCGCTGCGGGTTGTCGACCATCAGCGCCTGCAACAATGCCGTCGTCGGTGCGATTTCCGAGAGAATATCCACCAGAACGCCGTCGTCCGGCGTCGGACCGGCGTGGTTGGGATGCGGCCAGTCGGTGCCCCAGACGACGCGGTCGCTGAACTCCTCGACCAAGGCGCGGGCGAACGGTACCGCGTCGGCATAGGGCGGACCCGTTCGCGTGCTGCGGTCGGCGCCGCTGACCTTGACCCACACATTCTTGTCCTGCAGCAACGCCCGCAAGGCGCGGAACGGCGCCTGGTCGAGGCCGAGCGAGGCATCGATGCGGCCCATGTGGTCGATCACCACTGGTACCGGCGAGCGGTGGATCGCCGGCGCCAGTTCGTCGATCAGGCCGGCCTCCATGTGAAGCTGGAGGTGCCAGCCGATATCGGCCAGCCGCTTGCCGAAGGCGATGACCTCGTCGATCGATGCGCCCTTGCCGAGGTGCTTCATGTAGTGAAAGCGCGCACCGCACAGGCCGGCATCGTCGAGCCGCTGCAACTCGGCATCGCCGATGTCGGCTGTCACCAGCGCGATACCGCGATACGACCGGCCGCTGGCCGCGATGGCATCGGCGGTGACCGCATTGTCGGTGCCGTGGCAGGCCGGCTGCACGATGACGCAGTGCTCGATGCCGAGCCGCGCATGCAGGGCGAACAGCATTTCCTTGGTCGCGTCGGCGGGCGTGTAGCCGCGGCCCTCGGCAAACGGGAAGCGCCGGCGCGGTCCGAAGACATGGACGTGCGCGTCGCAGGCACCCTTCGGCAATTTCAGTCTCGGCACGCGCGGCGTCGCCATCCAATACGGCGCTTCGGCGGGCGTATCGGCGGAGTGCGTGGCCATGATGTTCGTCTCGTTAGGCCGACGGCGCGGCGGTGCGCCCGAAGGCCGGCTCGTGGGCGGCGAAGGCGTCAAGCCAGGCCACCAGTTCTGGGTGCGCCGGCCGCCATTCCATCGGTTGGCGCCAGTCGAGATAGCCGAGAGCGCAGGCCAGCGTGATGGAAACGATGTCGGTGCGTGCCGGGTCGGGCGGTTCGGCCTCGAAGACGGCGAGTGCGCGTTCGATCTTGCCGCGCTGATGCGCCAGCCAGCGCGGCGACTGCTTGTCGGTGTCGCGAAATCGGCTCTCATAGACCATCAGCAAGGCGGCGTCGGTGATGCCGTCGGCGAGCGTTGCTTGGGTCAGCGCCTGGAATCGCGGAAGGCCGCGCGGCGGAATCAGGTGCTCGTCACCCGCGACGCCAGCGAGGAATTCGATGATCACGCCGCTGTCGTAAAGCGGCGTGCCGTCGGCGAGCAGCAGGCACGGCATCTTGCCGAGCGGGTTCTGCGTGCGCAGCGTGTCCGTCTCGTCCAGTGTATCGGCGGGCATTTCCATGACCTGAGCACCAAGGCCCAGAACGTCGACGGCAATACGCACCTTGCGCCCGAACGGCGAGGTTACCGTCGAGCGCAAGATGTAGGGTCCGGAAGCGGCGGTCATGGAACGGGCAGCGGTCCTATTTTGACGTCTTGACGCCTGCGTCGGCGATGACCTTGGCCCACTTCTTGATTTCGCTGTCGATAAAGCCGCGGAACTGTTCCGGCGTATCGCCGATCAGGTTGGCGCCCTGGCTCGACAGCTTCTCCTTGACGTCCGGATCGCGCATGGCTTCGACCGCGGCCTTGTTCAGGATAGCGACGATGTTCGCCGGCGTGCCGGCCGGCGCGACCATTCCGTACCAGTTCTCAATCTGCAGATCGGGCATGCCGGCCTCGGCGGTGGTCGGCACGTTCGGCGCCGTCGGTACGCGCTGCTGCGCGCCGACGGCAATGGGCTTGAGCTTGCCGGCATTCACGTGCGGCAACAGCACAGGCAGATCGAGGAACACCATCTGCACCTGCTGGCCGAGCAGGTCGTTCACCGCGGGCGCCGCGCCACGATACGGCACGTGAACGATGTCGATCTTGGCGGTCAGCTTGAACAGCTCGGCGGCCAGATGCGGCAGGCTGCCGTTGCCGGAGGAGGCGATGTTGAGCTTGCCGGGCTCGGCCTTGGCCAGCGCGACCAGCTCGGCCATGGTGTTGGCCTTGACGCTGGTGGCGACCACCAGCATCTCCGGCACCTTGGCAACCAGCGTGATCGGCTGCAGGTCCTTCAGCGTATCGTAATTGACCTTCTCCATGCTCGGGCTGATCGCCAGCGCGCCGGCGCTGGTGACGGCAATGGTGTAGCCATCCGGTGCCGATTTCGCGACGGCATCAGTGCCGAGCACGCCGCCCTGGCCGCCACGGTTCTCGATGACGATGTTCTGCTTGAGGATGTCCGCCATCTTCTGGCTGACGATGCGGGCGATGATGTCGTTCGGGCCGCCGGCCGGAAACGGCACGACGAGTTTGATCGGCTTGGTCGGGAACTCCTGTGCCGCGGCCACGGCCGGGGTCAGCAAGGAAAGTCCAATCAAAAGCGGCTTCAGGAATTTCATGTCGTCCTCCCTCTATGAATTTTGCGGGAGGGTAGAGCAGGGCGAGCGGGACGGATAGGCGGTCAGTTATACTATCTCGGCATGTTGAAGGCAGACAAAAGCACCGCCACAATCAATCGAGCTGCGCACCGGTCCATGTCTTGTTGCGGACAAGTGTGCGGCAGACATCGTGCAGCAAGTCGCGCGTTTGATGCAGTAGCTTGGGCAATTGCTTGTCGCGCAGCGTGACGATGGTGACCTGTGTGGACAATGTCGGCCGGACGATCGGATAGACCGCCAAGGTCTTGCGCGCCACCTCCTCCTGCACCGCCGCGTAGGTCAGGATGGTATAGCCGAGACCCTTCTCAACCAGAGCTTTGGCGAAGGCGACGCTATCGGCCTCGATCTTGATGCGCAGCCGTACGCCGTGTTCATGTGCGGCGTGTTCGACGAGACGCCGGTTGTTGTGCGCCATGTTCGGCAGGATCAGCGGCAGATCGCCGAGTTCGCTGATGCGAAACGCGGCCGGGTGCTTGCGGGTCTTGATGCGGACCGACGCCGGCGTCACCACCAGCATGCGTTCGCGCAAAATATGTCTGATATCCAGCGCTTCGTGCGCCGGCGGGTTGTGCAGGATGGCGATGTCGATGCGCTTTTCCAGAAGCCATTCCTGCAATGAGCTGGTAACGCCCTCGCGCAGATGCAGGGTTGTCGATGGCCAGGCTGCATGAAATCGTTCGGCGAACAAAGGCACCAGTAGCCGGCCGGCCGCCGGCGGCACGCCGAGCGTCAGGCGGCCGCGCGCCGGTACGCCGTCATCTTTGATGTCCTCGCCGGCCTGATGCACCAAATGGGTGATCGTTTCGGCACGCTCCAGCAACAGCGATCCGGCAGTGCTCAGCCGCACGCCACGGCCATGCCGGGTGAACAGCGATACGCCGAGTTCGTGTTCGAGCTTCCTGATCTGGCGGCTCAGCGCCGGCTGCGCCAGACGCAACTCCTGCGCGGCACGGCTGACGCTGCCGGCGCGCGCCACCCGCATGAAGTTGCGCAATTCTCTCAATTCCATCGCAGGCGAACCTATGCTTTTCAGGCATAGCCTGCCTCATTGGCTTCGGCCGGTAAAGCGGGGGCTTGCCGGGATCGGCATGGCCGCGTTGACGCAAATTGTCTATACGAGTGCGGCAAACGGGGCGTGGGCAGCATGTCGGTCACCAGTGCGAGCAAAGGCGTCAATCTTCTGGTTTTAGAAGGCGACGGCATCGGTCCGGAAATTACCGGTGCGACGCTCGAGGTGCTGCGCGCCGCCGACAGCGCGTTCGGCCTGGGATTGGTGTTTATGCCGGCCGATATCGGCTGGGCCGCGCACAAGGCGTCCGGCTCGACCTTTCCCGATGCCGTCGAGATGCAAGCCAGAGCCGCCGACGGCGTGCTGCTCGGGCCGGTGTCGCACAACGATTATCCGCCGCGCGCCGATGGCGGGCTCAATCCGTCGGGCGAATTGCGCAAGCGGCTCGATCTCTATGCCAATATCCGCCCGGCGCGATCGCGCGACGGCTTCCCGCCGCGCTGCGGGGTGCCGGTCGATCTGGTCATCGTGCGCGAGAACACCGAAGGTTTTTACGCCGACCGCAACATGCATCTTGGCTCCGGCGAATTCATGCCGACGCCGGACCTGGCGCTGGCGGTGCGCAAGATCAGCCGTGACGGCTCGACCCGCATCGTCGAGGCCGCGTTCAGGCTCGCCAAGCAGCGCCGCGGCAAGGTCACCTGCGTGCACAAGGCCAATGTGCTGCGCGTGTCGGACGGTCTTTACCTTGAGTGCGCGCGTGCAGTCGCGGCGCGGCATCCGCAGGTTGTCTACGAGGAGCGCCTGATCGATGCCATGGCGGCGTTGTTGATCCGCGATGCCGGCGCTTTCGATGTCATCGTCACCACCAACATGTTCGGCGACATATTGTCCGACGAAGCATCCGAGATTGCCGGCGGCCTGGGACTCGCCGCCTCGCTGAATGCCGGCCGCGATCATGCGGTGGCGCAGGCCCAGCACGGTTCAGCACCCGATATTGCAGGGCGTGACGTGGCCAATCCGGCCTCGCTGATCGGGTCGGCGGCGATGCTGCTGGCCTGGCTGGGCGAGCGGCGGGGCTGTGACAGCCTGGTCGCTGCGTCGCGTGCCATCGACGCGGCGCTGGACCGCGTTATTGCCATGCCCGACGGCCGTACCCGGGACATCGGTGGGACGCTCGGTACCGCGGCATTTGCAAAACGCGTCGCCGCCGCGTTCAAAAGCAGGGCATAACGGCGCCGATGCGGCTCTTTGGCGTGTCTTCGGCTTGCACAATGCCGGATACGCCTTCATAGTGTGAGATAACGTGACGGCGACAATGAACTTCAACGAACCCTTTGACGTGGTGGTGGCCGGCGGCGGCAATGCAGCGCTGTGCGCGGCGATTACCGCCGCGCGTGCCGGCTGTTCGGTGATCGTGCTGGAGGGGGCGCCTGAGTTCTACCGCGGCGGCAATACCCGCCACACCCGCAATCTTCGCTGCTCGCATGACGGCACCGCACCGACCATGTCGGGCCCCTATGAGCAGGCCGAGTTTCTCGACGATCTCTACCGTGTCACCGCCGGACAGACCGACAAGTTGCTGGCGGAACTGACCATCGCCAAATCGCGCGAACTGCTGGGCTGGATGGACGAGCAGGGCGTGCGCTTCCAGCCGCCGCTCGGCGGGACATTGTCGCTCGGCAAGACCAACGCCTTCTTCCTCGGCGGCGGCCGCGGCATGCTCAACATGCTGTACCGGCGCGCGGAAAAGCTGGGCATCACCGTGCTCTACGAGGCGCCGGTGACCGCACTGCAGATCGAGGATGGCTATTTCGTCTCCGCCACGATCAATTACCAGGGCCGGCCGCAGCAGGTGCGCGGCAAGGCGCTGGTGGCGGCCTGCGGCGGCTTCGAAGCCAATATCGAATGGCTGCGCGAATACTGGGGCGACGCGGCCGACAACTTCGTCATCCGCGGAACGCCGTATAACCGCGGCGACGTGTTGCGCATGCTGCATGCCGCCAATGTGATGCCGGTCGGCGATCCGACGCAGTGCCACGCCGTTGCACTGGATGCCCGCTCGCCGAAATTCGACGGCGGCATTGCCACGCGGCTCGACAGCATCGTGTTCGGCATTGTCGTCAACCGCGACGCGCAGCGCTTTTATGACGAAGGCGAGGATACCTGGCCCAAGCGCTATGCCATCTGGGGACGCCTGATCGCGCAGCAGCCGGACCAGATCGCCTACACCATCGTCGACTCCAAATCGTTTCACAGCTTCATGCCGTCGATCTTTCCGGCGATCAGCGCGCCGACCCTCGGCGAACTGGCCGGCAAGCTGACGCTGGACCCGGCCGCGCTGCAAAAGACCATTGCCGACTTCAACGCCGCGGTGCGGCCCGGCACCTTCGATTACACCATACTCGACGATTGCCGGACGGAAGGGCTGACGCCGCCGAAAACGCACTGGGCGCAGACCATCGACAAGCCGCCGTATTATGCCTATCCGCTGCGGCCCGGTATTACCTTCACCTATCTCGGTGTCCGCGTGAACGCGGAGTCGCGCATGCTGCTCAATGATGGCAAGCCGTCCGGCAACATGTTCGCGGCCGGCGAGATCATGGCCGGCAACGTGCTCGGCAAGGGCTATCTGGCGGGCATCGGCATGACCATCGGCGCGGTGTTCGGCCGTCTGGCCGGGCAGGGAGCGTCGACGCATGCGCGCAATTAGTCGTTACGGAGCGTTGCTACGATGAACCTGGCCGTCCGCCCCGAGTCTCTGGTCGAAGCCGACCGGTTGATGACCATCTGCAATGCCTGCCGCTATTGCGAAGGCCTGTGCGCGGTGTTCCCGGCGATGGAAATGCGCCGCACCTTCGCCGATGCCGACCTGAATTATCTCGCCAATCTCTGCCACCAGTGTGGCGCTTGCTACACCGATTGCCAGTACGCGCCGCCGCACGAGTTCAAGGTCAACGTGCCCGGCGTGCTCGCCAAGGTGCGCAACGAGAGCTACGCGCAATACGCCTGGCCGCATTTCCTGTCCGGCGCCTTCGAGCGCAACGGGCTGGTCATCACGCTGCTGACCTCTGTCGGCGTCGCGGCTTTCATCTTCGGCTTTGTCGCGGTCAAGGACCCGGCGGTGCTGTTCGGGCGGCACGCCGGCGACTTCTATAAAGTCATGCCGCACAACGCCATGGTGGCGCTGTTCGGCACCGTGTTCCTGTATTCGATCCTGGCCTGTGTGCTCAGCCTGCGCACCTTCTGGCGCGACATCAACGGCGGCAAATCGGGGGGCGGGTTCGCCGCGTTCTGGCAGGCGGTCGGCGACAGCGCGCATCTGCGCTACCTGCACGGCGGGGGCGGCGGCTGCACCAGCGAGGACGACAAGCCATCGCCGTCGCGGCGCATCTATCACCACTTCACCTTCTACGGCTTCATGCTGTGCTTCGCCTCGACCTCGGTGGCGACCGTCTATCACTATGTGTTCGGGTGGAAGGCGCCCTATGCGTATTATGATCTGCCGGTGGTGCTGGGCAGTCTTGGCGGCATCGGCCTGCTGATCGGACCGGCCGGGCTGTACCTGCTGTCGCGCCAGCGCGATCCGGTGCTGACCGACACCGCGCACCGCGACATGAACACGGCCTTCCTTGCCATGCTGTTCCTGACGAGCCTGACCGGCTTTGCACTGATGCTTTTGCGTGACACCGGCGCCATGGGCATGTTGCTCGCCATCCACCTCGGTGTGGTGCTTGGCCTGTTCCTGAGCATGCCGTACGGCAAATTCGTGCACGGCCTTTACCGCTTTCTGGCGCTCGTAAAATACGCCGCCGACGTGCGCACGGGCAAGTTCGTCGATTAGGGAGCGAGGCGCCCGTAGCCCGGATGAGCGAAGCGAAATCCGGGGTCTTTGCGGGCGGTGTGCCCGCATTCCGCGGAGCCTGTCATCGGGCCGCGCTTCGCGCGGACCCGTTGGCTCCCTACGGGCTACAGATTGCCGTCGCGCACCGTTGCGTCCGCACTGGACCCGTGCGTATTTGGCAGCGATATTGCATCGCCGGGCGGTACGACAAGGATTTCGCCAATGCCAAAACCACCGCTGGACGACTATATGGACACCGCCGCGCAAGCGCTCGGGCTGCCGCTGGAGCCGGCCTGGAAGCCCTCGGTGAAGGCCAATCTCAAGGTGACGCTGCATCTGGCCGAACTCGTCGCGGCCTACGAATTGCCGGACGACTCCGAACCCGCGCCCGTGTTCAAGGCCTGAGCCATGACCCTCAGCCTCGACACCTCCTGGGCCACGTCGTCCGAAATCGCGCAGGCGGTCGGCACCGGCCAGACCACCGCGACCGCCGTGGTCGATCGCGCGCTTAATGTCATTGCCGCGCGTAATTCGACACTCAATGCCTTTACAACGGTGACCGCCGACCGCGCCCGCGCCAAGGCGCGCGCGGTCGATGCCGCCACCGACAAGACCAAGCTGCCGCTGGCCGGCGTGCCCTTCGCGGTCAAGAACCTGTTCGACATTGAGGGAGTGACGACCGTCGCCGGCTCCAAGATCAACCGCGCCCATGCGCCGGCCGAACAGGACCAGCCGCTGATCGCGCGGCGGGAGGAGGCGGGCGCCGTGCTGGTCGGCGCCCTCAACATGGGCGAATACGCCTACGACTTCACCGGTGAGAACATCCACGACGGGCCGTCGCGCAACCCGCACGACATCACCCGCATGACCGGCGGTTCGTCCGGCGGTTCGGGTGGTGCGGTGGCCGGTGGCATGGTGCCGCTAGCGCTCGGCTCCGACACCAACGGCTCGATCCGCGTGCCGTCGTCGCTGTGCGGCATTTTCGGCCTGAAGCCGACCTACGGCCGGCTGACGCGGGCGCGCAGTTTCCCCTTCGTCGCCAGCCTCGATCATCTCGGGCCGTTCGCCCGCTCGGTGCCGGATCTCGCGGTCGCCTATGACGTCATGCAGGGGCCCGATCCGGAAGATCCGGTCTGCGACCAGCGCGAGACCGATTTCGTCACGCCGCAGCTCAAGCTCGGGCTCGAAGGCCTGCGCATCGCGGTCGCTGGCGGCTATTTCAGGCAGGGCGCCTTCCCGGAGGCGGTCGAGGCGCTCGGCCGCGTTGCCAAGGCGCTCGGCGCCACCAAAGACGTCGACATCCCCGAAGCGGCGCGGGCGCGCGCCGCGGCCTACGTCATCACCTGCACCGAAGGCGCGGCGCTGCATCTCGAGCGGCTGCGCAAGCAGGCCGGCGATTTCGATCCGGCGGTGCGCGACCGGCTGCTCGCCGCCGCCATGGTGCCGTCGACGCTGGTGGTGCAGGCGCAGAAATTCCGCCGCTGGTATCGCGCGCAGATGCTGGAGCTGTTCAAGTCTGTCGACGTGATCCTGGCGCCGGCGACGCCTTGCACCGCGCCGAAGCTTGGCCAGCAGACCTTCGTGCTCGACGGCGTCGAACTGCCGGTGCGCGCCAACATGGGTCTCTACACGCAGCCGATCTCGTTCATTGGCCTGCCGGTGGTGGCGGTGCCCGTGCCGCTCACGCCGCTGCCGATCGCGGTGCAGGTGATTGCCGCGCCGTGGCGCGAGGATGTCGCCTTGCGCGTCGCCTTCGCGTTGGAGCAGATGGGCGTCTGCGCGGCACCGAGACCTGCTTTGTAAAAAGACCTGCTTTGTAAAAGACCTGCCTTGTAAAAGGCCCGCTTTGTAATTCTCAAGGAGAGACACAGATGGAAATCGACCGGCCGGAAGTTGTGGCTGAAGTAACGGCCGCGTTCGAGGCTTACGAAAAGGCGCTGGTGACGAACGACGTCGACGCGCTTAACGCCCTGTTTCGTGACGACCCGCGCACCATCCGCTACGGCGCCGGTGAAAATCTCTACGGCTACGGCGAGATCATGGCCTTCCGTACCGGCCGTTCGCCGGTCGGGCTCGGCCGCACCCGGTCGAAGACTGTCATCACCACTTACGGCACAACCTTCGCGACGGCCTCGACGCTGTTCGAGCGTCCCTCCGCCGCCGGCAAGATCGGCCGGCAGCAGCAGAGCTGGGTCAAGTTCGCCGAAGGCTGGCAGGTCGTCGCCGCCCACGTCAGCGTCATCGACCCGCCGAAGTAGCGCCGTCACCTGGACATAAAAAAACGCCGCGGCGTCGAAGCCGCGGCGTTTCCATTGGCAGCGAAACTCAGTCGGCCGAAACGCCGCTGGCCTTGATCGGCTCAGCCCACTTCGCGATTTCGTCCTTCACGAACTTGGCGAGATACTCCGAGGAGCGCTGCTCCGGCGGTACGATGGTGGCGCCGAGACCGGTGAGACGTTCCTTGACTGCCGGCGTATCCATGGCGCCGACCGCAGCGGCCTGGACCTTTTTGACGATGTCGGCCGGTGTGCCTTTCGGCATGAAGATCGCGTTCCAGGTGTAGGCTTCGAAGCCCTTCACGCCCTGTTCTTCGGCGGTCTTCAGATCCGGCAGCACGGCCGAACGCTGCTTGGTCATCAGCGCAATCGCCTTGACCTTGCCGCCTTCGATCTGCGGCTTGGCGGTCGAGATGATCTCGCACAGGAAGTCGATGCGGCCGCCGATCAGATCCTGCATCGCGGGACCCGTGCCCTTGTACGGCACGTGCACGATCTTGGTGCCCATCGCGCTGTCGGCGACGACGCAGCCGAGATGCGTGGCCGAGCCGGCGCCGGCCGAGCCGTAGGTCATCTTGTCCTTGTTCGCCTTGGAATAGGCGATGAACTCGGGGAGGTCCTTGGCGGGGAAGTCGGGGCGGGCGATCAGCGCGATCGGAACCTCGGCGATCAGGGCGACGTGCTCGAAGTCGGTCAGGGCGTTGTAGAGCGGCTTCTTGTAGAGCGTCTGGCCCTGCGCGTGCGTGCCGACCGTGCCGATCAGCATCGTGTAACCATCGGGTCGCGCATCGGCGGCGCGCTTGGAGCCGGTCATGCCGCCGGCGCCGCCGACGTTTTCAACGACCACGGTCTGGCCGAGAATTTCGCCCATGCGCTGCGCCATGACACGGCCAAGCACGTCGGTCGGTCCGCCGGCAGCGAACGGGATGATCATGGTGATCGGACGGGTCGGATAGTCCTGCGCTCCGGCCGAAACCGTCAGCGCCGTCAGGGCAGCGAATGCCGCAGCAATAATATTTCTTGTCATGAATTCCTCCTTCAGGAGGAGGAATTCTTGCGCAGTTTGCCCCTCAGCGGTCAAGCCTACCTTTGAGGCAGCGGGTTACCCGACCTCGATCACTTCCTCCGGGAACTCGTGCAGCCGGTCGCCCGGGCCGTCGCTGCCGATCAGATAATTGTCGCACAGCCAGTTGAGATAGCCGGCGTGGATGTAGGTCGGGTGGACGACGATATTCATATCCTTGGCAATCACCATCGGCTCGTCATTGCGGATTAGCGGCCGTTCTACAAGGTCATAGCCCTGGCCGTGGCAATATAGTCGCGCCTCTGTCGGCCGGCCGTTCTTGCGCATGAAGGCGTTGAAGGCATCCCAGATATCCTTGCTCGGCGTGCCCGGCTTGAGGAGGTCGAGGGTCAGCTTGCGCGCCTCCATGACGAAAGCGAGCTCGTCTTTCATCTCCTGCGGCACTTTGGCGCCCACGACGCAGGAGCGGCCGAGTTCCGTATACATGCCGCCGGGGCCGTTATCTTCGACCAGCAATGCGAACTGGTCGCCCTTCTCGATGACCCGGTTCTGGACGTGCCGGTTGCCGAATTTGCTCGGTTTGCCGAGCGGCATCGAGGCGCAGAGGTAGATCCCGTTTTCGCTGCCGTGACATTGGCTGTAATGCTGGGCGACGGCGGCCACCTCGCTGTCGCGCATGCCGGGCTTGATGGCAGCGAAGGCGGCGCGCATGGCGCCGTCCTGCATCAGCGCCGCGCGCTTCACCAATTCCATCTCTTCCGGGCTCTTGATCACCTTGATGCGGTCAACCAGTTCGGACGCGTCGACAAAGCGCGCTTTCGGGAAGGTGCGCTTGATATAGTCGAGCATGGCGTAGGACATCTGGTAGGTGCCGACATAGCCGATTGTCGCGTTGCGGAACGGCTCCAGCGCCTTGGCGGCGAGTTCGGGATCGTAGTCCTTGGTGTAATGCGCCGAGGCATAGCTCGGCGTCGTCAGGATCGATTTGACGCCGCGCCAGTTGACATCGCCCTGAGCCGTCGTTTCCGAACCGCGGAACGGACCCTGACAGACCACCGTCATCTCGTCGTCGCGCGGGAAGATCACCGTGTTCGGATAGCCGTTGGTGGCCGGCATGTCGGTGAAATAGCGCACATAGCCGCCCATGTGATCGTTGTTGTTCTGCATCAGCAGAACGTCGATCTTTGCCTTCTCCATGGCCGCGCGAACGGCGCCCCATCGACGCTCGAGTTCGGCACTGGAAATCGGTGTGTTCAGGCGATCCGACGCGGACATTTCAAACTCCCCAGGATGCAGGTCTGCGCACGATGTTGATCATGCTTTTTTGTTCGTCGTTGAAATATTTGCGCATGTTGCCTTCGATCGTCGGCATGGCGCGGTCCTCGTAGCCTTCAGAATAACCGCCGAGGTGCGGGAATATCGTCAGGTTCCTGGTCCTCCACAACGGATTGTTGGCGGGCAGCGGCTCTTCGGAAAACACGTCGAGCGCGGCCCCGGCGATGGCCCCGCTTTCCAGCGCCGCGATCAGCGCCGGCTCGTCGACGACGCCGCCGCGCGCGACATTGACCAGATAGGCCGACGGCTTCATGGCGGCGAACAGCTCCGCGCCGATGACGCCGCGGGTCGCCGCGGTCAGCGGGGCCAGCGCCACCAGATAATCAAGCTCGGGCGCAACCTTTAAGAGGTCGGTCCGCGGTTCCATGCGGTCGAAGCCGGGCGCCGGGCGCGGGCTGCCGCTGAAGCCGATCACCGTCATGCCGAACTGCTTGCAGATCGGCGCCAGATGTTCGGCGATCAGGCCGACACCGAAAATACCGACGGTCTTGCCGTCGAGCAGTCTGGCCGGCCAGCGTTCCCATGCGTTGCGGTCCTGCGCATGCACCGAGCGCGGCATGTCGCGGGACAGCGAGAGCATATAGGCGATGGTGGCTTCCGACACCGGCGCGCCGTGAATGCCGCGGATGTTGGTGACCAGAACCTCGGGTCCGAGCGACGGCAGGTCGACGATGTTGTCGACTCCGGTACCGAGCGCCTGGATCCACTTCAGTTTCGGCGCTTCGGCGACCACGTGGTCGGCCATCGGCGGCGAAAAGCACATCAGGACTTCGGCATTGGCGATATAGGGGCCGACATCGTTGTGATGTCCGGCCACGTTGATGGTCAAGTGCGGGAAGCGCTCCAGCAGCATGGCCTTGTAGCGGTCGCGTGTGGCTTGCTGGGTGTCGGAGAGGATAAGGATGTTGGTCATGGCCTTGACCATATAGCGCGCGGGCGGGAAAAGGAGGAGCAGGATTTCGGATGACCCGCATGGTGGGTCTGCTAAAAGACGACGGAAACGACGCGCGGAAAAGGTAACAACGATGCCGATCGACCTTGCCAATGTGGACTGGATTTACGTCGGGGTGCTGGCTGTATTTGCCTTTCTGGCCACCACGATCGCCAATCTGCTGTCCTTCAACCGGCGCGGGATGGCCGCCGTCCTGTCGGCGGTGGTGTTTGGCGTCCTGTTTCTGGCCTGGACCTACTATCCGCACGGATTGCCGCTGCCGGTTCGGCTGGGGACGCCGTAGCATCGTTTTTATTGACCTTTCGCGCGCGCGAATGTCCATGTAATCATTGGAAGTCTGGGAGATTGGTGGAAGCCTCATGAAAAAAGTCTATTCGGATGCGAAGTCGGCGCTGGCCGGGGTGCTCAAGGACGGCATGACGATCATGGCCGGCGGTTTCGGCCTCTGCGGGATGCCCGGGGTGCTGATCGAAGCGATCCGCGATTCCGGCGTGAAAAACCTGACCTGCGTGTCGAACAATGCCGGCATCGACGGCGCGGGCCTCGGCCTGCTGCTGGAAACCCGGCAGATCAGGAAGATGATCGCGTCCTATGTCGGCGAGAACAAATTGTTCGCGCAGCAGTATCTCGCGGGTGATCTGGAGATCGAGTTCAACCCGCAAGGCACGCTGGCCGAGCGCATGCGGGCAGGGGGCGCCGGCATTCCGGCCTTCTTTACCAAGACCGGCGTCGGCACCGACATTGCCAAGGGCAAGGAAGAACGCGTATTCAACGGCGAGCGTTACATCATGGAGACCGGCCTGATCGCCGACCTCGCCGTGGTGCACGCCTGGAAGGGCGATACCGAGGGCAACCTCGTGTACCGCAAGACCGCGCGCAACTTTAACCCGGTGATGGCGACCGCCGCCCGCTTCACCGTGGCGCAGGTCGAACATCTGGTCGAGCCCGGCGAGCTCGACGGCGATCACATCATCACACCCGGCGTTTATGTGAAGCGCATCATTCAAACCAACGCCGAGAAGCGCATCGAACAACGTACCGTTCGCAAGCGCGTGATGGCTTAAGAGGAGCAGAGCAATGCCCTGGACCCGCGATCAAATGGCCGAGCGCGCCGCCAAAGAGCTGCGCGATGGCTTCTACGTCAACCTCGGCATCGGCATTCCGACGCTGGTGTCGAACTATATCCCCGACGGCATCAGCGTTCAGCTGCAGAGCGAGAACGGCATGCTCGGTTTCGGCCCGTTCCCCTATGAGGGCGACGAGGACCCGGACCTGATCAACGCCGGCAAGCAGACCGTCACCGAGCTGCCGACCACGAGTTTCTTCTCCTCGGCCGATTCATTCGCAATGATCCGCGGCGGTCACATCGACATCGCGCTCCTCGGTGCCATGCAGGTGGACGAGAAGGGCGATCTGGCCAACTGGATGATCCCCGGCAAGATGGTCAAGGGCATGGGCGGCGCCATGGATCTCGTGGCGGGCGTCAAGAAGGTCGTCGTGATCATGGAGCACTCGGCCAAGGCCAAGGACGGCTCCGTTGAGCCGAAGCTGCTGCACAAGTGCACGCTGCCGCTGACCGGTGCCGGCGTGATCGACATGGTGATCACCGATCTCGGTGTCTTCACCATCGACAAGAAGGCCGGCGGCATGACGCTGATCGAACTGGCGCCCGATGTGACGCTTGACGAGATCAAGAGCAAGACCGAGGCGAGCTTCACCGTCGATCCGAAGCTGAAGCACTAGCATCCTTGTGATGGCCGGGCTCGTCCCGGCCATCCACCCTGCATTATCTGAGCCTCACGACGTGGATGCCCGGCACAAGGCCGGGCGTGACGATGTAGAAGCCGGTGCCGGTCGGCTGTCCGCGCACGTTCCTTTGCTTGTAGCTCAGATTTGCTGACTATCCATCCCGCGAATTTCGCTCGCCTGCGATTTCAGCCTCTATGACTTTTCGCAACGGCGGCAAATCCTGCTGTACGGTCTCCCATACGAAGCGGGCTTCGATCAATTCATAGTCGTGCCGGTAAACATTGCCCGCGAGGGCCATCTGCCGCCACTCGATCGAAGGATGCCGGCTTTTCAGATCGTCCGGCAGTTTTCTCGATGCTTCAGAAATGATTTCGAGGCAACGTGTGACCGCATAAAATGTGCGCAGGTCCTCCTCGAATTTCGGTAAGCTTAAGCCTGCGGTCCACTCCGACGCCAGCTCGATGTGATGGATTATTTCACGTAGCGCGGTGCTATGCGCCCTAAAAGGCATAGATCGCGTCGGCCGCGGCAACCGGCTGAATATATGGCTTTAAGCCGGATCGGCTGACGACGTCGACCGGCCCATCGAACAGGTCCGACACGCACTCTTTCAACCCGACATAGTCATAAACCGTCAGGTGAAACGCGGGATCAATCTCGATCATAATATCGATATCGCTGTCCGGCCTGTCGTCGCCACGGGCGACTGAGCCGAATACCGCCGCACGCCGAATGCCGCGCGCGCGCAAGGCGGGCTCGGCTTCCTTGAGGCGGGCAATGACATCGTCGCGGCGCATCTGATCACAATAGCAAAAACAGCCGCCTTTTTCCAGGTCGGGCGGCTCTGCCTCACCTCAGGTGGATGGCCCGCGACAGGCGCCGGCAAAGCGCTTATCGGCGCGCCACGATCAAGACGGTGCCGCGCACTTCGATGACCGTGACCGGGGCTCCCTCCTCGAGGTCGGGGCCTTCGGCGAGCCAGACGCCGTCGCCCAGATCGACCTTGCCGCGCCCGCTCTTCAAGGCCTCGGAGACCACGCCGGTGGCGCCGACCATGGCCGCGCCCCGCTCATTGAGCGCAGGCTGGTCCGTGGGCGTGCCGATCAGCCTCTGGTAGGCGACATAGCCGATGCCGCAGGTCAGCAGCGACGCCAGCACGAAGATGATGATCTGGGCCGGCAGCGCGACGCCGAAGGCGAAGACGGCCAGCGCCGTGATGGCCGCGCCGGCGGCGATCCAGATCAGATAGAAGCCGGGCACCATCAGCTCGGCGAGCGCGCCGATCAGCGCGCCGGTGGCCCAGACCCAGGGGCTCATGACCGCGACGATGGCACGGACGTTTTTGACGTCTGCGCCATGCTTTCCTTGGCGATCTCCGAAATGCCGGCGATGGTGCCGACCAGCGAACTGACTTCCAGCGGCATCAGCACCAGCTTCGAGTTCGGCGCTTTGCCAATCACCGAAACCGCCTCGACGTATTTCTGCGCGATGAAGTAGTTCAGCGCCTGCACGTTGCCGTTCTCGACCGCTTCCGACACTTCGCGGGTCGCCCGCGCTTCCGCTGTCGCCAGCCGCTCACGCGCTTCGGCGTCCTTGGTGGCCGCAACCAAGCGGCCCTCGGCCGCCAGAATCTGCGACTGCTTCTCGCCTTCGGCCTTGAGAATCTCGGATTGCTTGATGCCCTCGGCCTGAAGGACGGCGGCGCGCTTCTCGCGCTCGGCGGTCAGTTGCTTGGCCATCGACGCCACGACGTCGCCGGGCGGACTGATATCCTTCAGTTCGACGCGGGTGATCTTGGTCCCCCAGGGATGCGTCGCGGCATCGAGCACCTGGAGCAGGCGGTGGTTGATTTCGTCACGCTTGGACAGCGTCTCGTCGAGGTCGAGAGCGCCGATCGCGGTGCGGATATTTGTCATGGTGAGGTTGATGATGGCCCGCTCAAGTTCGCGGACCTCGTAGGCGGCCTTGGCCGCGTCCAGGATCTGGAAGAACACGACGCCGTCGACAATCACCGACGCGTTGTCACGGGTGATGACCGGCTGGCTCGGCACGTCGAGCACCGATTCCTGCACGTTGATCTTCTGCCCGATCAGATCGATGAACGGCACGATCAGGTTCAGCCCCGGCGTCAGCGTGCGCTGGTAGCGGCCGAACCGTTCCACGGTCCACTGCGTGCCCTGCGGCACGGTCTTGATGCCGAAATAAAGCGTCAGGATCGTCAGGAAGACGAGCGCGATCAGGAATATGTTGAGTTCGCCAATCATAGTGTCCTCATGCGCGGCACCATCGCACATCGATGCTGCGATTAAATCCAGGGGTGGTCAAGGTTCCGGCGTGATCAGGCGCTGCCATAGGCCGTCAGCGCCGCATCGACGCCGGCACCGGCCGGCGCGGTGTAGCCGAAGCGGCGCAGACAGGCGTCGAGCGCGGCGAGGCAGATCAGCACGTTCTCCTTGCGGCAGACATAGCCCATGGTGCCGATGCGCCAGATCTTGCCGTGCAGCGGTCCGAACGAGGTGCCGATCTCGATAGAGAAATCCTCCAGCATCATGGTGCGGACGCCATCGGCATTGACGCCTTTCGGTATGACCACACCGGTCACATTCGGCATCTTGTTGGCCTGATCGCCGAACAACGTCAGGCCCATCGCCTGCAATCCGGCGCACAGCGCCTCGCTGGCGCGGACGTGGCGGTCAAAGCGCGCGTCGCCTTCCTCCAGCGCGATGCGCACGCTCTCGCGCGCCGCATAGAGCATCGAGGTCGCCTCGGTGTGATGGTTGAGCCGGCTCGGGCCCCAGTAATCCATCAGCATCGCCAGGTCGAAATAGTTCGAGGCGATGCGCAGGCCGTTGCCGTCGACGAAGCCTTCCGGCTTGATGCCGGCCTCGAGATGCTTGCGGCGCGTGACCACGGCGGCGACGCGCTCGTTGAAGGTGATCGGCGATGAGCCGGGCGGGCCGGACAGACATTTCTGCAAGCCCGACGACAGCGCGTCGACCTGCCAGGCGTCGGCCTCGATCGCCATGCCGCCGAGCGTGGCGGTGGCGTCGCTGTACAGCAGGATGTCGCGCGACCGGCACAGCGCGCCGATCTCGGCCAGAGGTTGCGCCATGGTGGTCGAGGTGTCGCCGTGCACCACCGCGACGATGCGCGGATTGTGCTTCCTGATGGCGTCCTCGATTTCGTCGGGCGTGAACACGGTGCCCCATTCGCGCTCGATCGACACCACCTCGGCGCCGCAGCGCGAGGCGATCTCGGTCAGCAGATGCCCGAAGCGGCCAAAGATGGGCACCAGCACCTTGTCGCCGGGCGCGATCATCGACACCAGCATGGTCTCGACGCCGGCGCGCGCGGTGCCGTCGATCAGGAACGACCACTGGTTGTTGGTGCGGTAGATCGACCGCAGCATCGCCATGGTCTCGTTCATGTACGCGGTGAAGACCGGATCGAACTGGCCGAGCATCGGCATCGACATGGCGCGCAGCACGCGCGGATCGACGCCGACCGGGCCGGGGCCCATCAGCAGGCGTGGCGGCGGATTGAGGTCGGGGAAGGTGGTCATGACGGTCATGTTCTCTTGAATGTCTAGGCGTTGCCACCCGCTGGCTGCGCCAGCAGTGACTTCTCGCGCGGGACGTAGTCGCCGCCGCCGAGCGCGCCGACCAGTTCGCCGTCGCGCACGACGAACTTGCCGCGCACCATGGTCGACACCGGCCAGCCGGTAACTTCGACTCCTTCGAACGGCGTGTAGTCGGTGCCGCCATGCATCAGGCTTTGCGAGATGGTCACCTGCCGCTTTGGATCCCACAGCGCGATGTCGGCGTCGGCGCCGACCGCGATGGTGCCTTTCTTCGGGTAGAGGCCGTAGGTCTTGGCGTGGTTGGTGGCGGTCAGCGCGACGAATTCGTTCAGCGTGATGCGGCCCTTGCCGACGCCTTCCGAGAATAGAATCGGCAGCCGCGTTTCGACGCCGGGCATGCCGTTCGGCACCCAGCGGAAGCTGGTCTTGCCCTTCGGGACCATTTTGCCCTGCGGATCGTCGTAGCGGAACGGGCAGTGATCCGACGAAAACAGCGAGAAGATGCCTTGCTGCAAACCTTCCCAGCACGCCGTCTGGCTGTCTCTGTCGCGCGGCGGCGGCGAGCAGACGTATTTGGCGCCTTCCATGTTGAGGCCGTCGAGGTCGCGCTCGGTCAGCATCAGATATTGCGGGCAGGTCTCGCCGTAGATCTTCAGGCCGCGGGCGCGCGCCCGCGCGATTTCGTCGCGCGCCTCGCGGTTCGACACGTGCACGATCATCACCGGCACGTCGATCAACTCGGCCAGCGAAATGGCGCGGTGCGTTGCCTCGCGCTCCACCGCGACCGGCCGCGACGTGGCGTGATACTTCGGTGCGGTATGGCCGGCCTGTTCGAGCCGGTCGGTGAGAAAGCGGATGGCGTCGTAGTTCTCGGCGTGCACCATCACCAGCGCGCCGGTGTCGCGCGCCACGCTCATCACCTTGAGCATTTCCATGTCGGAGAGGGCGAGGCCCTCATAGGTCATGAACACCTTGAAGGAGGTGTAGCCGTCGTTGACCAGCGCCGGCAGCTCCTGGCCGAGCAGGCCGTCGGTGACGTCGGCGATGATCAGATGGAACGACACGTCGATGTAGCACTGGCCGTCGGCCTTGGCGTGGTAGTCCTTCACCACCTGGCGCAGGCTTTCGCCCTTCTGCTGCATGGCGAAGGGCAGCACCATGGTATTGCCGCCGAACGCCGCCGAGCGGGTCGCCGAGGCGAAGTCGTCGGCCATGACGATGCCAGGGCCGGACGGCTGGGAAATGTGGACATGGCTGTCGATGCCGCCGGGCAGCACAAGGAGGCCGCGCGCATCGACGATCTCGGTGGCGTCGCCGAGGTCGGCGCCGAGCGCGGCGATCCGGCCGGCGCGGATGCCGACGTCGCAGGCAAAGGTGTCGGACGCGGTCGCGACCGTGCCGCCGCGAATGATGGTGTCGAAGCGCATAAGGTCTCCTGCCGCCCTTCATATCGCAGATTTTGTGCGGAGCAAAAAGCCGGCCGGAGCGCCTCCGCGTGCCTTGATTTCACCGGCCTCCGGCAACATGGTCGCGCCGCCCCAATACCCGCCGAACGGAAGCCAGCCATGACCGAAAGTCCTGCCGTCGCCGCACGCATCGAAGCGCTGGAAATGCGGGTGGCCTATCAGGACCGCACCATCGAGGAGCTCAACGAGGCGATCTCCCGGCAGTGGAAGGAAATCGACAGCCTGACCCGCCAGGTCGCGCGGCTCGCCGATCAGCTCCAGGAGGTGCGGGACGCAGCCGGCGCCACCGGCGAGACCGAGCCGCCGCCGCCGCATTACTGAGCCCTGGGGCGAGGGCAGGAGAGAGGCCGGATCGCCCGTGCCGCCCATTTTATTTTGCGGCGGGAGCGGCTAGAGGGATCACCGCACACTCATCTCAGGAGACCGATCGATGCTTTCCACCGCCGAACGCAGCAAAGCCGCCGATATTCTGATGGCGGCGCAGAAGGAGCGCAAACAGGCGGTCCAGCTTTCCGTGACCTTCCCGCATATCGAGATCGACGATTCCTATGCGATTTCCACCGAGGTTGCGAACCGCAAGATCGCCGCCGGCGCCAAGCTGATCGGCCACAAGGTCGGTCTGACGTCCAAGGCCATGCAGCGGTCGTCGATGATCGACGAGCCGGACTATGGCTACATTCTCGACGACCAGATGATCGGCGACGGCGCCAAGGTGAAGCATTCCGATTACTGCAAGCCCCGGGTTGAGGTCGAACTGGCCTTCGTCATGGGCAAGCGCTTGCAGGGTCCGGGCGTCGGCCTTGCCGACGTGCTGCGCGCCACCGAATACGTCATCCCGGCCATCGAGATCGTCGACGCCCGTCTCCAGGACCAACGCAAGATCTTCGACACCGTGGCCGACAACGGCGCCGCCGCCGGCATTGCGCTCGGCGGCCGGCCGGTCGGGCCGATGGATGTCGACCTGCGCTGGGTCGGCGGCATCATGTACCGCAATTCCGAAATCGAAGAGACGGGGCTCGCCGCCGGCGTGCTCGGCCATCCGGCGCTCGGCGTGGCCTGGCTTGCCAACAAGATCGGCCCGCTCGGCCATGCGCTGGAGCCCGGCCACATCGTGCTGGCCGGTTCGTTCACCCGCGTGGTGTTCGCGCAGAAAGGTGACACCCTGCACGCCGATTTCGGGCCGCTCGGCGGCATCGCGATCCAGTTCGTCTAAGCGAAAGCAAGAGATATGAAACGCAACGCCTTCAAGCACGACCTCGCCGCCGGCAAGCTTCAGATCGGCCTGTGGTCGAGCCTGTGCAGCAACATCGCCGCCGAGATCGTCTCCGACTCGGGCTTCGACTGGCTGCTGCTCGACACCGAGCATTCGCCCAACGAGATCCCGGATTTGCTCAGCCAGTTGCAGGCCGTCGAACTCGGTACCGCGACGCCGATCGTGCGCCCGGCCTGGAACGACACCGTGCTGATCAAGCGCGTTCTCGACATCGGCGCCCAGACCATTCTGGTGCCCTATGTGCAGAACGCGGAGGAAGCCCGCCGCGCGGTTGAAGCGACACGCTATCCGCCGCACGGCGTTCGCGGCGTGTCGGTCGCCGCCCGCGCCAGCCGCTACGGGCGCACGCCGGGCTATCTCGCCAAGGCCAATGACGAAATCTGCGTGCTGGTGCAGGTCGAAACCGGGCAGGCGCTCGACCAGATCGAGGCCATCGCCGCGGTCAAGGGCGTCGACGGCGTGTTCATCGGTCCGTCCGATCTCGCGGCATCGCTCGGCCATGTCGGCAACCCGCAGCACGCCGACGTGCAGGCGGCGATCAAGGATGCCGTGACGCGGCTCAAGGCGGTCGGCAAGCCCGCCGGCATGCTGACCGGCAATGAGGAGGAGGCCCGCCGCTATATCGACTGGGGCTATCTGTTCGTGGCTGTCGGCGCCGACGTCGGCCTCCTGGCCAAGAATGCCGACGCCTTGTGCAAACGGTTCAAATCTTAAACAGCAATCCGCACGCATGTGCCGATGTCGGAATGGCCGGGCAAACGCCCGGCCATTTTGCGTTCGGCTATGCTCTATGCCGCACCGCAATAAGACTTTTGTTCTCCAACGTTATCTGCGGCGGCATACCATCCCTAAATGGCCCGCATCTTTTGTAGGCTTTGCGGCCCTGCGAAAAGGTGGCAGAACTACAAAAAAGAAGAAACTGCCGTGGGAACGCATGAGGGGTCAGGTTGCGTGGAAGCGACGAGATAATCCTCGAGACTGAGGATCTCACCAAGGAGTTCGCGGGGTTTACCGCCGTTGGTGGCGTCGATCTTCGGGTCCGGCGAGGGACCATTCATGCGTTGATCGGTCCGAACGGGGCCGGCAAGACCACCTTCTTCAATCTGCTGACCAAGTTTCTCAGTCCGACCCGGGGGCATATCCGCTTCAAGGGCCAGGACATCACGGCCTTGCAGCCGGCCGATGTGGCGCGCCTGGGGCTGGTGCGGTCGTTCCAGATATCGGCGGTGTTTCCGCATATGACGGTGCTGGAGAATGTTCGTATTGCTCTGCAGCGCCAACGCGGGGGCTCTTTCGATTTCTGGCGTTCGGCCGCCGCACTCGTGCCATTCAACGACCGTGCGCGGCAATTGATCGATGACGTCGGCCTGTCATCCTTCACCGAACTGCCGGCCGTCGAATTGCCGTATGGGCGCAAGCGCGCGCTGGAGATCGCCACGACGCTGGCGCTCGATCCGGAGATGCTGCTGCTTGACGAGCCGACCGCCGGCATGGGCCACGAGGACATCGACCGCATCGCGCAGCTCATCAAGCGCGTCTCCGCCGACCGTACGGTGCTGATGGTGGAGCACAATCTTTCGGTCGTCTCCGACCTGTCCGACACCATCACCGTGCTGACGCGCGGCCGCATTCTGGCCGAAGGCGACTACGCGACGGTGTCGACCAATCCGGAAGTGCGCGAAGCCTATATGGGGACCGGACATGCTTGATACCCGCGCACCCTTGCTCGCCGTCAACGATCTGCAGTCCTGGTATGGCGAGTCGCACATCCTGCATGGCGTTAACTTCGCCGTGCACGAAGGCGAGGTGGTGACGCTGCTCGGCCGCAATGGCGCCGGCAAGACCACGACGCTGAAATCGATCATGGGTATTGTCGGCCACCGTACCGGTTCGATCCGCTTCGAAGGCCATGAAACGATCGGACTTCAATCCGACAAGATCGCTCGCGCCGGCATTGCTTTCTGCCCGGAAGAGCGCGGTATCTTTGCCAGTCTGACCGTCGAGGAAAACCTGCTGTTGCCGCCGGTGGTCAAGCCGGGCGGATTATCGCTGGAGCAGATCTTCGCGCTGTTCCCGAACCTGAAGGAGCGGCTCGGGTCCAGCCAGGGCACCAAGCTGTCCGGCGGCGAGCAGCAGATGCTGGCGATCGGCCGCATTCTGCGCACCGGCGCGCGGCTGTTGCTGCTCGACGAGCCGACCGAAGGTCTGGCGCCGGTCATCATCCAGCAGATCGGCAAGACCATCCGCGCGCTGAAAGAACAGGGCTTCACGATTCTGCTGGTCGAGCAGAACTTCCGTTTCGCCTCCACGGTTGCCGACCGCTATTACGTCATGGAGCACGGCCGCGTGGTCGAAGGCTTCGCCAATTCCGAACTCGATGCCAAGGCCGGGACGCTCCAGGAGTATCTCGGGGTTTGATTCACGCTGCCAACGACACAAAACAAGGGAGAGAGTGCATGAAACGTCTAGTCAGCCTAGCAATTCTGTCGGCCGCGCTGGCGTGCGGAACGGCACACGCGCAGATGACCGATGGTGTCATCAAGATCGGCGTGATGAACGATATGTCGGGCACCTACGCCGATCTGGCCGGCCCCGGCTCGGTCGTCGCCGCGCAGATGGCCGTTGAGGACTTCGGCGCCGCCGCCAAGGGACTCAAGGTCGAGATCGTTGGCGCCGATCACCAGAACAAGCCGGACGTCGGCTCGAACGTGGTGCGGCAGTGGATTGACGTCGACAAGGTCGATGTCATCGTCGACGTGCCGACCTCGTCGGTCGCGCTCGCGGTCAACGAGATCGTGCGTCAGAAAAACAAGGTATTCCTGATCTCCGGCGCCGCCGCCTCCAACCTCACCGGCGACAAGTGCGCGCCGACCACGGTGCACTGGACCTATGACACCTGGGCGCTGGCCAACGGCACCGGCAACGCGATCGTCAAGACTGGCGGCAAGAACTGGTTCTTCCTGACCGCAGACTACGCCTTCGGCCACGCGCTGGAGCGCGACACCGCCGCGGTTGTCGAAAAGAACGGCGGCAAGGTGCTGGGCAGGGTGCGCCATCCGTTCCCGGCCACTGACTTCTCGTCCTTCCTGCTGCAGGCGCAGTCGTCGAAGGCGCAGATCATCGGTCTGGCCAATGCCGGCGCCGACACCACGACCGCCATCAAGCAAGCGGCGGAGTTCGGCATCGTCAGGGGCGGACAGAACCTTGCCGCGCTGCTGATCTTCCTGACCGACATCAAAGCGCTCGGCCTCGAAACCGCGCAGGGCCTGGTGTTCACCGAAGCCTGGTACTGGGACATGAACGACGCCAACCGCGACTTCGCCAAGAAGTTCTCCGAGCGCAGCAAGGGCCTCTATCCCAGCATGGTGCAGGCCGGCGTCTATTCCGCCGTCACGCATTATCTGAAGGCGGTCCATGAGCTGAAGAGCGATGCCGACGGCGGCGCGGTCGTCGCGAAGATGAAGTCGATGCCGACCGACGACAAGCTGTTCGGCAAGGGCACCATCCGCGAGGACGGCCGCAAGATTCACCCGATGTATCTGTTCGAGGTGAAGAAGCCGTCGGAGTCCAAGGGGCCGTGGGATCTCTACAAAGTGCGCGCCACCATCCCGGCGGAAGAAGCCTTCCGCCCGATGAAGGATGGCGGCTGTTCGCTGGTGAAGGGCTAGGCCTGCTTATCCCTCCCCTGCAAGGGGGAGGGTGGCCTTGTGAAAGCGACCGGGTGGGGCGTCTTCGACACCGACCCCCACCCGGCTCTCCATAGCGCGTCGAAGACGCGCGTGAACGCGCTTATGCTGGCCGACCTCCCCTTGCAGGGGGAGGTATAAGAAAGAAGACATGTTCGAAATCTTCGGCATACCGTCGCAGGCGCTGTTTGGTCAGTTGCTCATTGGACTGATCAACGGCTCGTTTTATGCGCTGCTCAGCCTCGGGCTGGCGGTGATCTTCGGCATGCTCAACATCATCAATTTCGCTCATGGCGCCCAATATATGATGGGCGCTTTCGCCGCGTTCTTCCTGTTGAACTATGCCGGCCTGAATTACTGGTTTGCGCTGGTGCTGGTGCCGTTCATGGTCGGCGCCTTCGGCGTCGTGATCGAGCGCCTGTTCTTGCAGCGGCTGTACAAGCTCGATCATCTTTACGGTCTGCTGCTGACCTTCGGTCTGGCGCTGATCATCGAAGGCGTGTTCCGCAACAATTTCGGCTCGTCCGGCTTGCCGTACCGCGTGCCGCCCACGCTCCAGGGCGGCCAGAATCTCGGCTTCATGTTCCTGCCCAATTATCGTGCCTGGGTGATCGTCGCCTCGCTGCTCGTCTGCATCAGCACGTGGTACGTCATCGAGCGCACGCGGCTTGGTGCCAATCTGCGCGCCGCCACGGAAAATCCGACGCTGGTTCGCGCCTTCGGCATCAACGTGCCGCGCATGATCACGCTGACCTACGGTTTCGGCGTGGCGCTGGCGGCTTTTGCCGGGGTGATGGCGGCGCCGATCTATAACGTGTCGCCGCAGATGGGCTCGCATCTGATCATCGTCGTGTTCGCCGTGGTGGTGATCGGCGGTATGGGCTCGATCCTCGGCGCGATCGTCACCGGCTTCGGTCTGGGTGTGATCGAGGGCCTGACCAAGGTATTTTTCCCCGAAGCCTCGAATACGGTGATCTTCATCATCATGGCGATCGTGCTGCTGATCCGGCCCGCCGGCCTGTTCGGCCGGAGGGCGTGACATGACCACCGCCGCAACGCCCGTGACCGCCCCTGCAGCGCAGACGAGCTCGCGTAGCGTCGTGGCCGCCTTCGTCGTGATGGTGGTGCTGCTGCTGATCGCGCCGGTATTTATCTATCCGCTGTTCCTGATGAAGGCGCTGTGTTTCGCGCTGTTCGCCTGCGCCTTCAACCTGCTGCTCGGCTATGTCGGGCTGCTGTCGTTCGGCCACGCGCTGTATTTCGGCTGGGCCAGTTATGTCAGCGCCTATGCCGCCAAGGCCTGGGGCTTCAATCCGGAGTTCGCCATTCTGGCCGGTGCGCTGACGGCCACGGTGCTGGGCCTGATCGCCGGGTCGCTGGCGATCCGCCGGCAGGGCATCTATTTCGCCATGATCACGCTGGCGCTGGCGCAGATGATGTATTTCTTCGCCGTGCAGGCGCCGTTCACCGGCGGCGAGGATGGCATTCAGGCGGTACCGCGCGGTTACCTGTTCGGCTTCATCAACCTGAACGATCCGGTCAATATGTACGGGCTGGTTTTGGCGATCTTCCTCGCCGGCTTCCTGATGATCTACCGTATCATCCATTCGCCCTTCGGCGAGGTGCTGAAGGCGATCCGCGAGAACGAGACGCGGGCGATCTCGCTCGGTTACAAGACCGAACGTTACAAACTGGTGGCCTTCGTGCTGTCCGCCGGCTTTGCCGGGCTCGCCGGCGGCACCAAGGCGATCGTGTTCCAGCTTGCTTCGCTGACCGACGTCGACTGGCCGATGTCGGGCGAGGTGGTGCTGATGGCGCTGGTCGGCGGCCTCGGCACGGTGTTCGGGCCGGTGGTTGGCGCCGTTGTCGTGGTCGCCATGCAGAACTATCTTGCGCAAGCCGGCCAATGGGTGCTGGTGATCCAGGGCGTCATCTTTGTCGCCTGCGTCCTGCTGTTCAGGCGTGGTATCGTAGGCGAACTGGCAAATCGGCTCCGGATCAAGTTGTAGCCGTATACCCCCTTTGAATCATTGGCGAATCAGCTTAAACGAATCGGGTTATCCACATGTGGCGTTGCGTCAGCGTGATTCTGCCCGCCGTCAGGGGGACGGTGCGGCATACGCCACGGGTTTTCCATGCCGGCACCGCCGAGCGGACCGCACCTGCAAAATGCCGCGCGCCAGTGGCACGCGCTGGCGGAGCGTCGGCTCGCTTATTTCGTGGCGCTCTATCACAGCGGGCGCTGGCAGCATTATTACACCCGCGAACGCTTCGCGCTGCGCATGCTCGATGTGATCAAGGCGGCCCGCGTCTGGGGCGAACTGGCCGGACAGGCGCAGATGCAACGGCCGGGAACAAGCGACGATCTGCGGCCCGCGGCATGACTGTGTTCGTGTTCCTGGCTGCGGTCATCGGCGCGGTCATGATGCTTCCGGCCGCCGCCGAAGACATTGCGCGGGGTGAAACCTTGCTCAAACGCCTGTGCGCGCCGTGTCATGCGGTCGGCAGCGCCGACATCGGCAAGCACCCGACCGCGCCGGCCTTCCGCACCCTCGGACAGCAGTACCCGATCGAATCGCTGGAGGAGGCGCTGGCCGAGGGGCTTTCCACCGGCCACGAGGCCATGCCCGAATTCCAGTTTGACGCCGCCGATGTCGGTGCCATCATTGCCTATCTCAAGCACATCCAGCAGCGCTGAACCGGTCTCGGCGTCCTTCCTCACCGCCCCCTCCATAGTAAGAGAATCTCATGAGCAGTGCCCTGTTTTCGCCTATCTCGCTGGCCGGCCTGACGCTGGCCAACCGCATCGTCGTCTCGCCGATGTGCCAGTATTCTGCCGACGACGGCTGCGCCAATGACTGGCATTTGATGCATCTCGGCATGCTGGCCAATTCCGGCGCCGCGCTGGTGGTGGTGGAGGCGACCCATATCGAGCGCCACGCCCGCATCACCCACGGCTGCCTCGGGCTTTACTCGGACGATAACGAAGCCGCGCTGGCGCGCGTCATCGGCCAGTGCCGCCGCGCCGGCACGTCCAAGTTCGGCATCCAGATTGCGCATGCCGGCCGCAAAGCGTCGGCGCAGAAGCCCTGGGATGGCGCCGGCCCGCTCGCGGAGGACGCCGACCCGTGGCAAACGGTGGCCGCCTCCGCCATTCCGTTCGGCGACAAGTGGCACACCCCGCGCGAGGCGACCGAGGCCGATCTGACGCGCATCCGCGCCGCCTTCGTCTCATCGGTGCAGCGCGCGGTGCGCATCGGCTTCGATGCGATCGAACTGCACATGGCGCACGGCTACCTCCTGCACGGCTTCATGTCGCCCTTGTCCAACAAGCGCACCGACCAGTACGGCGGCTCGTTCGAGAACCGCATGCGCTTTCCGTTATCGGTGGCGCGCGCGGTGCGCGCCGTGGTGCCGAAGGGCCTGCCGCTGGGCGCGCGCATCACGGGCAGCGACTGGCGCGACGGCGGCCTGACGCCCGACGACGCCGTCGCCATCGCCAAGGCGCTCAAAGCCGAGGGCCTTGATTTCATCTGCGTGTCGTCGGGCGGCGTCGCCGCTGACATCCGCAATCCGACCGAGCATGGGTTCAACGTGGCCAATGCCGCGCGCGTCAAGAAAGAAGCCGGTATCGATACCCGTGCGGTGGGCCTGATCGTCAAGCCGGAGCACGCCGAGGAGATCGTCGCCAACGGGCAGGCCGACCAGGTCGCGCTCGGCCGCGGTTTTCTCGACGATCCGCATTGGGGCTGGCACGCCGCCAAGGCGCTCGGTGCCGAGGTCGCGCGTCCGCAGCAATATGCCCGCGCCGCGCCGAAGCTGTGGGCGCCGGCGGCGAAGTAGTCAGGCAACCGGTGCCGGGACGGCGCAGTCGACGCCGTCCCGGCACGATAAGCGCGCATGGACAATCTCGTCTTTCTGGCCGTTCTGTTCGCCGCGCTTTGCCATGCCGGCTGGAACGCGCTGGTCAAAGGCGGGCTGGATGTGCTGTCCGCCACCACGCTGATCTCGATCGGCTCCGGACTGGTGGCGCTGGTGCTGCTGCCGTTCGCCGGCATGCCGGCTTCGGCGTCGTGGCCGTGGCTGGTCGCCTCGGCGCTGATCCATCTCTTCTACTTCGCGGCCCTGATCGAGAGCTACCGCACCGGCGATCTGGGGCAGGTCTATCCGATTGCGCGCGGCGCGGCGCCGCTGATGACGGCGATCGCTGCCGTTGGCCTGCTCGGCGAACGGCTGACCGTCGTCGGCTGGGGCGGCATCCTCGTGCTGGTTGCCGGGGTGTTTCTGCTGTCGGCGCGGGGTGGCCGTGCGCTGGCGGCGATTGACCGCCGTGCCGTCGGCTTTGCCTTGTTCACGGCGCTGACCATCTGCGGCTATTCGGTGGTCGACGGCACCGGCGCGCGGCTGTCCGGCAATCCCACGGCCTATACGCTCTGGATGTTTGTCGGCAATGCGCTGGTGCTGGTGCCTTATGCGCTTTACCGCGGCGGCCGCCACATCTTCCCGCCGATGCGCGCGTACTGGCGCCGCGGTCTGGCCGGTGGCGCCATGCAACTGGTGTCCTACGGCATCGCCATCTGGGCGATGACGGTGGCGCCGATCGCTATTGTTGCGGCGTTGCGCGAGACCAGCGTGCTGTTCGGCGCGGCCATTGCCGTGGTGGTGCTGAAGGAGCCGCTGCGCGCGGCACGGATCGTCGCGGCGCTGTTGATTGTCGCCGGGCTGGTGCTGATCCGCCTACAGTAGCGCGAGATGCGGCAGCTCGCGCTCCAGCCGGTCGAGGTCGTCGTTGGTGTCGACATCCCATAGCGGCGGAAGTTCACGCGCTGTGAGACCGGCGGCGGCGATGCGCGCTTTGGTGTCGGCGAGCACGCCCGCGGTGCTCCAGGTGATGCCGTCGAACAACGCAGGCTGCGGCTGCCGCGTGCCGATCAGCACATAGCCGCCGTCTTCCGCCGGGATCAGCACCACGTCCACGCCGCCCAGCAAGGCGGCTGCGGCGCTCCGCAGGTGATCGGGCGTCAGGGCCGGACAGTCGGCGCCGATCACCAGCGTCGGGCCGGCGGTCATGGCCGCCAGCATGCGCGCGCCCAGATCGCCGTCCGGCTGGCGCTTCAGCGTGACCTTGAACTCGGTGACGAGTTCGCGAAACGACGGATGGCCCGGATCCGGCGCGCACCACAGCGTGACCGGGCCGACGGCGGCGGCGGTGGCGGTGCCGATGGCGCGTTCTGTCATGCGCTCCTGCAGACAGGCCGCCGCATGCGCACCGATGGTGGGAATGAGGCGGGTCTTGGTCAGGCCCGGGACCGGCGCCTTGGCCAGCACGGCGATGGCGATGCGGCTATTCGGCATAGCCATAGGCCCGTGCCAGCTTTGCCGGGTCGGCGCCGCAATAGAAGGCCAGCCGCAGCCGCCACATCAGCAGCACCGTGCGCAGCGTGCCGTTCTTTTGCCAGCGCCGGCCCGAGGTCGTGACGCGCGCGCGCAAGGTCAGCGGTCGGCCGAGGCGCTTCAGCGCGGCCGACAGCGCCACGTCCTCCATCAGCGCGATCGGCGGAAAGCCGCCGGCGCGGGTGAAGAGATCGCGGGTCATGAACATGGCCTGGTCGCCGGTGGCGATGCCGGTCAGGCGGGAGCGCGCATTCATCATCGCGGCGATCAGCCTCAGCGCGCCGCCGCCATCGATGCGCACGTCGAAGCGGCCCCACGCGCGCCGGGAGCGGGCGAGGCCGTCCAGCACCAGCCGGTCGGCGTTGTCAGGCAGTTGCGTGTCGGCGTGCAGGAACAGCAGCACATCGCCGCTGGCCGCGGCGGCGCCGGCATTCATCTGCGCGGCGCGGCCGCGCGGCGCGGCTATGATGCGGTCGGCGTGCGGAGCGGCCCGGCCGGGCGTGCCGTCGCTGCTGCCGCCATCGGCGACGATCACCTCGACGCCGCGCTGGCGATAAGGGGCAAGCGCCGCGAGCGCCGCTTCGATCCCGGCGGCTTCATTGAGCACCGGCATGATGATGGAGAGCGTCATTGGCCGGCTGCGGCGGCGAGGGAATAGTCCGGCCCGTCGACGATACGCGTGAAATATGAGGCGTGGGCCGGTGAGCCTTCGGGCCAGCGGGCCACGAACCGGCCGAGGAAAGCGTCATGGTCGTAGTCGACCGCCAGCGCGTCGATGAACACGCCATCGCGGTGCGTACCGTAGAGCGGCCGATGCGGCGCGGGCGACGTCGCGATGCGCGTGATTACGCCAGCGCGCGATCGGGAAAAATTCGGCATGCCGGCGGCGCCGTTGTTGATGACCGTGAGCCGGCCAGCCGGCAGATCGAAATGGCGCAGCGCCGCGAGGCACGTATGCGTGCTGGCGAACACATCGACTTTCGCGGCGGCGTGGATCTCCGCCAGCCAGCCGCGCCGCTTGGGGTTGTCGAGTTCGTCGTGGGCGAAGCGCCAGCCGGCCAGCGCGGCGGCGTCGCCATGCACCAGGCCGACGCGCAGGGGGCCGACCGCGGCGACCAGATGCATCGGCAACCGGCCAAGCCGTGCGCGCGCCTCGGCCGGCGCAACACCTTGAAGCAGGCTCAGAATTTCGTTGGAGCGCGTGACGATGTCAGCCGCGACCGTCGGCGGATAGGCGCAGCCGCAGCCGGCGCCGATATCGGCGGGGCGGGCGATCTCGGATTCGACATTGCCGCGCAAGGCGCGGTGCGGCGCCACGCCGCGTTCGATGGCGGCAAACCAGCCGGGCTCGGCATCGAACCAGTGGAAGTCGCCATTGAACACGATGGTGGGCGGCGTGCTTTCGCGGGCTGCCATGGCGGTTACCGCGTCGAGCGCGGGAAGGTTTCCGTACAGGCCACCCACCACATACAGCGTCTCGGCGGCGAAATCCGCCGTGCGCGCAAAGACCGACGGCGCGTACGTGTAATCGATCGGGCAGACGCGTCCTGCCGACAGCAAGGCCGCCGCGGTGGCGCCGGCGTTCACTCGGCCGCCTCTTTCAGGGCGCCGCCGCAACTCGAGCCCTGGCCGGCCGTGCAGCCGAAACAATGCCCGGCGACGCGGATCGGGTTGCCGTCGAGATCCTCGTCCATCAGGTCGGACAGATGAACGGGCCCGCCGGCGCCGTGCGGCAGTGGCAGACCAAGCATCTGGTTGAAGTCGCAGTCGTAGACATAGCCCCGCCAGTCGACCGAGATCAGGTTGCGGCACATTACGCCGCCGAGATTGGCGTCGAGATGCGCGTGCTGGAGCAGGTCGATATAGGGCTCGAATTCGCCGCGGGTCACCAGCGTCGAACCGAAGCGCTGGATCGGCATATTGGCGAGCACGAACAGGTCGTTGAAGACGATGCCGAAGCTTTCGCCGAGTACGCGCTTGTAATCGGCCTCGAGCGCAGCCTGCGGCGGCGGCAGCGACGGTCCCTGCGGATTGTAGACGAGATTGAGCGTGAGCGCGGGATCGCGGCCGTAACCCACCGCATTGAGCGTTTGCAAGCCGCGGATCGAGGAATCGAACACGCCCTTGCCGCGCTGGCGCTCGACATTGTCCTCGAGATAGCAGGGCATCGACGCCACCACCTCGACCCGGTTGGCGGCGAGGAATTGCGCGAGATCGTCCTGGCCCGGCTGCTCCAGGATGGTGAGATTGCAGCGGTCCATCACCTTGACGCCGAGCGCGCGGGCGCCGGTGACCATGCGGCGGAAATGCGCGTTCAACTCGGGCGCGCCGCCGGTGATGTCGAGCGTGGAAATGTGGCGCCGCTCGACGAAAGCCAGCACAGCGTCGGCGACGTCACCGGTCAGTTCCTCGGTGCGGTTCGGCCCGGCATTGACGTGGCAGTGCAGGCAGGTCTGGTTGCAGCGGTAGCCGACATTGACCTGGAGCGTGTCGAGCCGGGCCCGGTTCAGCGCCGGGAAGGGAATACGGTCGAGAAGTGGCAGCATATCGCGCATCAGGAACCTCGATTGCACCGCCAACTTGCCACGCGGCGGGCTGCGGCGTCACCCCGCTCTGGCGCGCAGGCGGACAATTCGACGTGACACGATTGTGAGGTTATTTCGCCAGCGCGGTACCGACCGGCGCGTCGACGCCGATGCGGCCATAGCCGGGCAGCTTGATGCCGGGATGGCGCAGGTCGATACCGGCCACCAGCCCGAGCAGGTTGACCTCGATGCCCTCGACCCAACCGAGCTTGACCCCGGCATAGCCCTTGAGGTTCAGCTCGACGCCCGTGCGGCTGTCGCTCAGGCCGGCATAGAAGCCGTCGCGGTAATCGCGGCCGACGGCGTTGGCCGGCAGCGTCACCGCCAGTTCCGGCAGCGCCCGCAGAATGGCGGCGGTGAAGCTGTTGCTGTTCGGACCGGGCCAGACCCGGTAGTCGCCGGCGCGGTTATAGCTGTAGGCCGCTACCGCGGCCTCAAGCCGCGGGATCAGCCTGGCCGCCTCGGGACCAGAGATGTCTGCGATTGCCACCGGCGCGTTGCCATACCAGCGGCCGTCGGCCGGCCAGCCATTGGTGCGCACCGGCATGCCCCAGCCGACCACGTCATAGCGCTTCCACTCGCGCGCATTGGCTTCCTTGAACACGACCCAGCTATGGACCGCGACCACGCCCTTCCAGCCGCCGGTGGTGCCGGTGAAAACCACCAGCCGCGCCGGCTCGAACTGGCTGGCGGGCGGCAGCGCGCCGGTGGAGGACCAGTCGGCGTTGCGCCATGAGCGCGGCTTGCTGTCGAGCGCATACATCGCCGCCCGCGCCAGGATCGGAGCGAAAAACAGGGCGAAAATCGTCAACATGATCAGGCTGCGGCGCTTGAGGCGGCGGGATGGCATGACCAGCAGATAGTCAGCCATTCCGGCCTAAACGTGGCGGCAAGATTGCACTTACGTAATCTGGTTGCCGCTGATGCGCAGTTGCGGGTAGCGATCCGCCCCCGACAGCGCCAGATCGCCGGTCACCACCTTGTGCCACTCCATGCCGACAATGGCGCCGCGCCGCATCCCGGCGAACTGGTTGCCGGAGATGGCGCTGGCGCCGGCGCCCTTGACCACCGAGACGGCGACGCCGACGCCGCTGTTGCGCACGATATTGCCTGTCACCGTCACGTCGCGCAGATACTCGCCCCAGCCGACGCCGATGCCGGCGGTCTGCGCGTTCTCGACCACATTGCCGGTGACGGCCGTGTCGGCCTCGGCGCTGATGCCGACGCCCTGCGTCTCCGCCGGCGTGCCGGGAATGCGGGCGCGCAGATCGCGCACGATGTTGCCGCGCACGGTGGCGAGCCGTCCGCCTTCCTTGAAGTTGGTGACGGAGATGCCGGTGGCGGCGCCGACGATGAGGTTGTCGGCGATAACGGCGTTCTCGAATTCGAACTCGGAATAAATCGCCACCTCTTCCAGCTCGGCGCAGCTATTGCCGATGATCTGGATGTGCGAGGCGGCAGCGCCGCGGATCGCGGTGAAGGCGGCGCGGTTGATCTGGTTGCCGCGGACGATGACGTTGGCGGCGCGGAAGACGTTGATGGCGTTGCCGTTCTGCCCGGAGCCGCCGGATCGCGCGGCAGTGTCGTCGATGCGGTTGTCGATGATGATGCTGCCGTCGCGGCGCCGCTGACTTTGCCAGACGCGGATGCCGGCATTGCCGGATTTGCTGATGATGTTGCCGGCGATGCGCAGGCCGCGGCTGTCGATGGAGAACAGCGCGTTGTCGGCTGCGGCCGTGATGGTGGTCTGGGTGATCGCGCCGTCGCATTGCTCCAGCGAAATGCCGTTGCCGCCGGGTGCCAGCACCTCACAGTCGGTAATGCGCAAGGCGGCCGACGCATTGAGATGCACCAGACCGCGGTTTTCCGGCAGCGTGCGGCCGCCGCCTTCGAGGACAAGGCCCGTCAGCGCAATGTTGTTGGCGCCGCGCGACGACAGCAGCGACGGGCCGCGCATGTAGACCAGGCGCGTGGCGCCGCGCACGCCGTTCA
>JALHNV010000032.1 GCA_022843325.1 Pseudolabrys sp. | reverse complement strand
GCTCTTCCGATCTCCCTGTGCTAGAGAAGCGCGGCCGTCCGCCCTTCGAGCTCGTGTTCGGTACGGGCACCTCAGGGCGACGGAGCAACATTGAGGAAACCCCATGATCAAGTTCTACTACTCCGGCGCGCCGAACCCGATGAAGGTGGCGCTGTTTCTCGAAGAGGCCGGTCTCGAATACGAAGCGATCCCGGTCGACACCCGCAAGGGCGACCAGCACAAGCCGGATTATCTCGCGATCAATCCGAACGCCAAGGTGCCCTCGATCATCGACGGCGATGCCGTGGTGTTCGATTCGAACGCCATCCTGCTGTATCTCGGCGAGAAGACCGGCAAGTTCATGCCGGGCAAAGGTGACAGAGCGCGCGGCGAATTGCTGTCCTGGCTGATGTTCATTGCCTCCGGCGTCGGCCCCTATTCCGGCCAGTCGGTGCACTTCCGCAACTACGCGCCGGAGAAGATCGACTACGCCATCAACCGCTACATGTTCGAGACGCTGCGCCACTACGGCATCATCGAAGCGCGGTTGGCGAAGCAGAAATACATGCTCGGCGACACCTATACGATCGTCGACATGGCGCTGTGGGGCTGGGCGCGCCTGATCCCGGTGGCGCTCGGCGAAGCGCACTGGGCCAAATTTCCCAACCTCAAGAAGCTGATCGACGAGATCAGCGCCCGTCCGGCCGCGGTGCGCGCCGTCGCCATCAAGGACAAGCACACGTTCAAGACCGAGTTCGACGACGAGGCCAAGAAGGCGATGTTCCGGCATCTGTCGGAGAAGGTGGCGTAGCCGCCCGCAGCGGCGCCGCGCGCGCTTCACCTCTCCCCTGCGGGGAGAGGTCGGCTCGCGCAGCGAGCCGGGTGAGGGGGCAAGTGACTCTGCGACAAGCCATAACCCCTCACCCGGCGCACCATCGGGCGTGGAAGCGCTTCGCCAGCGCGTCACGGTGCGCCGACCTCTCGCTGTGGGAGAGGTGAAAAGAGACTGGCGCGCTGACGAAGATTGCGGCGGAGTAGGCCGCTCTTGTCCCGGGCGCGCTGCGGCATTCTTTATGCCGCGGCGCAGACCCGGGACCGTTACGGGCGACCAACTATCGTCCAGTACCCCCCGCAGTCACGGGTCATCCCGCACCCACCGGTCATCCCCGCGAAAGCGGGGATCCAGTTAAACCATCATCGCGATGAAAAACGGCGGGCCGTAAAGCCCGCCGTTTTTTGTTTAGTCCCGTGCGTCGCAAAAATCTCAGCGTGTCATCGCCGGGCTTGTCCCGGCGATCCCGCTTGGGCGGGCAGTGCCCCTCTTATCGGGATGGCCGGGACAAGCCCGGCCATGACAGCCTGTCGCCATCGCCCTGAGGGGCGCGCCCTTCGAAGGGCGCCCGCCCGCCGACCGCAACACTTGCGCGGAAATCACGGGATAGGCGAAGCTGTGTCGGGGAACGACGGGGGCGTCATGCCGACGATCTCGAACTTCTTTGGGTTTGTCGTCCAGATGTACTGGCGGGATCACCCGCCGCCGCACATGCATGTCTATTATCAGGGCTTTGAAGTCGTGATAGCGATCGAAACGGGCGAGGTCATTGGCGGCTCGCTTCCCCCGGCCGCGATGCGTATAATCCGGGCGTGGACCGTCCGCCGCCGCGCCGAGTTGCTGGCAAACTGGGAGCGTGGGCGGCAACGCGTGCCATTCGAACGCGTCCCGGGAGCGGATGTCGAATGATCGAATTGATCAAGGTTCTGGAAGCCCGCGCGCTGGACGATCGCCGTCTGTGGGTCCGTTTTTCCAACGGCCGCGAAGGCGTCCGCGACTTTGCCGATATCTTCGCGGAAGGCGGCGTCGTGGTTGAGCCGTTGCGGGATCCCGCGATGTTCAAGCGGGTGTTTCTGGAGTTTGGTGCGCCGTCGTGGCCGAGCGGCTTCGACATGGACCCGACCGCGCTCTATCGCGAAATGGAAGCCGCCGGGGCGTTGACGCAGGTCGCGGCGGAGTAGGCCCTCGTGTCCCCGGCGCGCTGCGGCATTCTTGTGCCGCGGCGCAATACCCGGGACCGTTACGGGCGCTGCGCTGCCGCGAGCGCGCTTCACCTCTCCCCTGCGGGGAGAGGTGAAGGGAGACTGCCGCGCCCGGCCATGACAGCGTGTCTCCGTCACCCTGAGGTGCGCCCTGTTAGGCGCAGCTGGCGGCGTCCGTGTCCTGGGCGTGTCCTGCATTAAATGTCGCAACGCAGAACCGATATTTCACGTGCTCAGCCTTACAACCGCGGCTCCACCAGGAGAATCCGCGAGCGCACCGCAGATCCCGGGTGGGTTGCTTCGTTTCGCATCGCACCAAAAATAAGCGCTTGGAAAAAATACAACTTAGCATGAATATACGGTACTGCGGGGGCATATGAAGTTGGAAGACTTGGTGGGGCGGGAAAGGCCGCAAGGACGCTCGTTCTTGCGCTGGGCTGGTAGCAAGAGAAAGCTGATCCCCAAATTAGAGAGATTCTGGAGCGAAAAATATTCGCGGTACGTTGAGCCGTTCGCCGGCTCGGCTTGCTTGTTCTTTTCGCTGAAGCCGAAGATGGCCATCTTAGGCGACACCAATGTCGAACTTATAAATACCTATTTGGTTCTTCGCGAGAATCCGGAGCGCATGCATCGGCGTTTGGTCGCCATACCTCGCGACAAAAAAACTTACTATCAATGGCGGGCAAAAAGTCCGATGGACCTCGATCGAGAGACGAGAGCCTTACGTTTTGTCTATCTAAATCACAATTGTTTCAATGGAATTTATCGTACCAACGTGAAGGGCCAATTCAACGTCCCGATCGGGACAAAGCTTGCCAGCTACCTATCGCGAAATGATTTTGCGAGGTGTGCCAGCGCGCTTGCCTCCGTGAAGTTCGTTCCTGGTGATTTTGCCGAGACGTTGTCAAATGTTGAGAAGGGCGATTTTGTCTATCTAGATCCGCCTTACGCAGTTAGTAGCCGAAGAGTATTCCGGGAGTACGGTATAAAGCCGTTTGGTGTCGAAGATATTGAACGCCTGTCTGTTGAGCTGAATCGTTTGCATAAGATGGGCGTCGATTTCGTTGTCTCCTACGCAGATTGTCGAGAGGCTCGCAAACTGGCGGGGCAATGGAATTCTGAAAAATTTCTGGTTCAAAGACATATTGCGGGGTTCTCGGCTCACCGAACTCCGTCGTTTGAATGGATGATCTATAATTCTGCAAAGAGGTCTGTCGCGAGCGCTTCGGCCTAGTTGGGGGGCAAGATGCAGGAAAGGCTTGATCACGTCTCTCCTAAGAAAATTAAAGAGAACCCAGAGAACCCTCGTATTGCCTTTCGGCAGGAAGAGATGGAGCAGCTTTTGCTCTCCATTAGTCAGTTCGGCATTCAAGTCCCGCTAACCGTTTACAAGGAGGGCGGAATTTTTCGTCTCATAGACGGAGAGCGCCGTTGGCGCTGCGCGGTTAAGTTAAACATGTCAGCGGTTCCTGTCCTTATTCAAGACCGTCCGACAGAGATGCAGAACTTAATCTTGATGTATAATATTCATGCTCTTCGTGAGCAGTGGGACTATCTCACCATCGCCTCAAAGTTGGCTCGAATAGAAATCTTGCTTGAGCGTGAAATTGGGCGAAAGCCGTCCGAGCGCGATCTAAGCAGCAAGACAGGTTTAGCAATCGGGCAGATTCGTCGTTGCCGTCTTTTGATGACCTTGCCTGAAAAAGATCGTGATTTGCTTAACTCGGAACTGGATAAGCCGAAGGCTCAGCAGAAATTCTCGGAAGATTTTTTCATAGAACTTCAGCGAAGCTTGAAAACGGTGGAGCGTCGCCTTCCCGAGCTAAGTGAAGATATAGCAGATATGCGCGATGCATTTATCGAGAAATATGAGAAGGATGTAATCAACGCAGTTACCGATTTTCGCCTGCTTGCCCGCATGTCAGGTGCTGCCTCTGAAAACGATAAGACGAAGAGTCGGGTTGTTAGAGCGATAAGAGATGTTGCAAACCGCAACAATAACATTGGAATTAAGAAGATTTATGAACAGCGTTTCGCTGCAATATTCGACGAGAAGACGTTTCAGAAACATGCGGCGTGGTCTGTAGATTTTCTTGAAGAGTATTTGGAGGACCACAGGTCGAGGAAATTGGAGGATGAGTCCCGCGAGCTAATAGAGCGACTAGCCGAGCTTAGTAAGCGCGCGCTGGATATGTAGTTATGTTCGCCGAGGGAGAGAGGACATTACTTGATGTGGCCCTGCCAGTAATTCGCAAGCATTTCGCTTTGCGAGGCATCCCGGACGGTCCTCCTGATGTTCCGGGTCTGAACTGGAATCCAACGCGCTGGTTCAGGACGCGGGAGGGCATTACATATTTTGTGGAGGCTTCGCCTGACATTTTGGTTCCGCAGATTGTAGACCTTAGTCACGGTCAAGCACTACAAGCTTCGGAGCCTATATCCGTCCTCATAGTTTGCTCTGAGCAGACTTATAGTAGCGCTCAGTTGCGACATAAGGAGCAAAAGAAAGAGCAGGGGTACGGATTTCTTGTCGTAGATGCATCGTCAAAGGCTGTCGTCGATAACTGGGGCAAGCCTTTAATCCAGGTTATATCGAACGCTGAATTTGAAACGCATCTGCAGGCGGCGAGAAATAACGTCAGGCTGCCACAGTCTCTGCGAGGGCAACTCAATCATGCGTACGATCGGTATCGTGACGATTCAGTTAGTGGAGTTAAGGCGATTTCGGAAGTAGTCGAGGCATTAGGCGTGAGGCTTCATGAAGACTTACTGCCTGCGGCGAATGTTCGGCAATCTTTCGCAAGTCGGATGAATGATCTGATGGATGATTCGCGTTTTCGATCGCAACGAGCTGCGCTTGCCGGAGCGCGAAATTATGTGGATACGCGTAACACCGCCGCCCATGCCCCCCGGAACCGCTCACAAAGGTATCAAAGAGCGCAACTCGCCAAGGTTAATTTTCTAAACGGAGTTAGACACGCATGCGAAACCTTCCGCGCGGCCAAAGCCTTGGGGGCTAGCGGGAGCATTTAATGAGTATTATAACCTTGACAAAGCAGGCACCAAGCCCTAGTTTAATTGCACAAACAGGGGCTACCGATGACCGACCTTCTCAAAAACCCGATCTTCCATGACGAAACCAAGGCCCGCGAATGGCTTGAAGCCCGCGTTTGGCCGGAAGGTCCGACCTGCCCCCATTGCGGCAACGCCGATAAGGCCAAGATCAAGGCCCTAGAGGGCAAGGCGCACCGCGCTGGCCTCTTTCAGTGCGCCGAGTGCCGTAACCAGTTCACTGTGACCGTTAAGACGGTCTTTGAGCGTTCCAAAATCCCGCTGACCAAGTGGCTGGCCGCGCTGTTCCTTATGACCGCCAGCAAGAAGGGCGTGAGCGCCCATCAGGTTCATCGCATGCTGGGCGTCAGCTACAAGTCCACGTGGTTCATGATGCACCGCTTGCGCGAGGCTATGCGCACTGGCGGCCTAGTCCCGCTCGGCGGCAAAGGCCAGATTGTCGAGGCCGACGAAACCTATTTCGGTAAGACCGAAGAACCCCGCGTGTCGCCGCACCGTGATGGCCGCCCCTACAAGAAGGGCTCACGCGGCCCGCGCAACAAGCGTCCGATCCTTGCCCTTGTGGAACGTGGTGGCCACGTCCGCTCTTTCCATATCCCTGTGGCCGGTCAGTTCATCGTGCAGGAAATCGTCAAGAAGAACATCGCTCGCGAAAGCCGCCTGATGACGGACGAAAGCAACCTCTACAACGGCATGAAGGCGCATTACTCGCACGAAACCGTCAAGCACACCGCTAACGAATACGTTCGCGGCGACGTGTCAACGAACACCATCGAAAGCTATTTCAGCGTGTTCAAGCGCGGCATGAAGGGTACCTATCAGCACTGTGCCGAAAAGCATCTGCACCGCTATCTGGCCGAGTTCGATTTCCGCTACAACAACCGCATTGCGTTGGGCGTCAATGACACCATGCGCGCCGAAGAACTGGCCAAGGGCATCGTCGGTAAGCGCCTGACCTATCGACGGCCTGACCAAGCCTGATTTTAAGGCCAAGGCCGCGCGCTTTGTTCGCTGGCGCAAGAAGGTCTGGAAGCCGAAAAAGCCAGTCCGCGTGCGCTACGGGCAGTCCCGAAAGCCGTCGAATAAACAGTGGGATAACGATCCCCCGCCGTTTGACTCGTGGAACTTTGTTCTCACAATTATAGGTTGATCGAATCAGAGAGGCCACCAGCGTCAACTGGTGGCCTCGAAGAGACCGCATAACCCGGAGCCGGGCTGCGGGGATTGTGGACTAGCAGCGAGATAGAATCTCGTTTCACGATTCAGGTCAAGCCCGGCTCACTCAAAAAGGAGTGAGTCATATGTATACTTACTGCGTTACCTTCCGCATCGCAGACAAGATTGTTGGCGGTAAATCGTATAATGATCGTCGGCAGTTGCTGGTCGACAATGTACGGTCTAGCGACAATGGATACTGGGAAGAAACAACATCATTCTTCCTTGTTGAATCCGATCAAGATACCTACAGCTTCGCAAATAAAGCGGTCAAAGGTTTAAGCATCGCCGACGATCTGGTTGTGGTCTTTGACCCGAGCGATATGTCAGCGGCTTACTTTGGCCCCCTCAAACACGGCGATACGCTGGGGTCATTCTTCAGGTCCCTGAAGAAACTCCCGTGAACATCGATGGGGACCCGCAAAATGCGCGCCACCATCATAATCGCCCTGCACCGGAGCTTGTTTAATCTGCTCATTGCGTAAGCTCCAAATTGGAGAGGCCCGGCCTACTTGCCGGGCTTCTTCTTCCGCCGCACGGCTTTCTTTTTAACCTTCGGCTGCGGCGGACTCTTAGCCACCACCTTCACGGCGCGCTCAAAGCGGTCCCATGCGTCAGGCTCAAATTCTATCTCGGTTTTTTTCGAGGATGACTTAGCCATGCCAAAACCAATCCGATACGCGAGAAGTGTTCCGCGCTTCGATGTCCCCCCGGACATTACAAATGAAATCGGCCGACTAACAGTCCGGTGCGCCCATCTGGAATACATACTCCAGTCAATTATCTGGAATCTGGCTCAGGTGACCCTACCAATCGGGCGGCTTGCGATACGCGAACCTCGGGCAGAGGAACGGATAAACCTCATCAAAGACTTAGCCGAGCTTCGTGGCGTCGAAGTCGAACCGGTAGCAACGGCCGGGATAATGAGCAGAGCCAAAGACTTTGGCAGGAACCGGGATATCCTGGTTCATGGCCATTGGTTCTTTGGCGAGGATGAGCAGCAATGGTTTGTGATCCTAACTCGCGGGAAATGGGCTGAACACGACCCCCACCCACAATCCAAAAGTATTGTGCCAGAAGCCCTAAAAGTTACGAAGGAGGCGGTCCAAGAGATCGTTCTCCAAGCCGAACAGACTATTAAGCTTGCAATGGCGTTGGCGGCTCAAGTCGAAAGTCAGATACAGCCGCCGCCTGAAGTACCGCCAGAGCAATTTCCTCGTAGGAAGCCCAAGCCAAGTCGAGGCCCATCACGGCCTCCGCACCGGCCTGAACCATCTCAGCCGTAACCACGGGCGCGCCAGCGCAGGCTTCCGCCTGCACGTCGCTGGAACTATGACTGGCGGTTTGCTTTGTCAAGGTTATAATACTCCATTTAATCCCCTTGACTTTCTTCCCAACCCATATAATGGGAATTATCACCTTGACAAACCACGCCGGTAAGCGCCTTATGGCTCTACAGACAGGGGCTACCGGCTATGAACATCACCGACCCGACCTTTCAGGACGATGCAAAGGCGCGTAAGTGGCTAGAGGCCCAGATTTGGCCGAACGGTCCTGAGTGCCCCCACTGTGGCAATGCCGATGGCGGCAAGATCAAAGCCCTTGAAGGCAAGACCACGCGTCCCGGCCTGTTCAAGTGCAATGAATGTCGCGAACAGTTCACCGTGACCGTTGGTACGGTCATGGAGCGCAGCAAGATTCCGCTGCGTAAGTGGGCTATGGCCATGTTCGTTATGGCCGCTGCAAAGAAGGGGATTTCGGCGCATCAGATGCACCGAATGATGGATATTCCGTACAAGACGGCATGGTTCCTGATGCATCGCATTCGTGAGGCGATGAAGGATAGCCGCTTAGTACCGATGGGCGGGAACGGTAAAGTGGTGGAAGCCGACGAAACCTATTTTGGTAACCGTGAGGTTGTCACCAAACGCACAAAGCGCGGCAAGGCTTCCCATTCGTCTAAGCGCGCCGTAGTTGCCTTGGTTGAGCGCGGCGGGGAGGTTCGCAGCTTCCACGTTCCTGCACCGGGGCAATTCATCGTTCAAGAAATCATCAAGAAAAACGTCGCCAACAAGACCCGCCTCCACACTGACGAAAGCCGCATTTATCACGGCATCAACGCGTCATATTCGCACGAAACGGTAAAGCACACTGCCGCCGAATATGTGCACGGCGATGTGACCACCAATAGCGTTGAAGGCTATTTCAGCGTGTTCAAGCGCGGTATGCGCGGCACCTACCAACAGTGCGGCGAAAAGCATTTACACCGCTATCTTACCGAATTCGACTTCCGTTATAATCGCCGGACAGCCTTGGGCGTGAACGACACCCAACGCGCCGAAGAATTGGCCAAGGGCGCGTTGGGGAAGCGTTTGATGTATAAGGCGGTGACTGCGAAACAGTAGGGGGGCGCTATGGGTTCATTCGTAAAATCTGGCGGCAAACCCATAAGAACTTTTACTGTTTGGAATGAGGCAGGACAAAAATACAAAGCAACGGAATTGGAAAATATAATTAGTTCAAGCGAAGTCAGGCGCGACGGTATGAGCAACAAAGGCAGGGTCGAAACCTATTGTATAATTGAAGACGGCAGGCCCCTTGTCCCTGTCGAAGGCGAAACCGATACGTATAAGATCGGCAACACTGATGAGGTTGTTTGGAAGCTCTGATACCTTAAAATACAGATGAGATAAGACGCCTTGTTCGTCTTTAATGCACCTAATGCCGATTTTGTCGTCTGAACATAAACTCCATTCCCATTCAATCTTCGGCAAAAACGTTTTTTCACTCAAATTCTTTTCTTCCTTTTGACAGTAGGTTTTACCGACTTTGACCGATTGGCCAAAACCGCCTTTGCGATTTCCTTAAATCGCAAATCCGTAGCAGGCCCAATTTCTAATTCGGCCTCTCTATGTTTTGTCGTTTTCTTAGCCACTGGCGCTGCCTCCTGGTCTGTTTCCTATTTTAGGTAACATGACGGGCGAGCGCGGGCACACCACGGATTCGTGGTTTGTCATCGTTATAATTCCCCATATAATCCTAGGACTATCCACCCCGCGCGAGGGGCGTTCTGCAGGACACTGCTGAACGTGGGGCGGTGGCGGCGCCTGCGCGCGGGCTTTGTAACCCCGCGCCCGGGAGGCCCCGGCTGAGCCGTCCGCCGGCACTACGACCGGCTGCCTTCAATGGCTGGACGTGAGGGCGTCGAAGGGCGGTGGAAGCCGCCCCGATCGGACACCGGCCCCTAAAGGGCCCGTCTGTCGCCCTCGGGAAGCACGGCGCCGGGGATCAGAAATCGCCGCAGGTGGAGTGCCGGAGGGCGACGCGGCCCCCGGCGTTTGCGGGTGTCGCGCGACGTCGCGCGGGGCCTGCTGGCGCTGGCCGCGACCGCCTCGGCGGTGTCTTCGTGGATGCGCCTTCCGGTGCTCCACCCCCTCGCTTTTTCGCGAGGGTGCGCGTGCCAAAGCCCGGCGCTCCTGTGAGCGCGCGGCAACGAACCCCCATGCGTGAGCCGAAACCGAGGCACGCACAACGGCAACCGATGGAGCGAGACATGATGGCAGCCCGCAGATCCCCGACGCCGCCTGCGTGGCCGCTCCGGCATCTTCATGGTACAGAGCGCAAACGTTTAATTCGGAGCTGATCGGTCATGGACCTCAAACTCATCCCCGCGGGGCGCAACCCGCCGCACGACATCAATGCCGTGATCGAAATTCCGCTCGGCGGCGTGCCGGTCAAATACGAGTTCGACAAGGTGTCGGGCGCGCTGTTCGTCGACCGCTTCCTGCACACGGCGATGTTCTATCCCGGCAATTACGGCTTCATCCCGCACACGCTGTCGGATGACGGCGATCCGTGCGACGTGCTGGTGATCGGCCAGGTGCCGGTGGTGCCCGGCGCGGTGATCCGCTGCCGTCCGGTCGGCGCGCTGCTGATGGAAGACGAGGCCGGCGGCGACGAGAAGATTCTGGCGGTGCCGGTCGATGCGCTGCACCCGTTCTACAAGGGCGTCGCCAGCTACAAGGACCTGCCGGTGGTGATGACCGAGCAGATCGCGCACTTCTTCCAGCACTACAAGGATCTGGAAAAGGGCAAGTGGGTCACCATCGTGCGCTGGCTCGACACCGCCGATGCCGAGCGGCTGGTGATGGAAGGCCTCGCCCGCGCCAAGGCCTAGTGCGGCTTCAGGTGCCCGATGCGTCGGCGCGCGGAAACACCCGATGCACGATAGCGCCGTCAGCCGCCGCCGCCGCGGGCTTGTTGGTCTTCGGTTTACGCCGTCCCATGGTCCAGTTCATCGACATGCGGACCTCCGGGTTCGGCACCGTCCAGCAGGCGCCGTCGCTGTCCATGAACACCACCCACATCAGGTCGGCTTCCGGCCCGTAATCGATGACGAAATGCGCCAACCCCGCGCCTTTGGCGGTTTCGAGGGGGAGCGGCGGGTTGAGCTGGGTGATCATGCGGCACCGGTTCCGGGGTTCATTCGCCCCGACAACGGCGCAGACAGGCGCGAGTTCCCTGACAGGTTCGTGAGCCTGCCGGTGGCGTTTGCGTTAATCGTCGAGAGACGGCGCCATGCGTTTGGCCACGTCCACCAGCGCGGCGGTGATCGGCATCATCGGTTCGCGCGACGGCACGACGAGGCCGATGGTCTGCACCGCCTCCGGATCGACGATCGGGATCGCCCGCATGGTGTCGGTCAGGCCCAGGGTTTCCGCCAGTTTGGCCGGCATCACGCTGGCCCAGCGGCCGGTGCGGACGTGGCTGAACAGCAGGATCATCGAGTCCGACTCCAGCGTCGGCCGCGAGTCGCCGCCGGCGCTTTTCAGCAGCCGGTCGATGATGCGGCGGTTCTGCATGTCGGGCGTCAAAAGACACAGCGGCACCTGCGCCACCTCGGCCCAGGTGACGCTGTCGCGGTTGCCGAGCGGCGCGTCGGCGGCGGTCAGCAGGCGATAGCGCTCGTGATACAGCGGCACCATGCTGACGCGGCCGAGCGGTTCGTTCTCGACATAAGTGATGCCGGCGTCGATCTCGAGGTTCTCCAGAAGATCCAGCACCTCGATCGAGTTGCGCGAGTAGATGGTGAACTGGACGTTCGGGTGCGCCTCCCTATAAGGGGTGGTCAGCGCCGCCACCATCGCCAGCGCCGTCGGGATCGCCGCAATGCGCAGCCGCCCGGTCAGGCCGTGGCGCAGCGAATTAATCTCCTCGCGCATGGCGCGGGTGTCGCCGACAATGCGCCGGGCCCATTCCAGCACCCGCTGGCCTTCCGGGGTGAAGCCCTGGAAGCGGGAGCCCCGCACCACCAGCAGCACCCCCATCTGCTCCTCGAGATGCTTCACCCCGGCCGACAGCGTCGGCTGTGTGACGCCGCAGGCCTCGGCCGCCCGGCCGAAATGGCGCTCGCGGGCCAGCGCCAGGATGAAGTCGAGTTTGTCGATCACGGTTTATCTCGCTTGATCAGCGGGTTAGCAGAAAGACGACGATTGGGTCGCTGAAATATTATGCACCAACTGACCGATTATCGATAGGCATCCTCTATCGACCCATGCCCGGCACGGGATTGTTCAAATGTTGGAATGGCTTCAAACAAGCGGTCTGGGAGATCGCGATGAACATGCAAACGCCGCCGCCCCGTCAGAGCGGCAAAGGCGATGGACGCCGCAAACCGAACCGCCTGCCGAAAGGCCGCCAGGTTGATCCGGCCGCGCTGTCGGAAGTGCAGGCGTTGCTGATCGACAAGCCGCGCCGCCGCGACCTGCTGATCGAACATCTGCATTTGATCCAGGATCACTACGGCCATCTGTCCGCCGCGCACCTGACCGCGCTGGCGTTCGAGATGAAGATGGCGCTGGCGGAAGTCTACGAGGTCGCGACCTTCTATGCGCATTTCGATGTGGTGAAGGACGGCCCGCCGCCGCCGCCCGTCACCGTGCGCGTCTGCGATTCATTGTCCTGCGCCATGGCCGGCAGCGAAAAACTGATGGCCGAACTGGCCGGCAAGCTCGGCGCCGAGGTGCGCGTCGTGCGCGCGCCCTGCATGGGCGCCTGCGACCGCGCGCCGGTGGTGGCGGTGGGTCACATGCAGACCTTCAAGGCCAATGACGCCAATGTCGCCGCGGCTGTCGAAGCCAAGCCGCATCCGCACGCCTGGCATCCGGCGACCGATTTCGCCGCCTACCAGAACGCCGGCGGTTACACGCTGCTCAAGGATTGCCTGTCGGGCCAGCGCACGCGCGACGACCTGATCAAGGTCGTCAGCGACGCCGGCCTGCGCGGTCTCGGCGGCGCCGGTTTCCCCACCGGCCGCAAGTGGTCGCTGGTGCGCAACGAACCGGGCCCGCGCCTGTTCGCGGTGAACTGCGACGAGGGCGAGCCCGGCACTTTCAAGGACCGCCATTACCTCGAGCGCGATCCGCACCGCTTTCTCGAAGGCATGCTGATCGCCGCCTACGTTGTCGAAGCCACCGACACCTATCTCTATGTCCGCGACGAATATCCCGAACTGCGGCTGATGCTGCTCGAGGAATTCGCCCGGATCGAATCAGCCGGGCTGGCGCCGCATACCAAGCTGCATCTGCGCCGCGGCGCCGGCGCCTATATCTGCGGCGAAGAGTCGGCGATGATCGAGTCGATCGAGGGCAAGCGCGGCCTGCCGCGGCATCGCCCGCCGTATCTGGCGCAGGTCGGCTTGTTCGGCCGTCCGACGCTGGAGCAGAATGTCGAGACGCTGTTCTGGATTCGCGACATCGTCGAGCGCGGGCCGGAATGGTTCACCTCGCAAGGCCGCCGCGAAAAGAAGGGCTTCCGCAGTTTCTCGGTCTCCGGCCGCGTCAAGCATCCGGGCGTCAAGCTTGCGCCCGCCGGCGTCACCATGAACGAACTGATCAACGAGTATTCCGGCGGCATGCTGGAGGGCCACGCGTTCAAGGGTTTTCTGCCCGGCGGGGCCTCGGGCGGTATCTTCCCCGCGTCCATGGCCGATCTGCCGATTGACTTCGGTACCTTCGAACCGCATGGCGGCTTCGTCGGTTCCCACGCCGTCGTCATCCTGTCCGACAAGGACGACATGAAGGCCGCGGCGTTGAACCTCATCAAGTTCTTCGAAGACGAAAGTTGCGGCCAGTGCACGCCGTGCCGCGTCGGCACTGAAAAGGCCGTCAAGCTGATGGCGCAGGGTCCCTGGGACGTCGACCTCTTGAACGAGCTTTCGACGCTGATGCGAGACGCCTCGATCTGCGGCCTCGGCCAGGCGGCGCCGAACCCGCTGCTCAGCGTGCTGAAATATTTCCCCGATGACCTGACCAAGCCGATGGGCAAGTGGTGACACCATGAGCGAAACAAAAAAGCCCGTGGGCTACGGCAACGACAAAAAAGGCGCGGCCGGTGGCGAGGACCTGAACAAGGGCAAGCCGCACGTCGCGCACACCGCGCCGATGGACAAGGCCGACGGCAAGGGCACGGCGCCGACCGCCAAGACCTTCTTCATCGATGGCCACGAGATCGACATCCGCGAGGGCGAGTCGATCTTCCGCGCCGCGCGCCGGCTCGACATCAAGCTGCCGCACCTGTGCTATTCGCCGCAGCCGGGCTACCGCGCCGACGGCAATTGCCGCGTCTGCATGGTCGAGATCGAGGGCGAGCGCGTGCTGGCGGCGAGTTGCATTCGCACGCCGGCGCCCGGCATGAAGGTCAAGACATCGACCGACCGCGCCAAGACCGCCCGCAAGATGGTGGCCGAACTGCTGCTGACCGATCAGCCCGCGATCGAAGTCGCGCACGACGCCGATTCCGAATTCTGGAAAACCGCCAAGCGCCAGAACGTCGTCGACGGCCGGTTCCCCAAGCGTGAGCGCGAGGCGGTGCCTGCGCCCGACCGCAGCCATCCGGCGATGGCCGTCAATCTCGACGCCTGCATCCAGTGCAATCTCTGCGTCCGCGCCTGCCGCGAAGTGCAGGTCAACGACGTCATCGGCATGGCCGGCCGCGGCCATCTCGAAAAGATCGTGTTCGATTTCGACGACCCGATGGGCGCCTCGAGCTGCGTCGCCTGCGGCGAGTGCGTGCAGGCCTGCCCGACCGGCGCGCTGATGCCGTCGACCATGGTCGATGAGAATAACGTCTATCTCGGGGCTCCCGACCGCACCGTCGACAGCGTTTGCCCGTATTGCGGCGTTGGCTGCCAGCTCACCTACCAGATCAAGAACGACAAGATTGTCGCGGTCGAAGGCAAGAACGGTCCGGCTAACGCCAACCGGCTCTGCGTCAAGGGCCGCTTCGGCTTCGATTACGTCGCCAATCCGCAGCGCCTGATGAAGCCGATGATCCGCAAGGACGACGCGCCGAAGATTCCGCACGAATTCATCGATCCGTCGAACCCGTGGACGCATTTCCGCGAGGCCACCTGGGAGGAGGCGCTGGACCGTGCCGCCGGCGGCCTGAAGAAGATCCGCGACCGCGACGGGCCGGACGCGCTGGCGGGCTTCGGCTCGGCCAAGGGGTCGAATGAAGAGGCCTATCTGTTCCAGAAGCTGATCCGTACCGGCTTCGGCACCAACAATGTCGATCACTGCACGCGGCTGTGCCACGCCTCGTCGGTGTCGGCGCTGCTCGAAGGCGTCGGCTCGGCGGCTGTGACCGCGACGTTCAATGAGGTCAAGAACTCGGAGCTGATCATCGTCATCGGCGCCAACCCGACCGAGAACCATCCGGTGGCGGCGACCTTCTTCAAGCAGGCCGCCAAGCGCGGCGCCAAGCTGGTCATCATGGACCCGCGCGGCACCGCCATGAAGCGCCACGCCTGGAAGATGATGCAGTTCAAGAACGGCACCGACGTGGCGATGCTCAATGCCATGCTGAACGTCATCGTCACCGAGAAGCTGTACGACCAGCAGTACATCCAGACCTATGTCGAAGGCTTTGAGGCCTGGAAGGAAAACATCAAGGACTTCACGCCCGAGGAGATGGAGCCGATCTGCGGCATCCCGGCCGAGACCTTGCGCGAAGTGGCGCGCGCCTATGCCCGCGCCGAATCCTCGATCATCTTCTGGGGCATGGGCGTGTCGCAGCACACCCACGGCACCGACAATGCCCGCTGCCTGATCGCGCTGGCGCTGATCACCGGCCAGATCGGCCGTCCCGGCACCGGCCTGCATCCGCTGCGCGGCCAGAACAACGTGCAGGGCGCCTCCGACGCCGGCCTGATCCCGATGTTCTTCCCCGACTACAAGTCAGTCGAGAACCCGGAAATCCGCGCCATGTACGAGGCCAAGTGGGGCGTCAAGCTGCCGCCGAAGCGTGGCAAGACCGTCGTCGAGATCATGGACGCGGTGCATGCCGGTGAGATCAAGGGCATGTATGTCGAAGGCGAAAACCCGGCGATGTCCGACCCCGATCTCAACCACGCCCGCGAGGCGCTGGCGCATCTCGAGCATCTGGTGGTGCAGGACCTGTTCCTGACCGAAACCGCGATGTACGCCGATGTCGTGCTGCCGGCCTCGGGCTGGCCGGAAAAGAACGGCACCGTCACCAACACCAACCGCCAGGTGCAGATGGGCCGTGCCGCGATCCCGCTGCCGGGCGACACGCGCCAGGATCTGTGGATCATCCAGGACATCGCCAACCGCATGGGCTGCGGCTGGAACTACACCTCGGTCGGCGAGGTGTTCGACGAGATGGCGTCGATGATGCCGGCGCTTGAAAATATCACCTGGGACCGCGTCAACCGCGAATACGCCGTCACTTATCCGACGGCAGGGCCGGACATTCCCGGCCGCGACGTCGTGTTCGAGGACGGCTTCCCGCGGCCGGGCGGCTTTGCCAAGCTGGTCGCGACCAAGTTGCAGCCGCCGAACGAAGTGCCGGACGAGGAATATCCGTTCATCCTCTCGACCGGCCGTCAGCTTGAGCATTGGCACACCGGCTCGATGACCAGGCGCAGCGTCGTGCTTGACGCGCTGGAGCCGTCGGCGATCGCGCAGGTGTCGCGCGGCACGCTGCAGAAGCTCGGCCTGCAGCCTGGCGACATGGTGCGCGTCATCACCCGTCGCGGCGAGGTCGAACTGGCGTCGCGTCAGGACGATGCGGTGCCGGATGGCGTGGTGTTCATCCCGTTCGCCTACGTTGAGGCGGCGGCGAACCTCCTGACCAACCCGGCGCTCGATCCGTTCGGCAAGATCCCGGAGTTCAAGTTCTGCGCCGCCAAGGTAGAGGCCGCCAAGCCGCGGATGGAAGCGGCGGAGTAGGGCGCGACATTCCGGGACGGCGTTCTTCACGCCGGGCCGGAATGACGCATGGCTTTCATTTACCGGGTCTCCGCCTTGGCGGGGACACCAGTTACGCATCCTCAAAACAACTCATACAGATCCAGATAGTATCGGGCTTTGGCGTCGTCCCGCGTCCCGCCATAGGCGCGGGCGAATTCCTTCGTCGCCGCCGCACCGAAATTCTCCGCAATGCCCGACGCCATCACGGCCAGATCGAGATAGCGGTCGCCGCGTCCGGCGTTGCCGCAATCGATAAAGCTGACGCGCCCACGGTCGTCGATCATCACATTGTCGAGCGTTGCGTCGCCATGCACGACGACGATGTCTTCGGCCGGCGCCGCCGCGCCAAGCCGCGCCAGCAAAGCGTCCGGAGCCACGCCGCTGTTGCGGTCGTCGAAGTCGTCACCATCGATGTCGCCTTCCGCCACGGCTGCTGTTGCCCGCGCCAGCCGCGTCGCCAGCGTTTCATCGAACGGGCAATCGGCGGCGGGCAGCGCATGGAGGGCGGCGAGCGCCGCTCCGAGTGCCGCGGCGATGCGGGACGGTGGCAGCGGGCTATCGTCAATCGGCAAGCCCGGCGCCGCATCCATCAGCATCGCCACGCAATCAGACTGGTCATCGACCTGAAGGATATGCGGCACGGCAATGCCGCACGCGGTGAGCCAGCGCGTGCGCGCGATCTCGTCCCGCAGTGACGCCGCGTAATGCCGTCGGGCGATTTTTACATAACGCAGCGGCTGAGCTGGTCCGCTGACGCGCAACACTGTCGCGCCGCTCATGCCGCCCCTGACCCGCGCCAGCCGCACCTGCAAGGGATCGCAGCCGCCTTGGGTCAGCAGTGTCAGGGCAAGAGCGGTCTCGCGGTTCATCGGGCCGGTTTGGAAAGCAGGGGGTGGCGAGTGTCAAATTTGACTGACACTCATACCGAAAATGTCATCGAACAACTTTCCGTCGCGCGCAAGTTGGTTCGCCAAATGGCACTCAATGCGCCGGCGGCGCCGACCACCTCGACCTCGGTCAGGGTCCGAGCAGCGGCCGCATCTGATACCTCAATGGATCGTCGGCGTCGTCTCCCCGACCAGGCGCAAGCCGATCCGGCCGATCAACTCGGCACGCTCCGTCTCGGTGGCGTGCAAATCTGCCTCGGTCTGCGTCCACGTGGTGGCGTTCGACCCAAGCAGAACGACACCGCCAATCATGGCGCTGAGCGATGCGAAGAGGCCGGTGGGATTGATGGTCACGACGCCGGTCAGCGCCAGTGCCAGCCAGATCACGCCGGCAGCAATGGCACTTTTGGCCGCGAGAGAATACTTTCGGCAGCGCTCGATCGATTGAGCCAGCGCCTCGATGCGGTCTTCGAGACGCGCGATCTCACGTCGGATGCTGCCCGAAGGGCCGTCATCCATCGTCTCGGCCAACTCAGGCGGTTGGTTCATCCCGGAAATAGGCCTCGACCTCGCCCGTCAGTTTGATGGTCAGGGGATTGCCGTGGCGGTCCAGCGCCTTGCCGGCGGCGACGCGGATCCAGCCTTCGCTGACGCAGTATTCCTCGACATTATTCTTTTCGACGCCCTTGAAGCGGATGCCGATGCCGCGGCCGAGCACCTGGGCATCGAAATGCGGGCTGCGCGGATCGTTGGAGAGGCGGTCGGGCGGGGTCTGGGTGTCTGACATGCCGCGCTTGTCTCACAAGGCTGCCGGTGCTGGCAAGCGGGCAGCCGCGGGACTTCCAATACAATGAAATCCTTGCACAATCGGGCTTTCGGCTTGATATAGTCCCGGTTCCGGGACCGCGTCGCCGTTGGGGGCGCAGCACAGAGGTTTGCAATGTCGCTTTCGCACCACGTTTCAGCCGGTGTCATGGCCGCTGGCGCGCGTCACGACTGGACCCGCGAAGACGTGCGCGCGCTGTTCGCGCTGCCTTTTCCGGAGTTGATGTTCCGTGCCGCGTCGGTGCATCGCGAGAACTTCGATCCGACCGAGGTGCAGATTTCGACCTTGCTGTCGATCAAGACGGGCGGCTGTCCGGAAGACTGCGCCTACTGCCCGCAGGCGGCGCGGTACGACACCGGCGTCAAGGCCGAGAAGCTGATGGCGCTCGACGCGGTACTGGCCGAAGCGCGTGCGGCAAAAGAAAGTGGTGCCTCGCGCTTCTGCATGGGCGCGGCCTGGCGGTCGCCCAAGGATCGCGACATCGAGAACGTCTGCGCCATGGTCGAGGGCGTCCGGGCGCTGGGGCTCGAGACCTGCGCCACGCTCGGCATGCTGAGCGGCGACCAGGCGCGGCGGCTCAAGCAGAGCGGGCTCGATTATTACAACCACAACCTCGACACCTCTCCTGAGTTCTACGGCGCCGTTATCACCACGCGCACTTATGACGACCGGCTCGATACGCTGGCGCATGTGCGCGACGCCGGCATCAATGTGTGCTGCGGCGGCATTGTCGGCATGGGCGAGGGAGTCGAGGACCGCGTCGGCATGATTGCAACGCTGGCTGGCCTGCCGGTGCATCCGGAGAGCGTGCCGATCAACATGCTGGTGGCGGTCGAGGGCACGCCGCTGGCGGCATCGGCCAAGCTCGACCCGCTCGATTTTGTGCGCACCATCGCGGTGGCGCGCATCTGCATGCCGGGCTCGGTGGTGCGGCTGTCGGCCGGCCGCGAGGACATGAGCGCGGAAACGCAGGCATTATGTTTCCTCGCCGGCGCCAACTCGATCTTCTACGGCCCCAAGCTGCTGACCACGCCGAACCCGGGCCGCGACCGCGACATGGCGCTGCTCGACAATCTCGGCATGCGGCCGATGGCGTGAGCAGTGCGACGTAGCGACGTAGGGTGGGCAAAGGCGCGCAGCGCCGTGCCCACGCCTTACTCGCCGAACGCTCCCGAAACGTCGCGGACGTCACCGCCCCAATCCATCGGCAATTCGCCTCGCCTGACATAAAGAGATGGCGTGCAGGTGGTCCGGAAGAACACATATGGCCACCGTCTCAAACGGCCGGCGCTTTTGTACGGAGCGATAGGCCTCACGCAGGCGGTCGATTTCGGCGATGAGGAGCGCGCTGGAGCGATCGGCTAAAGTGACCGTGAAGAAGTAGGTGCCGCCTTCTATTTTTGCTCGTCGATAGCGTGCCATAAGCACATTCTGTTTTGACGGCGTGGGCACGGCGCTGCGCGCCTTTGCCCACCCTACAGTCCGTTCAGGTTGAGGCGGAAGCCCTCTCACCCCAGCGTAAACGCCTCGTGCACCGCGCTCTGGATATCCCCGCCGACAATGGCGCCGCCGCCGGCAACATAAATGTAGTCGCCGATCGCCACCGCGCCGAGGCCGTGCCGCGGCGTCGTCATCGGCGCGTAGCTCATCCAGCTGTCGGCCTTCAGGTCGTAGGCCTCGTTCTGGCCGAACACCCGGTTGGTGCCTTCGCCGCCCATGACGAAGATCTTGTCGCGGTACAGCACCGCGCCGTGACCGGAGCGTGCGGTCGGGATCGGCGCCCGCACGTACCATTTGTCTTCCGTGACGTCATAGGCGTGGTGCAGGTTCGAATTGGTATGGAAGTTGTCGACGCGGCCGCCGACGACATGGATGCGGCCGTCTGCCACCAGCGTGCCGGTGTGATCGCGCGCCGTCGGCATCGGCCGCCGCGTGCTCCAGGCATCGGCTTTGGGATCGTAGGCGTAATGCCAGTCGACCGACTTCTTGTCGGCAAAGGTGTCGCCAATGGCGCCGCCGATGGCATGAAGGTGACCGCCGAGCGCGGCGCATCCGATGGCGGCGAAGGCCCGGGGCAGCGGCGCGATCTTGCTCCATTCCTTGCCGTCGAACACGAAACAGAGATTGTCGGGCTTGCGGTTCTGCTCGGTGTGACCGCCGATGGCATAGAGTTTGCCGTCCATGACAGCAACGCCGACATGGTTGGCGCCACGCGGCAGGTCGGGCGCCATTAGCCATTTGTCGGCGCTGGCGTCATAGACATGGTGATACTTGCGGTCGACGCGCTGCTCGCCATAGCCGCCGACAATGTGCATCTGGTCGTTCATCACGGTGGCCCAGGCCATCTCGCTGCGCGGCAACGGCAGGGGCGCGCGGGCGATCCACTTGCCCGGGTTGGCGGCCTTCGGCGCCGGCGAGTCGAAGACGCGCTGCATCTCGACGACGTCCTTGGGAGCATCGGCGATCTTGGGGTCCTTCAAGGAAGAATAAAGCGGATCGTGCCCGGCGTGTTGCGCCAACGCCGGGCTGGCGACGGTGAGGGCAAAACCGGTGGCAAATCCGCGGCGGGTGATCATGCAAGTCTCCTCATTCGGTCTGGCCCCAACACGGCAATTATAGCCCGAAGCGCACCCTCGCGCCCCAGCAGTCGCGGCGTGCGCGTCGCGTCGACATGAGGCTGCACCGGCTGCCCCGACTTGACTCCCCGACTTGGGTTCCGATACTAGAGTGAACGTTCATTCTCATAACGAAACCATCTCGTTTTTTCTGCCTTCGGGTGGGAAGGGCCGACATGCGCCAAACCGCCGCCGCACAGCGCCAGTCAGACCGGCGCACCGAAATTCTGGACGCCGCCGAACGCTGCTTCTCCCGTTCCGGGTTCCACCGCGCCTCGATGCAGGACATCTGCGGCGAAGCCGGCATGAGCCCGGGCAACCTGTACCGCTACTTTCCCTCAAAGGAGGCGTTGATCGCCGGCATCTGCGAGCGCAACCGCGCCGATGCGGTGGCGAGTTTCGCCCTGGTCGATTCGGCGCCGGACTTCTTCACCGGCCTCGCCGGTCTGGCGCAGCATCATCTGGTCGACCGCACCGAAGCCGAGGTCGGCTTGTGCGCCGAGATCATGGCCGAGAGCCGGCGTAATCCGGAAGTGGCCAAGCTGTATCTCGGTATTGAAAGCGACATCCGCGATCGCATTGCCGCGATGCTGAAGCTGGCCGCAGACCGCGGCGAGATCCGTAACGATGTCGATCTCGACGCCGCCGCCAGCGTCCTCATGGCGCTCGGCGACGGCATGTCGTGGCGCCGCTCGGTCGATCCGGAGTTTCAGCCCGAAACCGCCCTGCCGCTGATCCTGCAGATGGTTCACTGCCTGCTGGCCAAACCGGGTGATTGCGCGACCCCGGTCAAGGAGACGTCGCGATGAAAGCCGCCCGTTTCGCCGCTGTCGGAATTGTGGCCGCGGCGGTGCTGTGGATCGCCTCCGGCCATCTGCTGCCGCGCGACAACGCCGCCGGCCATGCCGCGGTCAAACCGTCGGAAGCGCCGGCGCAGCCTTTGTTCCGGGTCGCCGTTGCCACGGCGAAGGTCGAGCCGCACAGCCCGACTTTGACCTTGTCCGGCCGCACGGAAGCCGACCGCAAGGTTGCGATCACCGCGCGAACCGGCGGCGAACTGACCGAACTGCGCGTCAAGCGCGGCCAGCACGTGGCCAAGGACGAGATCATCGCGGTCCTGTCGGACGATGCACGTCAGGCGCAGGTGGCGCAGGCCGCGGCCGTGGTCAACCAGCGCGAGGCCGAACTCGAAGCCAAGCGCAAGCTGATCCAGACCGGTGCGCTACCGAAACTCAATCTCGTGGACCTCGAAGCGCAGAGCAAAGCGGCGGCCGCGTCATTGGCGCTGGCCGAGGCCGAGCTGAAGCGCGGCGTCGTCCGCGCGCCGTGGGCCGGTGTCATCACCGATGTCCAGGCTGAGGTCGGCGGCGCCGCCTTCTCGATGGCCGGCAAGCAGATCGCCACGCTGGTGGCACTCGATCCGATGCTGGCTGTGGTCGAGGTGTCGGAGCGCAGGCTTTCCGGTATCAAGCTCGGCGAGATGGCCGAAGTCAGGTTGATCACCGGTGAGGTGGTTCCCGGCCGCATCCGCTACGTGTCGAAGTCGGCCAGCGACACCACGCGCACTTACCGCGTCGAGGTCGAGATGGCCAACGCCGAGGGCAAAATTCCCGACGGCATCTCGGCTGAAGTGGCGATATCGCTTAACGCGGTGCCCTCGACACGCGTGCCGCGCTCGGCGCTGACCATTTCGTCGGGCGGCGATATCGGCGTGCGCTACGTCGGCGACGGCGACAAGGTGAACTTCGTCAAGGTGCAGATCGTCGAGGACATGCAGGATACCATGTGGCTCGCTGGCATTCCCGATGGCGCACGGGTGATCGTGCGCGGGCAGGATTTCGTGCGGGATGGGCAAGTGGTCGCGACGGTTGACGTCGCCGCCGAGAGCGCCGGGACTGTAGCGAGATAGTGCCGCCATGACCGGTCTCATCAACTACGCCATCGACCATGCCCGGCTCACGCTGGCGACACTGGCGTTTCTGCTGGTCGCCGGCCTGGTCGCCTATCAGACCATTCCGAAAGAGGCCGAGCCCGACGTCAAGGTACCGATCATCTACGTCCAGTTGACCCAGCGCGGCATCAGCCCGGAGGACTCCGAGCGTCTGCTGCTCCGTCCGGTCGAGACGCAACTGAAGTCGGTCGCCAACGTCAAGGAAATGCGCTCGACCGGCTATGAAGGCGGCGGCTACGTGCTGCTCGAATTCGAGGCCGGCTTCAACGCCGATGCGGCGCTCGCCGACGTGCGCGCCAAGGTCGACCAGGCCAAGCGCGACCTGCCGCGGGATGCCGACGAGCCGTCGGTGCAGGAGGTCAACCTCTCGCTCTATCCGGTGCTTGTGGTGACGCTGTCGGGAGAGGTGCCGGAGCGCACGTTGCTGCGGATCGCCCGCAACGCCAAGAACAGCCTCGAGCAAGTTCCCGGTGTACTGAAGGCGGAGCTGCGCGGCGCCCGCGATGAGGCGGTCGAAATCACCGCCGAGCCGATGCTGATGAAAAGCTACGGCATTTCGATCGATCAGCTGATTTCGGTCACGCAGTCGTCGAACAGCCTGATCGCTGCCGGCGCGCTCGAAAGCGCCAGCGGCCGTTTCGCCGTCAAGGTGCCGGGCCTGATCGAGCGCCCGCAGGACATGCTGAAGATCCCGATCGCGTCGACTTCCGGCGCGACGATCTCGCTGGGTGACATTGCCACGGTGCGGCCGACCTTCAAGGACGCCACCTCGGTGACGCGGGTCAACGGCCGCTCCGCGATGGCCATCGAAGTGTCCAAGCGCACCGGCGCCAATCTGATCGAAACCGTCGACGGCGTGAAAGCCATGGTGGCCCAGATCGAGAAGACCTGGCCCGAGGGCGTCACCGTCGGTTTCACCCAGGATAAATCGAAGGTGATCCGTCAGATGCTGGCGGACCTGCAGAATTCGGTCGCCACCGGCGTGCTGCTGGTGACGGTGATCATCCTGTTCGCGCTCGGTTTCCGCGCCTCGCTGTTCATCGGCATCGCCATTCCGGCGTCGTTCCTGGCCGGCGTGCTGGGGCTGCAACTGGCTGGCCTCACCATCAACATCGTGGTGCTGTTCTCGCTCATTCTGGCCGTGGGCATGCTGGTCGATGATGCCATCATCGTGTCCGAATATGCCGAGCGCCGAATGTCGGAAGGCATGCCGCCGAAACAGGCTTACGCCGCAGCGGCGAGCCGCATGGCCGGTCCGGTGACGGCAGCGACGGCGACGCGCGTCGCCGCCTTTTCGCCGCTGCTGTTCTGGCCGGGTATCGTCGGTGAATTCATGATGTACATGCCGATCACGCTGATCGCGACGCTGTCGGCGTCGCTGGCGGTGGCATTGTTCTTCACGCCGACACTCGGCGCGTTGCTCGGTCGCGCTTCGCCGGTGCCGCATGACGAGCGTGTCTCCGAGCGCGGACCGTACATGCGTACGGTGAAGTGGGCGCTGCACCGTCCGGGAACCACGTTGTTGCTGGCCTTCGGCCTGCTGGTGGTGGTGGTCGGCGCCTATGGAAAATTCGGCAATGGCGTCGAGTTCTTCCCCAGCGTCGAGCCCGATTACGGTCAAGTCATCGTTCACGCGCGCGGCAATATTTCGCTTGAGGAGAAGGACAGGGCGCTGCGCGAGGTCGAGAAGACCGTGCTGGCGACCGACGGCATCTCAACCGTCTACACCCGTGTCGGCGAGCAGCCGCGCGGTTCGAGCGAGATCACCGAAGATACCATCGGTGTCATCCAGTACGAATTCGCCGACTGGCAGGTGCGGGCCCCCGCGCATGAGATCATGGACAGGATTCGCCGCGACACGGCCGGCATTGCCGGCAGCCTGATCGAAGTGACGGCGCCGCGCGCCGGGCCGCCGACCGGCAAACCGATCCAGGTCCAGATCTCGGCAATCGATCCGGACAAGCTGCCGGCCGCCGCCGCCAAGGTGGCCGCGGCGCTCGGGCAAATGCCTTCTGTCCGCGATCTCGACGATGGTTTGCCGCTGCCCGGCATCGACTGGAAGATCGAGGTCAACAAATCGGAAGCGGCCAAGTACAGCGCCAGCCTGGGCGCCGTCGGCAATGCCGTTCAACTCGTCACCAACGGCGTGAAGGTCACCGAATACCGGCCGGCCGACAACGACAAGGCGGTCGATATCATCGTGCGCTTCCCCGAAGAACGCCGCAGCCTCGATCAGATCGACGAGTTGCGTGTTCAGACCACGTCCGGTCATGTGCCGATCGGCAATTTCGTCTCGCGGGTGCCGGCGCCGCGCGTCGGCTTCATCAACCGCGTCAACGGCAACCGCGTCATGACGGTCTCCGCCAACATCGCCGAAGGCGTGCAGAACGCCGTGGTGCAGCAGGAGGTGATCGCGGCGCTCGCCAAGGCGGACCTGGGCGATGGCGTCACTTTCAAGCTCAAGGGCGAGGACGAAGAGCGCGAGAAGGCCGGCGCGTTCCTGGGCAAGGCGTTCGGTACCGCCATCTTCCTGATCTTTGCGATCCTGCTGGCGCAGTTCAACCGCTTCACGTCGGTCATTCTTGTGCTCTCGGCGGTGGTTCTGTCGACCATCGGCGTGCTGCTTGGGCTGATGATCATGGGCCAGCCGTTCGGCGTCGTGATGACCGGCATTGGCATCATCGCCAATGCCGGCGTGATCGTGAACAACAATATCGTGCTGATCGACACCTACGACCGGCTCAAGCGCGAAGGCATGGACGCCTACAAGGCGATCCTGGAGACGTGCCGCGAGCGCGCGCGGCCCGTGGTGCTGACGGCGGTGACCGCCATCCTCGGGGTGCTGCCGATCGCTTTCGGCATCAACCTCGATTTTGTCGGCCGCGAGATCACCCATGGCGCGCCGGCCACGCAGTGGTGGATCAGCCTGTCGACGGCGATCGTGTTCGGGCTCGGCTTCGCCACCATCCTGACGCTGATCGTCACCCCGGCGGCGCTGATGGGTATCGCCAACCTGGCGGCGCGGCGCGAACGCTGGTTCGCCCGGCGGGCGGAGGCGCGGGCCGCCAAGGCCGGCGCGCGCTAGCCGCCGCGACTTTGGGCGTTGCCGCCACGAATGCGGCACAGCGCGGCGCTTCGAGAAGCCGCTGCCTAATTCGGCGGCGGCTTGCGCCGCGAGGCTAACGCACTCACCGCCAAACAGAAATCCGAGAACTGGCTAACCGGCAGGCAGTTTTTCGCCAATTGTGTGCATTGGCACACGACTTGCTCCGTTCGATCTCGTTCCGACCCTGTGCGCGCCCTGAGGGTCCTGTCGACCCGGCCAAAGGCGCGGCGCCGTCGGAAGGGGGACCCGGTGGTTATCCAGATACCAGCCGAGCCTGCGCCTGTCGGGATCGATCTCGGCCGCACCGCCTTGATCATCATCGACATGCAGCGCGATTTCCTGGAGCCGGGCGGCTTCGGCGAGGCGCTCGGCAATGACGTGTCACTGCTCAAGGCGGCGGTCGAGCCGTGCCGGCAGGTGCTGGCTGCCGCGCGCGAGGCCGGACTCTTTGTCATCCATACCCGCGAAGGCCACCGGCCCGACATGGCCGACGCGCCGCCGTCGAAATCCGAGCGCGGCATTCCGTCGAAGAGGATCGGCGATCCCGGTCCGATGGGCCGCATTCTCATCCAGGGCGAGCCGGGCCACGACATCATTCCCGAGCTTTATCCGATCGCCGGCGAGCCGGTGGTCGACAAGCCCGGCAAGGGCGCTTTCTACGCCACCAATCTCTCCCTGATCCTGGCCAACCGCTCTATCGAGAATCTGCTGGTCTGCGGCGTCACCACTGAAGTGTGCGTCAACACCACCGTGCGCGAGGCCAACGACCGCGGCTTCCGCTGCATCGTGCTGGCGGACTGCTGCGGATCCTATTTTCCGGAATTTCACACGGCGGGCCTCGCGATGATCAAGGCGCAGGGCGGCATCTTCGGCTGGGTCTCGGGATCGAAGGAATTGCTCACCGCCATGAAGGCGTGAAGAGGCTCGCAAGCGTCAACAGTTTGATGGTGCCGGTTCGATGCTTCAACAGGGGGAGTTGCGGACATGACCACGACCACGGCCAGACCGGTCTTATGGACGCCCGGCGACTGGAATGCCTTCTTCGGCTTCGGCACCAACATTCTGGTGAACATGCTGGTGCTCACCGGCCTGCTACGCTTCGTCCTGAAGATGCCGGACTCGATCGTGTTCGGCCGCATCCTGCCGGCGCTCGGGCTGATGATGTGCCTGAGCACCATGTATTACGCGTATCTCGCCTATGAACTGGCATGCAAGACCGGGCGCAGCGACGTCTGCGCGCTGCCGTCCGGCGTCAGCGTGCCGCACATGTTCATTGTCACCTTCGTCGTCATGCTGCCGATCTCGTTGTCGACGGGCGATCCGATCAAGGGCTGGGAGGCCGGCCTGGTCTGGGTGTTTTTCCAGAGCTTCATCTTGATGATCGGCGGCTTCGTCGCCCCCTACATCCGGATGATCACGCCCCGCGCGGCGCTGCTCGGCACGCTGGCCGGCGTCTCGATCACCTTCATCTCGATGCGGCCGGCGCTGGAGATGTTCATGACGCCGGTGATCGGGCTGACCTGCTTTGCGATCATCATGGTGAGCTGGTTCGGCGGCTACCGGTATCCCAAGGGTATTCCAGCCGGTCTTGTCGCCATTGCCGTCGGCATGCTGATCGCCTGGGGCTCGACGCTGTTCGGCGCCGGCATCGGCGGCGTCAGTGCCTCTGGCGTCGTGGCGGCCTTCTCCAATTTCGGCTTCTCGGTGCCGCTGCCGGCTTTCGGCCACGTCTTCTCCGGCTTTGAATTCCTCGGCATCATTCTGGTCACGGCCATTCCATTCGGCATCTACGATCTGGTCGAGGCCATGGACAATGTCGAAAGCGCCGAAGCGGCGGGCGACAGCTATCCGACCACGCGCGTGCTGACCGCCGACGGTGTCGTCAGCCTGATCGGCTGCCTGATGGGCAACCCGTTCATCAACGCCGTCTATATCGGCCATCCGGGCTGGAAGGCGATGGGCGGGCGCATCGGCTATTCGGCGGCAACCGGATTGATGGTGATCCTGCTGTCGTGGTTCGGCGTCATCTCGCTGATGCTTGCGATCATTCCGGTGGTCGCGATCTCGCCGATCCTGCTGTACATCGGCATGCTGATCTGCGCCCAGGCGTTCCAGACCACGCCGCGCGAACACGCGCCGGCGGTTGCGCTGTCGCTGACCCCGCACCTCGCCGCGTGGGCCACGGTGCTGATCAGCGGCGCGCTCGGCGCCACGGGCATGAATTTCGGTGCAATCCACGCGCCCGAATTCATGGCGAAGATGGCGCAGAACGGCGTGCTGTTTCAGGGTCTCGGCGTCATGGGCGGCGGCGCCATTCTGACCGGCCTGGTGCTGGGCGCGCTCGGCGTGTTCGTGATCGAGCGCAACTTCCTCAAGGCTTCCGCCTTCGCCTTGGCCGGCGCCGTGCTGACCTATTTCGGGTTCATGCACGGCGAAGCTGTCGGCATCGGCAACGGGCTCGGGGTGTCGCCCTCGGTCACGCTGGCTTATCTGATGGTCGCGGCCTTCCTGTTCGTGCTGGCCCGGCAGCCGGTGATGGCCGCCGCCACGGCCTCTAACCCGAAGGTGGTACCGGCCGAATAAAGGCTGTTGATACGATCCTGCATCGGCGCCCTGCGCGGGCGCCGATTGCTTTTGGCGCGGCGATCGGTGCTAGTTGCGGCACGCTTCTCCCGCCGGTGTTTGCCTTGACCGAGCCCGTCTTACCGCCGCGCCGCCGCCGCCGTGCTTTCGACGGATCGACCGCGACCATCATGATCGTTGCATTCAGCGCGGCCGCTTATGTTTACGCGCGCGACGGCTGGGATCATTTCCGCGCCATCCTGCTCAGCGATGCGGCACTGCTGGTCGACATGTTGCCGAAGGTGCTGGGCGGCTGTCTGATCGGTGCCTTCGTCACATTGCTGCTGCCGCGCGAAAAGGTGGCGCGTTGGGTCGGTCATGAATCCGGCATGTCCGGACTGCTGATCGCCACCGCCTTCGGCATCGTGCTGCCGGGCGGGCCGGTCACCGCCTTTCCCGTGGCCGGGGCCTTCCTGCTGGTCGGTGCCGATGCCGGCGCGGTGGTGGCCTTCATCACCAGTTGGACGCTGATCGGTCATGCCCGCACGCTGATCTGGGAATTGCCGTTCATGGGACCGGACTTCGTGACGTGGCGCCTGCTGGCGGCGCTGCCGTTGCCGATCATGGCCGGCTTGCTGGCGCGGGCGGCGTTGCGCACCGGCCTGGCCAAGGCGCCGTGATGTCGCTCGCCATCAGCCTGCTGCTGTGGATCGTGGTGGGCATCCTGATGGTGATCGCCGGGATGCGCAGCCGCGGCGTGCTGACCGAAGGGTTGCGCCATGGCGGCGGCGAGGTGTTGCGGCTGCTGCCCCGTATCTGCGTCGGCGTGGTCGGCTCCGGCTTCATCGCCGAAGCGATGCCGAAGGCGCTGATCGTGCCGTGGATCGGTCCGCAATCGGGGCTCACCGGCGTGCTGGTGTCGATCGTAGCCGGCGCCTTGACGCCGGGCGGGCCCGTCGTGGGCTTTGCCATTGCGGCAGCGGCGCTCAAGAGCGGTGGCGGCGCACCGCAGGTGATCGCCTATTCGACCGCCTGGGCGCTGTACGCGATCCACCGGCTGGTGCTGTGGGAGGTGCCGATGATGCCGGCCCGGCTGGTCTGGTTGCGCGCTTCGGTGTCCATACCGCTGCCGTTCATTGCCGCCGGACTGGCGATGGCGCTGGGCAAGCCGTAACGGCGTTACTGCCGCGTCAGCCCGCAATAGCGGTTGGTGCCGCTGTCCCAGCAGCCGGTCTGCCGGCAATTGGACATGCGGGCACGGCAGGCGGCGATACAATTCGGAATTAGCGTGCGGTTCGAGTGCCTGTTGCAGATCGCGATGCAGGCCTGCTCCTCGGCGCTGCAACGCATCGGCTGCGCATCGGCGGGGGGCACGGCGCCGGCATAGAGCGCGGCCGCGGCGGCGAGGGCGATCAGAAATCGTGCTGTCATAAAAACCGTCCTTAGCATCAGTGTACCGCCGCGCCGGTGCGCGGCACGATCGAGCCGCGGTGCCGGATGACCTCGCCGGCCAGCCGGTGCGCCGCATGCGCTGCGTCGACGGCGTTGCGGCCGTTGAGCCGCGCCGCCAGATAGCCGGCGTTGAAGCCGTCACCGGCGGCCGCCGGATCGACCGGTGACACCACTTCCGGCACCGGCACCGTGTCGCGCGCGCCGGACGCCGCCACCAGCGCGCTGCTCGGCCCGTTCTTGACGACGATCTCGTTGACGCCGAAGGCCTGCAATCGTTCGATGGTGGCGTCGGGCGACGGATCGCCCCACAGCACCGCCTCGTCGTCGTAAGCCGGCAGCGCAATGTCGACGCGCTTCAGCGTTTCGGCAAACACCGTCCGGGTCCGGGTGAGGTCGCCGCCCCAGCCATGCGGACGGAAGTTGCCGTCAAAGGCAATCTTGGCGCCGGCGGCGCGCGCCAGTTCGACGGCGGCCAGAAACCGGCCGAGCCCGACATTCGAATAGAGCGACAGCGTGATGCCGGAGAAGTAAATCATGCGTGCCGTGGTCATCGCTTCGGCGATGCGGCTCCATTGCGGCAGTTCGAACAGATCGCGCGCGGGCGCTGCTTCGCGCCAGCTGTGCGTGCGGCGCTGGCCCATGCCGTCGATACCGGCCAGCGACAGCGCCGGCAGCCGGCCCGGTACGCGCAGAATGAGATTGGTGGCGATGCCTTCGGCGGCGGCCAGCGACACGATGGCGTCGGAGTAGGGATCGTCACCCAGCGCCGTCGCGAAGGCAACGCGCTGGCCGGCGCGCGCCAGATAGATGGCGGTATTGAACGTGTCGCCGGCGCTGGCCAGCGCGAAGCGTCCGTCGCCGCCGCGCGCCAGTTCCACCGTCGCCTCGCCGATGCAGATGATGGTTTGGATCGCGTCGTTCATGGTGGGCTGCCTATCACGAAACAGCAAAAAGCGCACCGATCAGTGCGAGTCGGAGCCGTTTCGCCGTTGTTCCAGCAGGCTTCGAAGGTTTTGCCATCCCGACAAACGTGGTACCTTTTTTGAAGAGGGCGACGAAATTTGGGCCGGAAGGAATTCCGGACCCGATAAATATTGGCCAGCCGGCAGATAAAAAGCGGGCGGTCTTTGGGGGGATAATGGCTGACCAGCGCATTGCGGATTCCGATTCCGAGTCGGAAATTTCGGCCGAGGCTTTGCGCAAGGCCGAGGAATACGTCCAGCAGGAAGAAGGCGCCGCCAACCGTTTATCGGGTCTGGCCGGCATTGCGGTGACGGCGATCGCCGTCGGCATGACCCTGTTCCATCTCTACGCCGCCTACGAGATCGTTCCGACCCAGGCGCTGCGCTACACCCATCTCGGCTTCGTGCTGGTGTTGAGCTTCCTGCTGTTTCCGCTGGCCGCCGGCTTCCGCAACCGCATCGAGTGGTTTGACGTGCTCGCCGGCATGCTGGCGATTGTCATTCTTGGCTACGCCCTGCTGGGCGGAGACGATTTCACCGACCGCGCCGCCGTGCCGGAACGCTGGGACGTCATCTTCGGCATCGCGCTGATCGTGCTTGTGCTGGAAGCGTCGCGCCGCACCACCGGCCCGATCATGCCGATCGTCGCCATTCTCTTCATCGCCTATGCGATGTTCGGCGAGTATCTGCCGCCGCCCTGGACGCACCGCGGCTACGATCTGGCGCGGCTGGTCGGCCACATGTTCATCACGCTGGAGGGTATCTTCGGCGTTGCGCTCGACGTGTCGGCGACGCTGATCGTGATGTTCACGATCTACGGCGCCATCCTGCAGCATTCCGGCGCCGGCAAGTTTTTCATCGACTTCTCGCTCGCCGTGATGGGCAACAAGCCGTCGAGCGCCGGCCGTTCGATCGTGGCGTCCTCGTTTCTGCTCGGGGGGCCGTCGGGGTCGGGCGTGGCCACCACGGTGATGATCGGCACGGTCGCCTGGCCGATGCTGAAGAAGGCGGGATTTGAAAAGAACGCCGCCGGCGGATTGCTGGCGGCCGGCGGTCTCGGCGCCATCATCTCGCCGCCGGTGCTCGGCGCCGCCGCGTTCCTGATCGCCGAGTTCCTCAAGATCAGTTATCTCGAAGTGATCTGGATGGCGGTGATCCCGACCTGTCTCTATTACATGTCGCTGCTGTTTATGGTCGAACTCGACGCCTACCGCTTCGGCGCCCGCCATGTCGTGTTCAAGCAGGACATGCCGCTGGCGCAGATGGTCAAGCGCTACGGCTTCCATTTCGTCTCGCTGATCGCGGTGGTCGTCTTCATGGTGATCGGCTATTCGCCGATGCTGTCGGTTTTCTATTCGACCATGTTGGCTTTCGTCATGAGCGCGCTGGCGCCGGAGACGTCGCTCGGGCCGCGCAAGCTGCTGATTCCCTTACTGGTGATCGGCACCGTGGCCGCCATCGGCTCGACCCTTCCCGGCATCGGTCCGTCATTATCGACCGTGTTCAACTCCTACTTCCCGCTGTTCGTGCTGCTGACCATCGCCACGCTGTCGATCGTCGGGCTGACGCCGGCCGGCCAGCGCGCAGTGCCGACCTCGGCCAAACTGACGCGCGCCATGGCCGATGGCTCCATCAGCGTGCTCGGCGCCGCCACCACCTGCGCCGCCGCGGGCCTGATCGTCGGCGTTGTGACGCTGACCGGCCTGGGGCTGAAGTTCTCGTCGATCGTGATCGATTATGCCGGCGGCAGCCTGCTGCTGACCGCGCTCTATACCGGCCTGATCGTCTGGATCATCGGACTGGCGGTGCCGGTCACCGCCTCTTACATCATCTGCGCGGTGATCGCGGCGCCGGCGCTGATCAAGCTCGGCGTGCCCAATTACGCCGCGCACATGTTCATCTTCTATTACGCGGTGCTCTCCGAGGTATCGCCGCCGACCGCGTTGTCGCCTTTCGCCGCCGCCGCCATCACCGGCGGCGACCCGTATAAAACGACGATGTATGCTTGGAAATACACGCTGCCGGCCTTCCTGGTGCCGTTCGTCTTCGTGCTCGATCCGCAGGGCCTCGGCTTGCTGCTGAAGATTCCACCCGGCGGCTCGGTCTACGACATCATCTGGATTACGGCCGTCACCGGCATCGGACTGGCGGCGCTGGCCGCGGCCGCGCAGGGCTGGGCGCTGCGTCGCACCACGACGATCGAGCGCCTGCTGTTCGCGCTGTCGGGGCTGCTGCTGGTCTTCCCGACATTGCTGGAGGCGTTGTTCGAAGCCGTCACGGGCACGGACATTCCCTATCCGGCGCCGTTTGGGCTAACCTTGGGACTGGCATTGCTGCTCTGGCAATGGAAAGGACCGGTCCCGTCGAAACTACAAGCAACCGGCCAATAGAAAAAACAGGGAGAACGACCAATGAAGCGAAAACTAACGATGGCAGTGACCGTGATCGCCGCGGCAGGGCTGCTGTTCGGCGCCGCACAGGCGCAGCAGAAGTCGACGATATCGATCGGCACCGGCGGCACCGGCGGCGTCTATTATCCGCTCGGCGGCGGCCTCGCCAACGTGCTGACCAAATCGATTCCCGGCCTGCAGGCCACCGCCGAAGTGACCGGCGGTTCCGTCGATAATCTCAAGCTGATCGGCGCCGGTCGCAGCGAAGTCGGTTTCTCCATGGTGGACGCGGCGCTCGACGCCGAAAAGGGCCAGGACAAGTTCAAGGGCGCGCCGGTTCCGGTCCGCACCTTGATGGTGCTGTACCCCAACCAGATGCACGTCGTGACGATCGAGGGCACCGGCATCGAGAAGATGGCCGATCTCAAGGGCAAGCGCGTCTCGACGGGCTCGGGCGGCAGCGCCACCGAAGTGATGGCGTTCCGCGTCATCGAAGCCGCCGGTCTCGACCGCGACAAGGACATGCGCCGCGAGCGTCTCGGCGTCGCCGAGTCGGTCAACGCGCTGAAGGACCGCAAGATCGACGCCTTCTTCTGGGTCGGCGGGCTGCCAACCGCGGCGGTGACCGATCTTGGCGCCACGCCTGGCGTCAAGATCAAGCTGATCGATCACGGCGACACGGCCAAAAAGATGAACGAGAAGTACGGCAACCTCTACGCCAGCAGCACCATCAAGGCAGGCACCTATCCGGGCCAGACCACCGATAACGTGAATACGGTGGTGTGGAACATCCTGGTGTCGAATGCCAACATGTCGGACGAGATGGCCTACAACATCGTCAAGACCATCATCGACAAGCAGGCCGACTTGGTCGCGGTGCATGGCGAGGCCAAGAACTTCTCCGTGGCCAATCAGGTGCGGGATTACTCGCCGATCCCGTGGCATCCGGGCGCGGTCAAGTACTTCAAGGAAAAGGGCGGCGCCAAGCTGTAGGGCGCACCGCTCCGGCTTCGAAAAGAAACGGCCCCGCTTCTGGCGGGGCCGTTTCGCTTTCAAGCCACGAGAGCCAGCGCCTATTGCGCCTTGAAGTTCCCTTCCTTGACCACGCGCTCCCACTTGGCGATTTCGCCCTTGATGTAGTTGGTGAACTCCTCCGAGGTCATGGTCACGACGGCTGCGCCTTCACGGTCAAACTGCGCGACCACCGGCGGCGCCTTCAGCGCGGCCTGCGTCGCCTTGTAGACCTTGTCGTTGATCGCTGCCGGCGTGCCTGCGGGGACGACGATCCCCCACCAGTTGTCGGCAACATAGCCCGGCAGGCCGCCCTCGGCGATGGTCGGAACGTCAGGCAGTACCGGGCTGCGCTTGGCGCCTCCGGTTCCAAGCGCACGCAACTGCCCGGACTTGATCAGCGTCGTGGTCTGGATCAGCGACGAAAACATGATCTTCACGTGCCCCGCGACAACGTCCTGCATCGCCGGGCCGCCGCCTTTGTAAGGCACGTGCACGATGTTGACGCCGCCCATCAGCTTGAACAATTCGCCGCCGAGGTGCTGGAAGCTGCCGACGCCGGCGCTGGCGTAATTGAGCTGGCCCGGGTTTGCCTTGGCCATCTCCAGCAGATCCTTGACCGACTTGATCGGCGACTCCGGATTGACCACCAGCACATTCGGACCGGTCGCGAGGATCGTGATCGGCACGAACGACTTGATCGGATCGTATTTCAGCTTGTGCAGCCACGGATTGACCGCGTGCGCGATCGAGATGATGCAGAGCGTGTAGCCATCCGGCGGCGAGGTAGCGCAGTTTTCGGTGCCGATCGAGCCGCCGGCGCCGCCGCGGTTGTCGACGAAAACCTGCTGCTTCAGCTCCTCGCTGAGCTGCTTGGCGATCAGGCGGCCAACGACGTCGTTGCTGCCGCCCGGCGGGAACGGAACGATGAGGCGGACCGGCCGGTTTGGATAGTCATCGGAAGCGGCGGCGGCGGACGTCAGCAGAAGCAGCATCGCCGCCGCGCCCATCAGGCGCTTGATCGGTGTCGTCATGCATTTCCCCCATGGCCGTTTTTAAGTCCTCGGCCTGACACCAGTAGATGCCAAAAACCGGGTCAGTGCCAGTAGGGGGGAAAGCCGGAATTCTTTTGCTCGGCGTCCAGCAGGCGCAGCATGGCCGGCCATTCCAGCACGCCGTAGGGCCGCCGCGTGCCGGGCTGGTACATGTGCGCGGTATGCGCCAGCACGTTCTCGCCCGGCATGCTCAGTTCGGTGCGCGCCGCCATGGCGTCGACCTGCGAACGGCACGACAGCTCGAGCTGATACATGGTGTTGAAAGCCTGCTGGATGGTCGCGCCGCAGGTGAGCAAGCCGTGATTGCGCAGGATCATGGCGTCGTGCGGCCCGAGATCGCGCACCAGCCGTTCGCGTTCGTCGAGATCCACTGCCGGGCCTTCATACTCGTGATAGCCGATGTGGCCGACGAAGCGGACCGAGGTTTGCGACATCGGCAGCAGGCCGCATTGCATCGCCGCCACCGCCATGCCGGCGCGGGTATGGGTGTGCAGCACGCAGGCCACATCCGGGCGCGCCTTGTGAATGGCGCCGTGGATGACATAGCCGGACTTGTTGATGTCGTAGTCGGTGTCCGGCTTTGCGAGGATGTCGCCCTCGACGCTGATCTTGACCAGGCTCGAGGCCGTGATCTCCTTGTACAGCAGGCCGTAGAGATTGATCAGCAGTTCGTCCTTGGTGCCGGGGATGCGTGCGGTGATGTGGTTATAAATCAGGTCGGTCATGTCGTACTGGTCGACCAGCCGGTAGCAGGCGGCGAGCTCCAGTCGCGTTTGCCATTCCTCCGGCGAGACCTTTCCCTTGAGGGACGGAAAATCGGTCGCATAGTTCATGGCATTTCCTCACCGCGTCGGCGCTTGGGCGCGCTCTGGGCCTGAGCATAGCCGTGGCAAGTGAGGGCGGCCAGACGGGTCAGGACCGCTGGGTGCCGAGATAAACCGTCTGGGTGAAGGGCTGGTCCTGCAGCGGATTGTGGAACGTCACCTCCTCGGCGCGGGCGTCGGCGAATACCGCGGCGAGCCTTGCGGTGAAGCCAGGGTCCGGCCGGTCATTCGACCACAGGCCGAATACGCCGCCGGGCCGCAGGTGGGTGGCCATCCGCGTCAGGCCGGTCTCGCTGTAAAAACCGGCATTGCCGGCGTCGAGCAACGCTTCAGGCGAATGATCGATGTCGACCAGGATGGCATCGAAGCGGCGGCCGGGCAGGTCCGGATCGAAACCCCCGTCCGAGGCCGCCAGTGCGAAGAAATCGCCGTGGACGAAACGGCAGCGGTGGTCGGCCGTCAATTCAGGGCCGAGCGGCACCAGACCGGTCTTGTGCCAGTCGATCACGGCTTCCAGCGCATCGACGACCACCAGCGACGCGACGGTCGCGTGTTCGAGCACGGCTTTGGCGGTGTAGCCCAGCCCCAGCCCGCCGACCACGACATCGAGGCGGTCACCGTCGAGATCGGACAGGGCCAATCGCGCCAGCGCGATCTCGGATGCGGTGAACAGGCTCGACATCAGGAAGTCGTCGCCGAGCTTGATCTCGAAGATGTCGAGCCCGGTGGTCAGCGATCGCCGCCGCCGCAGGCTCAGCGCGCCGATCGGCGTCGGGCGATAGTCCAGTTCTTCGAAGGCGGCGCTCATGCGCGCATTAGCCAACGAAAAGCCCGCCGGCACAAGGCGCGGCGGGCTCAACGTTCAGCGATCATAACTTAGTCGCAGACGCGGACGCGCTGGCTGCGGTAGCGGCCGTACTCGTCGACGAAGCGCTGACGCTCGGTGCGGCAGCTGCGATAGACCGGCTGGTAGCTCTGCTCATAGTAGCCGGGACCACGATAATAGTCGCGATTGGCCTGTGAGCCGATGATGGCGCCAACCGCGAGGCCACCCACCACGCCGGCGGCAACTGCGCCGCCATTGCGGGCTTCGGCGGGGTTGGACGTCATCGTGACCGCCAGCGCCAGCGCGGACACGGTCGCAAACGTGGTGATTTTCATCATGCGATGTCCCTTCCTTGGATTTATGACCGGGACAAGTCGCCGCAG
>JALHNV010000031.1 GCA_022843325.1 Pseudolabrys sp. | reverse complement strand
GAAGCCGCCGCGCAGCCCGCGCGCCGCGCTGGAGCCGGAGCAGGTGCCGCTGCCGCAGCGCCGCTCCAAACGGGCGCGTCATCCGCTGGTGATCGTCGGCAATGCCATTTTTACCATCCTGATTCTCGTCTCGGCGTCCGTTGGTGCTGCGCTGTATTTCGGCAAGCAGCGGTTTGAGGCGCCAGGTCCCCTGGTGGCAGACAAGATCGTCAACATTCCGCGCGGGCTTGGCATCAGGGACATCTCCGAACTGCTGATGCGTGAGGGCGTGATCAACCAGCCGTGGGTCTTTGTCGGCGGCGTGATCGTTCTCAAGGCGCGTGGCGACCTGAAGTTCGGCGAGTACCAGTTCACCAAAGGCTCCAGCGTGTCCGATGTCGTCGATACGCTGATCGAGGCCAAGGTCGTGCAGCACACGTTCACCGTTGCCGAGGGACTGACGTCGGAGCAGATCGTCGCCCGCCTGCTGGAGACAGAGGCACTGGCCGGCCCGATCAAGGAAATCCCGCGTGAGGGCACGTTGCTGCCGGAGACATATAAATTTACCCGCGGCATGACGCGCGAACAGCTTATCCAGCGCATGACCCAGGCGCACAAGAAAGCGCTGCAAGAGGTCTGGGAGCGTCGCAATCCTGAAGTGCCCGTCAAGACGCCGGAACAACTGGTCACGCTCGCGTCGATCGTCGAGAAGGAGACGGGGGTGCCGGAAGAGCGCACGCGCGTCGCCGCCGTGTTCGTCAACCGGCTCAAGACCCGCATGCGTCTTCAGTCCGATCCGACCATCATCTACGGCCTGATCGGCGGCAAAGGGGCGCTTGGCCGTCCGATCCTCAAGAGCGAGATCGAGCAGGCCACGCCGTACAATACCTACACGATCGATGGGCTGCCGCCTGGGCCGATCGCCAATCCCGGCCGCGCATCGCTTGAGGCGACCGCCAATCCGGCGCGTACCAAAGAACTTTACTTCGTCGCAGACGGCACCGGCGGCCACGCATTTTCCGAGAATTATGAGCAGCATTTGAAACATGTGGCGCGTCTGCGCCAAATGGAACGTGGCGAAACGCCGGCGCCGCTGGAGCCAGCGGCCAATGGCCGGCGTCCGGCCCCGGCCAAGCGATGACACAGGCGCACCTTTGACAACCGCGCTTTATCCGCAAGCAACGATGCACTAAGGTCGCCGCGCTTCCGCGGCCCCAACCAACGAGATATTTGCCATGGCTCTGTCGAGCATGACCGGTTTCGCTCGCGGCCAGGGTGTCGCCGGGCCCTATGCCTGGAGCTGGGAAATCAAATCGGTCAACGCCAAAGGGCTTGATCTGCGGCTGCGGCTGCCGCCGGGCTGGGATGCGGTCGAAGTGCCGGCGCGCGCCCGTGGCAGCGAAAAGCTGTCGCGTGGCACCGTCTACGCCAATCTCAGCGTCGAGCGCAAAGGCGTGGCGCCGACCGTCAAGATCAACGAGGCGGTGTTGAATGCGGTGATCGCCACGCTGGACGGTCTCGACAATAAAATCGTCGGCGCGGCGCGTCCGACGCTCGACGGCATTCTGGCGCTGAAAGGCGTCATGGAGATCGCCGACGAGGACGAGCGTGAGGAGGATCGCCGCGCCGCCGAGGCCGCCATCATCGCTGGTTTCAACACGACGCTCGCCGATCTGGTCGCGATGCGCCAAGAGGAAGGCGCCACGCTCGGCCGTCTGTTGTCGGCGCGTCTGACGGAGATCGCCACGCTGGCGGCGCGCGCCGAAGCCGCGCCGGGCCGCAAGGCGGAGGCCGTCAAGGCGCGGCTCGCCGAACAGGTCGCGGTGCTGCTGTCGGCGTCGGGGCGCTTCGATTCCGACCGGCTGCACCAGGAGGCAATCATGCTCGCCGCCAAGGCCGACATCCGCGAGGAACTGGACCGGCTCGCTTCGCACGTCGCGCAGGCGCAGAAGATGCTGGCCGATGGCGGCCCCGCCGGACGGCGGCTCGATTTCCTGGCCCAGGAGCTCAATCGCGAATCGAATACGCTGACCGCCAAGTCGAATGATGTCGAACTGACCAATATCGGCCTTGAACTGAAAGCTGTCGTCGAACAATTCCGCGAGCAAGTGCAGAACCTGGAATGAGCCGGTCCCTTTCATGAGTGACGAACGCGACATTTCCCGGCGTGGGATCATGCTGGTGCTGTCTTCGCCCTCGGGCGCGGGCAAGACGACGCTGACCCGCAATCTGCTGGAGCAGGAAGAGAACGTCGCGCTGTCGATATCCGTCACGACGCGGGCCCGCCGCGGCAGCGAGATCGACGGCGTGCATTACCGGTTCATGTCGAAACGCGAGTTCGAAGGGCTGCGTGATTCCAACCAGTTGCTTGAGTGGGCCGAGGTCCACGGCAACTATTACGGAACGCCGCGCGAGCCGGTGGAGCAATCGCTGCTGGCCGGCCGCGACGTTCTGTTCGATATCGACTGGCAGGGGACGCAGCAGCTTTACGAGAAGATGCGTGACGATGTCGTCAGCGTCTTCGTGCTGCCGCCGTCGGCGGATGAACTGAAGGCGCGGCTGGAACGGCGCGCCGAGGACAGCCGGGAGATCATTTCCCGCCGGTTGCGCAATGCGATCGAGGAAATATCGCACTGGCGGGAGTACGACTACATCCTGGTCAACCGCGATCTCGACAAGAGCTTCATGCGGCTGCGCGCCATTCTCACCGCCGAACGATTGAAGCGGGTGAAGATGCTCGACCTGGAAAGCTTCGCCGACCGGCTGCTCGACGACTTGCGCAAGCTGGAACCTTAGAAGCCTTGGTTCAATCAGGCCGCCATCTTCCGCGCGGCTATCGTGCGGTGCTTTTGCGCAACGCAATGAACTCCCGGGCCAGCATGACAAAGCCTTCCACCGGGATCTCCTCGGCCCGCGCCGTCGGCGCGATGCCGGCGGCCTCCAGCAGCGCCAGTGTGTCGACGCCGAGCGACTTCAGGCTCTGGCGCAACATCTTGCGGCGCTGGCCGAAGCCCGCTTCGGTGATGCGCTGCAGGGCGACCGGGTCGCACGGCAGCGGTACCGGGCGCGGCACCAACCGCACCACCGACGACGTGACGCTGGGCGGCGGTACGAAGGCCGCCGGCGCGACGTCGAACAGGATCTTCGCGTCGGTGCGCCAGCCGGCCAGCACGGCCAGCCGGCCGTAAGCCTTGTCGCCGACCCTGGCGACAATGCGCTCGGCCACCTCGCGCTGAAACATCAGCAGCAGCGAGTCATACCAGGGCGGCCACGGCTCGACCGTCAGCCACTGGATCAGCAGGGCGGTGCCGATGTTGTAGGGCAGATTGGCGACCACGCGGGCGCGCTCCGGCCCGAGGTGAGCCATGAGATCGACGGTCAGCGCGTCGCCGGAGACGATATCCAGCCGGCCCGGATAGCGCGCGGCGATCTCCTGCAACGCGGCGATGGCGCGTTCGTCGCGCTCGACAGCGACGATGCGCCGGGCACCGAGCGCGAGCAGCGCCCGGGTCAGCCCTCCCGGGCCGGGGCCGATCTCGACCACGGTAATGTTCTCGAGCGGCTCGGCGGCGCGCGCGATCCGCGCGGTCAGGTTGAGATCATGCAGAAAATTCTGTCCGAGCGATTTTTTCGGCGTCAGGCCGTGCGTCCGGATGACGTCGCGGAGCGGGGGCAGGTCGTCGATCTGGGCCACGGCTAGGCCGGCGCCATAGCCGGCGTCCGTGAAGCGATCCGGGCGGCGAGGATAAGCGCCGCCACCAGGCTCGATGGATCGCCACGTCCGGTGCCGGCAATGTCGAACGCCGTGCCGTGATCCGGCGAGGTGCGCACGAAGGGCAGGCCCAACGTCACGTTCACGGCGTGCTCGAAGGCCAGTGTCTTGATCGGGATCAATGCCTGGTCGTGATACATGCACAGCGCGACGTCGTATGTCGCACGAGCCGTCTCGTGGAACATGGTGTCGGCCGGCATGGGACCGACCGCGTCGATTCCTTCCGCCCGCAGTTGTGCCACGGCGGGCGCCACCACTAAACGGTCTTCGTCGCCCAGTGCGCCGTCTTCGCCGGCGTGCGGATTAAGGCCGGCGACCGCCATGCGCGGTCGGGCGATGCCAAACCGCGCGCTAAGGTCACGGGCAACAATTCGTCCGGTCTCGACGATAAGTTCGGTGGTGAGATGGGACACCACGTCCTTCAGCGGCATATGGATGGTGACCGGTACCACCGCCAGCGTGGCCGACCAGAGCATCATCACCGGTCGCACCGGCTGGCCCGTGGCTTCCTCTGCCAACCGGGCGAGGAATTCCGTATGGCCCGGCTCGGTAAAACCGGAGCGGTAGAGCACGTTCTTGGCGACCGGATTGGTAACGACGGCCGCCGCATGGCCGGCCAGCACGTCGGCAACGGCAAGGCGGATTGAGGCGATCGCCGCGGGCGCGCTGGTGGCGTCGGGCCGGCGCGGCTCGGCGGTGACCGTCACATCAAGGGGCAGCACCGGCAGGGCGCGTGCGAAGGCCGCGACGGCCTCCGCAGGCGCAACGACCGCCAGCGGCACATCGAGGCCAAGCGCACGGGCGCGGTGCTTCAGGAAATCGGGATCGCCGACCAGATAGAACGGTGGCAAATCGAGTTCGGTACGACGCCGCCAGATGCCGAGTGTGAGGTCGGGTCCTATGCCGGCCGGCTCGCCAAGCGTCAAGGCGAGCGGCTGGCCGTGCGCGGTCATATGTTGCTCGCCTATCTCTTGTATTCGATCATCGCCGACTTGCGGATGTCATCCAGAAATTTCTTGGATTCGGTTTCGAACCGTTTGACGAAGAGTTCTTCGCGCACTTCGCGCTTGGCTGAGGATTCCGTCGAGCTTTCCTTCTTGCCGCACAGCGCAAACATCTGCAGTCCTTGCGCCGTCATTTCAGGTGCTGTCAGGCGGCCGACTTCCATTTTCCCGAGCAGTTCAGCAAGTTGCGGCGCAAGGTCTCCCGAACTTCGGTTTATCGGCGAGCGCACGGCGACCTCCCGGAGCGAGCGAGCAAGCGGAAGGCCGGTACTGCACGAGACGAACCGGCTGCGGAGGTTCTCCGCTTCGCGCGCCTTGGCGGCGAGCGTCGCCTGGCTCGAACCGCGCGGGACAACCACAACGACCGGATAGAGCGTGTATAGGAAGCCCGTCGTCCCCTTGTCGGACTCATTGCGCGACCGCATCGCCAACGCGACATCGGAATCGCCGACCTGCAGGGTCGAGTTGAACTTTCCCCGCACGAGCTGAGTCCAGGTCAGTTCGGCGCGAATGCGGGCCTTGACCGTATTGGGTGATACGCCGCTACGCTCAAGCATCTCGCTGAACTGCGCGGAAGACAGCCCTTGGCGCTGCGCCATGTTCTCGAAGGCGTTGTCGACTTCGGTCGCGCCAATTTCCATCCCGTACGACTTGGCTTTTGATATTTTCAGCCGTTCGTCGATGAGTTCGTTGATGACGGCCTGACGCGGCGCGCTTTTGCGTGTCGACGTGGCAATCAGCTTGCTGCGTTGCGCGATGTCGAGTTCGGTGATCGGCGAGCCATTGGCGACCACCACGACCTGAGCTTGGCCAGGGGAGGCCGCGCCGAGGGTGCAAGCGATGGCCGCAATCGCCAGCCATCCGCGACAGGATCGATGTTGTTCTTTAAGTCCCGACATAACGGTATCCATCAGGTGTATCGGCAGGCGTCATAGCGCCGCCGGATTATGTTACAGACCGGCGCCCAAGCCATTCGGGCCGCCAACGGCCGTGCTCACTGCGGTTCCGCCGAGCGTCCGCAGGTTCAGCTGAAGCATGACCGTATGGTTGGCGGTGACGCTTGATGATCCCGAGGCGCTTGAGCCGTAACTATAACTTGTAACGTAATTAAGGGCCAAGATGAGGCAATCGTCGACGTAGCCAAGCCCAATCCGGGTCTGGTCGAATTTGCCCGCATTGATGTCGTAGCGGGCGCCGCCCAGCGCCACCCAGTTGGCGGCGAGCTTGATCGAACCGGTGCCGAGAACGCCCTGCCGGCGGTTGAGGAAGCCAAGTTCAGGTTGTGCGGCATAATCGCCATAAAGCAGGGAGATGTCCCAGCGGTCGAAAGAGGCGCGGGCCTCGAGTTCGGTCCGCTTCGGGGTGAAATTATCCTTGTCCAAGCGGAAGCGGGACGTGACGCTGAATGTCCGGTTTGGCTGATAGGACAGCCGCGCCACGTAATCGGACCGGTCGCTGTCGAGGCCGCTGCCGAGCCCGGTATTTGTGCTGTCGCCGAGGGCAAAGGAATTCGTGCCGAACAGGTGGTAGGACTGCCCGAACACGGCATTGACGAAGCCGCCTTGGTTGAACTGGGCGGTGTACTGGAGGCCATAATTGGCGCGGCCGCCGCCTTCCTGACGATCCCAACCCGAGAACTTGTCGACCCGGAAGAGATTGCTGTCGTCGAAGGTCAGGCTCTGCGCATCTTCGTTCGGCCAGCGGCCGACCTGGGTTTCATTCGGGCGCGCGATCACCTGGGCGACCGGCTCGAGCGTCTGTGTGCCCCAGCGGTGTGCGCTGATGAACGGATAGCGGTATTCGAGGCCGACGGTCGGCATCGCCCGGACCAGTTCGCTATCGCCGGTGTTGATGTAATTGCTCACACCCGGATCGTTCCTGATCTGCATGGCGCCGACATCGGCGCGCAGCGACATGAACGGGGTGAAAATCTGGCCGAAGGAGTCGGTGATGCTGCGCTTCCAGTGGGTCTCGGCCGAAAAGCGGGTGTAGGTGCCGGGGACGCCGCGCAGCAGACAGTTGTTGGTATTCTTGTTCGTCGTGTCGGCGGTTTGCGTGCAGAAACTGTTGACCGACGCAGCCGTCGTGATCGCATCAAAATTGGCCTGATCGCGGGTCAGGCTGGTGAAGTTGACCTTGTAGCCCAGTTCGCCACCGAACACCGGACGGTCAAACGTGTAATTGTAGTCGATCACCGGATGGATGATCGGGATCTGGGCCTGGGTGTCTGCCCCCGAAAGGCCGAGGTAATAAATGCTACGGGCGTCGAAGTAGCTGCGGTTGCCCTTGCCCGCGATATAGAGTTGCGAGATGCCCTCGATCCTGCCGGTCTGAAGCGTATCCGTGACCCGGTAGCCCGACAGTTTCGGTTTGTAGTCACTCAGAAAATACTTGTCGGAAAGGACAATGGAGTCCCAGCCCCACACCCACTTGTCGGTGATGGCGAATTGTCCCGAGCTTTCCAGGCTGCCGCGCCAGTCGCGGTTGCCCGGCCCCTGGAAGTAATCCTTATCCGACTGGTATATGCCGGCCCCGCGGATCGCATAGGCGCCATTCATCAGCCGCTGGCGGAATTCCCCCTGCATCAACACGCCCTGATTGGTCGTTATCATGGGCGCGACGGTCGCGTCGTAGTCCGGTGCCAGCGCCCAGTAATACGGGACTTCGACAGCGGAGCCGTAGATCGAACTGAATGACACAGTCGGCATCAGAAAGCCGGTCTTGCGTTTGACGGTCGGATCGGGTGCCGAGAAATAGGGCAGGTAAGCCATCGGCACGCCGAAGAATTCGAGGCGCGCGTCCTCGAAATACATCATCTTCTCGCCCTGATCGTGGATGATGCGGGCGGCCTTCACCTGCCACAACGGTGGTTTCTGAGGAGCGTCCTTGCACTCCGCGCAAGCCGTGTAGACGCCGTTCTGAAACACCGTGTAGTTGCCCGCAGTCCGCTCGGCGCGTGTCGCGGCCATGCGGGTTTGATCGGGTGTGTCGAGCCGCAACGAGTCGACGAACCCGTCGCGGTAATCGTCTGCGAGATCCATGATCTCGCCGTAAGTGACCTTGCCGTCCGGTTCCGTCAGCCTGACATTGCCCTCAGCGTGCAGACGCTTGGTCTTTTGATTGTAAATGACCCTGTCGGCTTCCAGCGTGGCGCCGCCGTAATAGATCTGCACGCTGCCGACAGCCAGGACGCGATGGTTGGTGTAGTCGTAGTTGATCTCGCGCGCCTGCACGAGCATTTGTTGCTGGCCGGATTGCTCGCGCGCGATCGCGGCTTGAGACCGCGGAGGGGACGCCGGGCGGGCGGGGAAGGCCAATTCCTGTGCCGATGCGGGAGACGAAATCGGCGCAGCCGCAATCAAGCCACCACAGACCACAAGTCCGAGGACGGCAGCAATCCCTGCGGTGCCGCGGCGGTGAGGCCGGGGCGCTGGTGGACGAGAGCGAATTTGCCCCGCCATCACCCGTCCTCCTGGTACAATAACGCAATAAACCCCGTCAGGCCCCCGACGAGCACAGGCAGCCAAGCCGCTGCCACTGGGTGCATCAGCTCGCCTTTACTCAAGTCTTCGGTCACCTTCGACAAAACATAAAGCAGAAAGCCGGCGGCCACGCCACTTAAAACCATCTTTTGTACCCCGCCGAAGCGGAAGAAACGTAAACTGACGGCGGCGGCAAGGAAAACCATGGAGGCGAACAAAAACGGGCGGGCGAGTAGCTTCTGAAACTGCAATCTATAGCCTGCAGCTCCCAGACCTTCGTTTTCTGCGATCGTAATATACGAAGGCAACTCCCAGAATGGTACAGTTTCAGGTGTCGCGAAACTTTCGCGAACTTGTTCCGACGTCAGGTTCGTCTTGAGTCGATACTCTGCCTGGTCGACCGGCAGCGTTCCAATTTCGTACAGGCGGGAATCCTGCAACAGCCAAACGCCGGGTTCGAGGACGGCGGTGCGCGCCTCGATTCGCTGCCGGAACTGGCCGCTGCTGTCGAATACGAAGACCGAAACACCGGTCAGCCGGACGCCCTGGGCCTGGCTGGCCAGGGCGTTGATGATCGCCATGCCCTCGCTGGAGCGCTGGCTCACCCAGAACGTGCCGCCGGCGCCGCGCAGCGCGGACGGGTCCTGGCCGAACAATTCGGCCTCATAGCGCTTGGATCGTTCCTGCAACAGCGCCGAAATCGGATTGTAGACGGCGGTCGCAACGACGCCGAGCAGGAACGCGACGATCAGCGCCGGCGATATAAACTGCCAAGCCGACATGCCGGCGGCGCGCGCCACCACCAGTTCGAGCCGCCGCGACAAAGTCAGGTAGCAGGACATGGCGCCGATCAGGACGCAGAACGGCATGATGCGCTCGGTCACCTGCGGCACCCGGTACAGCGAAGCCTGTGCCACCAGGATCGCCGATACATTGGGGAGGTCGCCGGCCCGCCGCATCATCTCGATATAATCGAGCAGGGCGACCAGCGCGAAAATGGCGGCAAACACCAGCAGCGTCGTGCCGAGAAATTGCAGCCCGAAATAGCGCGCCAGTGTTCCGCCGTTCATCGTCATAGGCACATCATTGCGGAGCGAAGCGTCGAGTGATGCGCTCGGTGAGCGCGGCGATGGCATTGGTGACGAAAGCCGGCGGCTCCAGGATCAGGCCGCGGCGGATCACGATCAGGCCGAAGACAAGAGCCCCGAACACGGCCAGATATTGCAGCAACAGCATCCATGGGACCGTGGCGCCAAATACGGTCGAGCCGAAACCGATCAGCCGCACCAGTGCCACGCCGCCGATGGCGCCGACCATGGAGAGCGTGCGGCTTTGTCGCGTCGTGCGCGGGGCGCCCAGGTAGGCGAAGGCGATGGCCAGGAACGCGATCGGATACATCGGTGCGATCAACCGGTCGTGCAGTTCGGCTCTGAATTGGCCCGGTTGCTCGATATAAAGCGGGTCTTTCGGGTCGGGGAACAAAAGCTGCCAGAGATACCGTTCGCGGATCGAATATTTGACCGCGCCGCCGCCGCCGGCAAACTGCGAAAGGTCAAAGGCGTATCGGTCGAATACCACGATGGCCGGATCGCGCTGGCCGGTTTCCTGACGCTGCACCACGCCTTTCTGCAGGATCAGGAAGGTGCCGGTGTCGTTATCGACCAGATCGCCGAACTCCGACATCACGGTGACGCGTTCCTTCGGATTGCGCCGGTCGTCGAGAAAAATGCCGAGCAGTTGACCGTTGTTACGCCGCTCGCGGATGTGGATCGTGACGTTGGCTTCTATCGAGGTGAAGCGGCCCGGCTGCACGATGTTGCTCACCACATTGGCGCGCACTTCGGTGAGCCAGTCGCGCAGCATGCGCAGGCCCTTCGGCGCGAAATAGGAGCCGATCGCGCCGACCAGTATCGAGACCACCAGCGCCACCGACAGGAAGGCGCGAAACAGCACCCACGGCGACATGCCGGCGGCGTTCATGACAATGATTTCGGAATCGGTCGACATCTTGTTGAGCGTATGGGCGACCGCGATCAGCAGGGCGATCGGGGCGATCACGAGCACCAGGAGCGGCACGATCAGTCCGGTAATGCCGACGAACACCAGGATAGTCTGGCCCTGGCTCGTCATCAGGTCGATATCGCGCAACGCCTGCGTGACCCAGATCACCGAGGTCAGGCTGACGAGCACGATCAAAAACGCACCGAGCGTGGTGCGGAAGATGTACAGGCTGATGGACCCCATCCGAGGCGTCGTCCCCCAAACTTTCCGCACGCGCGTACTGACTTTGATCCGCTTGGCGGACCACAGGCACAATTAGCGTTAACATACGCCGTCAACCATTTACCTTGATTGCCGCACAAAGTGGCCGGGCAAAGGCAAAGCCGTTGAACATGCACAACAAATGGTAAACATGCTGGCCGCCGGTCAAAATTGAATCGGAACTTTCGCGGCCGATTCTGCAAGTGAATACCTGCCGTTTCGCCAAGTCCGTTGGCCAAGTCCGGCGGCCAAGTCCGGCGGCCGGGAAGAGGGCGCCGCGGCGCTGCCCGGATGCGCGAAAAGGGGCTTTGCACGGCTGCTTTGTCTGCTGCATATGACACCCGGCAATTCTCTGATTTTGCGCCCGCCCGATCGATTTCAGGACAAGGATGCTCCGATGACAGATGCGCTGAAAGTCGGGTTTGGGCCCTTTATTTCGCCCGCCAGAGGGGTTTTGGTCGTGTTCTGCGGCGAAAACGTCAAATTCGGCCCTGCCACGGCCAAGGCGCTGGGCCCCGTCGCGAACCTGGTGGCGCGGGCCGCCAAAGCCGAGGGCTTCACCGGAAAGCGCAAATCGAGCCTGGAACTCGTCGTGCCGGCGGGCTTGAAGGCCGACCGTCTGTTGGTGATCGGGACCGGCAAGGGCGCCGATTTGCAGCAGCAGGACTTCGTGCAATTCGGCGGCGCCGCTATCGGCAAGGTGCCGAAAGCCGCCGCCGAGGCGACCGTGTTTGCCGAACTCCCGGGCGGCGCCATGAGTGCCGAGCAGGCCGCTGATCTGGCCCAGGGCGCGGGCCTGCGCGCCTACGCCTTCGATCGCTACAAGACCAAGCGCAAGGATGACGACAAACCGGCCGCCAACCGCAGCGTCACCATCGCCACCGCCGACGTGGCCGGTGCGCGCAAGGCCTTTGCCGCGCGCGCTGCGGTCGCCGGCGGCGTGTTGATGGCGCGCGACCTGGTCAACGAGCCGGCCAACATTCTCTTTCCGGAGGAGTTCGCCCGCCGCACCGCCGTCCTCAAAAAGGCAGGCGTGGCGGTCGAGGTGCTCGACGTGAAGGCCCTCAAAAAGCTCGGCATGGGCGCGTTGCTGGCGGTCGGTCAGGGATCGCGGCGCGAAAGCCGCGTCGTGGTCATGCGCTGGAACGGCGGCAAGAAGGGCACGGCGCCGGTCGCCTTCATCGGCAAAGGCGTGTGCTTCGACACCGGCGGTATTTCGATCAAGGGCGCCGCCGGCATGGAGGACATGAAGGGCGACATGGCGGGCGCCGCCTGCGTGGTCGGTCTGATGCAGGCGCTGGCGGCGCGCAAGGCAAAGGTCAACGCCGTCGGCCTGATCGGGCTGGTGGAGAACATGCCCGACGGCAACGCGGTGCGGCCGGGCGATATCGTCACGTCAATGTCGGGGCAGACCATCGAGGTCATCAATACCGACGCCGAAGGCCGTCTCGTGCTCGGCGACGTGATCTGGTACGCGGCCCAGCGTTTCAAGCCGCAATTGATGGTCGATCTGGCGACCTTGACCGGCGCTATCATCGTCGCGCTCGGTCAGGAATATGCCGGCATGTTCTCGAACGACGACAAGCTTTCCGAGCGCCTGACCAAGGCCGGCGAGGCGACCGGCGAGAAAGTCTGGCGCATGCCGCTGGCGCCGGAATACGACAAGATGATCGATTCCAAGTTCGCCGACATGAAGAACACCGGCGGCAGCCGCTGGGGCGGCGCGATCACGGCGGCGCAATTCATCAAGCGTTTTGTCGACGACAAGACACCGTGGGCGCATCTCGACATCGCCGGCACCGGCTTCGACTCGCGCCAGTCCGATATCAATCGGAGCTGGGGCTCGGGCTGGGGCGTGCGCCTGCTGGACCGGCTGGTGGCAGACTACTACGAAAAGTAGCGCCGGGGTGAAACTGGCCGCGAAATGTGATAGATAGAACGGATGACAAGGGTCCTGCGCGAAGCCATCGCCAAGGTCGAGGCTCTGCCGGAAGCGGAACAGGATCGCATTGCCCGCGAACTAATCGTTTATCTCGATAAACTGGGCTCGCTGCGTGCCGAAGTCGCGACGGGCATCCGCGAGCTTGATGCTGGCGAAGGCCGGGAACTGGATATCGAGGACGTCATTCGGCAGGCGCGCGACGAACATGGCCGTGGCGCGTAGGGTCATTTGGGCTCCTGCGGCTCGACGCGACTTGGTTGGCATCTGGAAATATCTTGCCGGCGTTGCGTCCGAACAGGTTGCCGATAGTTTGCTCCGCAAGATTGCCGACGCCGTTGACCGGCTCATAGACCACCCGTACGCGGGACGTCCTCGAAACGAAATTGGTTCTGGTTTGCGATCTGTCTTGGTTCAGCCGCATCTGATCGTTTACCGCGTGGCGAACGCGACGATCGAGATCGTGCGGATCCTGCACGAGCGCCAGGATATTTCGTCCGCTTTTGACGAGCCGAGTCCATGACCGAAGTCCTTTTCTACCATCTGCAAGGCCAGAAGCTGGAAGGCGTGTTGCCGATGCTGCTGGAAAAATCGCTGGAGCGGGGCTGGCGCGTCGTGGTCCAGGGCGCGTTGGAGGAGCGCATCGACGCCCTCGACGCACACCTGTGGACCTATCGTGACGATGGTTTTCTGCCGCACGGCACCTGGCGCGAGGCGGATGCTTCGATGCAGCCGGTCCTCCTTACCTTGGAGGAGGACAATCCGAATTCAGCGTCGGTGCGCTTTCTGATCGATGGGGCCGCGATGCCGCCCGATGCGGAGGCCTACCAGCGCATCGTGCTCCTGTTTGACGGCAACGACGATGACGCCGTGGCGGCCGCGCGCGGTCACTGGGCTTCGGCCAAGGCGAAGGGGTTCGAGGCAACCTACTGGCAGCCGGACGAAAATGGACGCTGGCTGAAAAATGCCTGACGGGGGCGCCGGAAATAGGCCAGCGGACCTGGGCGGACCGGGCCAATGGCCGACTCTTCCTGGTGGCCCTGTGGGAAGCCAACTTGCCCCGTGCCATCGTGATGACGCAAAATAGGACTTAAGGGATAAGATGATCATGAAGCTTGGGGGAAGTCGTTTGCCGCGTTTTAGCGTTGTTTCAAGGTTGACCGTCGCCGGAGCGGTTGCGCTCGCGGTGGCCGGTTGCGCAGGCGGCGGACAGCTGCTCTCCGGCAGCAGTGAAGGCGGCTGGTTCTCCAAGCCGATCGATGTGTTCGCCAAGCCCGACTGGGCTCAGCCGACCACCGGTCGGACCGTGCAACTCGGCCCAAGCGGGCCGGTGGCTCCGGACGATCTGGTCAGCGCAGACGGCCAGTGTCCTGCGGTCGCCATGGCCGCAGGACCAGCCCAGGTTCCCGTGACTCCGGCCTCCGTCAATCCATTGGAACCGGGCATGCAGCCGCATATGGGTGGAATTGCGCTCGGCATGTCTGAGTGCGAGGCAGTCCGCCGCGCCGGCCAGCCGAACAATGTCAGCGTCGGCGCGGACGAAAGGGGCGAGCGCAAGGTGGTGCTCACGTATCTTTCGGGCCATTCACCCGGCGTCTACACCTTCACGTCGGGACGGCTGAAGGTGGTGGAGCGCGCTCCTGAGCCGCAGCGGCCGGCCCGCCCCCCGGCGCGCCAGAAGCGGTAGCGCTAGGCCGTCTCCAGCGCGCTGCTGGCGGCCAGCCATTCCTCTTCCGCCTTGGCGATCGCCGCAACGACATTGGCGCGGGTCTTTGACAGCTCAGCGGCGCGGGCAGGCTCCCGCGCAAACAAGGTGCCGTCGCTCAGCGTGACGTCCAGCTTGCCGAGCTGGCGCGTCAGCTGGGCGATCTTGCCCTCGGCCTCGGAGATCTTCTTGCGCAGCGGCGCGGTCTCGGCGCGCTTGCCGGCGGCGGCACGGCGCGCTTCCACCGGATCGACGCGCGGGGCCGATTTGGTCGCGGTGTTGGCGGGCCTGCCGTCGGACACGACGTAGCGCTGATAATCGGCGAGATCGCCGTCGAACGGCGCGACCTTGCCGCCGGACACCAGCCACAGGCGATCGACGCAGGCTTCCAGCAGATAGCGGTCGTGCGACACCAGAATGATGGCGCCGGGATAGTCGTTGATCGCCTCGATCAAGGCGCCGCGGCTGTCGATGTCGAGATGGTTGGTCGGCTCGTCGAGGATGATGAGTTGCGGCGCCGCGAAGGTCGCCAGACCCAGCAGCAGGCGCGCTTTCTCGCCGCCCGACAGCTTCTCGACCTTGGTGTTGCCGGCCTGTCCGGAGAAGCCGATGGTGCCGACGCGCGACCGCACTTTGGATTCGGGCTGATCCGGCATCAGCCGGCGCACATGATCGTAGGGGCTGCCGTCCATGTCGAGTTCGTCGACCTGGTGCTGCGCGAAATAGCCGACCTTCAGGTTGGCCGCGCGCGTGATCGAGCCCTGCATCGGCGGAAGCTTGCCGGCCAGCAGCTTCACCAGCGTCGACTTGCCGTTGCCGTTGGAGCCGAGCAGGGCGATGCGGTCGTCGTTGTCGATGCGCAGCGACAGATCCGACAGGATGACGCGTCCGTCGTAACCGACCGAGACATCGTCGGTGGCGATGATCGGCGGCGACAGCAGTTTCTCCGGCGGCGGAATGATGATCGGCCGCACCTCGTCGGTGACCATGGTCGAGATGGGCTGCATCTTCGCCAGCATCTTGATGCGCGACTGCGCCTGCGTCGCTTTTGACGCCTTGGCGCGGAAGCGATCGACGAAGGCCTGCAGATGCGCGCGTTGCGCATCCTGCTTCTTCATCATCTTCTGGTCGAGCACCAGCTTCTCGCTGCGCAGCCGTTCGAAGTCGGAATAGCCGCCTTTGTAGAGCGTGAGTTTCTTGGCCTCCAGCGACAGGATCTGGTTGACCGCATTGTCCAGCAGATCGCGATCATGGCTGACGATGATCATGGTGTGCGGATATTTCGCCAGATGGTCCTGCAGCCACAGCGTGCCTTCGAGATCGAGATAGTTGGTCGGCTCGTCGAGCAGCAGCAAATCGGGCTCGGAAAACAACGTCGCCGCCAGCGCGACGCGCATGCGCCAGCCGCCGGAGAACTCCGTGCAGGGGCGGGCCTGGTCGGCGGTCGAAAATCCAAGGCCCGACAGGATCGCGGCGGCGCGCGCGGGCGCGGCATGGGCGCCGATATCGGCGAGCCGGGTCTGGATCTCGGCAATGCGGTCCGGGTCGGTCGCGGTTTCGGCCTCGGCCAGCAGATCGGTGCGCTCGCTCGGCGCCATCAGCACCACCTCGAGCAGGCTTTCCGGGCCGTTCGGGGCTTCCTGCGCGAGGCGGCCGAGGCGCCAGCGCGGCGGGATCTCGATCGAGCCGGTTTCTGCCCCGATTTCGCCGGTAATGACGTTGAACAGCGTCGACTTTCCGGTGCCGTTGCGGCCGACCAGGCCGACGCGCGCACCCGGCACGATCCGGGCGGAAGCGTTTTCAAGCAGCGAACGGCCGGCAATCCGGACGGTGAGATCGTCGATAATCAACATGCGCGCGTTTTGGCCGAGTGCGCTGCACAACGCAACCCTTTAAAGGGCGGCGCGGGTGCCGCCGGGGCGCCCGGCCGTTGGCGTCAGGAAGCGCGCATGCCCTGGCCGGTTTCGCGCTGGTAGGCGATCAGGTCCATGCCCGGCGTCTTGTCATTGCCGAGGATGGCGGTCAGCAGAGCATGCGCCTGACCGCGGTGATGGGTCTGGTGATTGAAGAAATGGTCGAGCGCCGGCGCCAAGGGTTGTTCGACCGGCTGCGGATTTGTGACCGGCCGGTATCTGAACGTCGCAGAGAGCCGCTCGTCATCGAGGCCATCGATGTAGCGCGTGATCAGCACGTCCTGGCTCCGGCGCGCTTCGCGCAATTCCGCGAAACTCTCGTACAGGATGGCGTCGAGGCTGGGCGGCTGCACACCGGTGCCGGTGAAGCGCTTCATCCAGATGCGATCGGCGACCAGAATATGGTTCAGCGTTCCGTGCAGCGACTTGAAGAAGGCGCCGCGGTCGGCGCGGTAATCGGCGTCGGTGACGAGGGCGGTCGCCCCGTACAGCCGCTCGTTGCACCAGGCGTTGTAGCCGGCGAACATCCGGTAACGCGATTTCATGGGCGCTCCTTCAAGACAGAAAAATCGATCACAGACTGCGGCTTGGCGATCCCGGTTGGACGCGACCGGGACCATCCACCACCTTGCCGCCATTCCGGGCCCCCGGTATAAGCCGCGGCAACCAAGCAATTCCAATGAATGTCGGTCATCCCTCCGATCATTCCCACTGAAGGACTATCCCGATGGCTGTGGAGCGTACTTTTTCCATTCTCAAGCCTGACGCCACCGAGCGTAATCTGACCGGCGCGATCAATGCCATGATCGAGAAGGCGGGCCTGCGGATCGTGGCGCAGAAGCGCGTTCTCATCACGCGGGCGCAGGCCGAGCAGTTCTACGGCGTGCACAAGGCGCGGCCGTTTTTCGGCGAACTGGTGGATTTCATGATTTCCGCGCCGGTGGTGGTGCAGGTGCTCGAGGGCGAAAACGCCATCGCCAAGTATCGCGAAGTCATGGGCGCGACCGACCCGGCCAAGGCCGACGCCAACACCATCCGCAAGGTTCACGCCAAGTCGATCGGCGAGAACTCCGTGCACGGCTCCGACTCGGCCGAAAATGCCGCGATCGAAATCGGCCAGTTCTTCGCGGGCAACGAAATCGTCGGCTAGCGGTTTATCGATTGACTCAATGCGAAAGCCCGCCGTCTTGCGATGGCGGGCTTTTTTCTTTGGCTATCCGCAAGCGGACCGGATGGCTTAGCGGCCGAACCTGTAGTTCAGACCGGCGCGGACGATGTGGCCATCGTTTCGGAAGGTGCTGTCGTATCCCGGGCCGCCCGCCCCGGCCGGGCCGAGGACGTTGTTGACGGCAATCGTCGTGTCGCCGAGGTCGTAGTACAGGTACTCGGCCTTGAGCGACCAATTGCCGCCGAAGGCATGCTCGATGCCGGCGCCGATCGTGTAGCCGACTTCAGTCTCTCTGCGGGAGCCGGTGAACTGAGTCACGCCGGCCGGAAGCGGGCCGGAGAAGCTCGCCGAGTTGTTGACGCCGCCGTAGGCAAGACCGCCGGTCGCGTACAACAGCGTGCGATCCCACGCGTAGCCGAGACGGCCACGAACGGTGCCGAGGTAATCAAGCTCTTGATTGAACACGTTGTTGCGGGTGCCGGGCGGCGTTCCGTTCGGACCGGCCACCGCAAGTGTGGTGATGCCGTTCACGCTATCGCGCATATCCGTGTACTGGATGTCGGCTTCCAGGCCGGCAACGATGTTGCCGAACTGCCAGTTGTAGCCGATCTGCACACCGCCGATGAAGCCATCACGGTCGAGAGAGATAGACCCCGGACGCGCACCATCGGCAACAGCGGCGATGTTCGCAGCCGCCTGGCCGGTGGTGGTCACGGAGTTGCTGCCACTGAAGCCGTAGCCGGCGTTGAAGCCGACGTAAAAACCGGTCCACGAGAATGGGGCCATCATCACCGGCGGCGCTTTTGTGTAGATCGGCATATCAGCCGCCATGGCCGGTGCAGCGATCAGGGCCGCTAAGGCGACCCCGGAGAACAGCGAAACGCGCATCATCATCTCCTTTACTCCGCGACATGCGGCCAAGGATGGATATACGTGCAGTGCCTGTGGAACTCTGTAGCCATTGGGTAACAACAAGAGGCAAAGGAACCCCATCGTCCGATTTTCGTCCTCGTTCCTGGGAAAGCGAGAGGCCTGGTGACATCACAATGCCGTTAGAGCGACGTGCACGCGCTTCTGCTGTATGGTCTTGGTGAGTTCGCCAATCGGAGGCCGCGATGAATCAGCAGGTGAGGCCGGTCCAGCCGTCGGCAAGGGCCGTGTCCAGGGTCGCGGCCAGCGCCTGTCCGCACGATTGCCCCTCGACCTGCGCGCTCGACGTGGAACTTCTCGACGAGCGCACCATCGGCCGCGTCCGCGGCGCCCGCGACAACGACTACACGGCGGGTGTGGTCTGCGCCAAAGTCGCCCGCTACGCCGAACGCCAGCATCACCCCGATCGGTTGCTGACGCCGCTGCGCCGCACCGGCGCCAAAGGCTCGGGCGAGTTTGCGCCGATCTCCTGGGACGACGCGCTCGATATCGTCGCCGAGAAATTCCTGCAGGCCGAGCAGCGCGACGGCGCCGAGAGCGTCTGGCCTTATTACTACGCCGGCACCATGGGCCTGGTGATGCGCGACGGCATCAACCGGCTGCGCCACGCCAAGAAGTATTCAGGATTCCACTCCACCATCTGCGTCAATCCGGCCTATGCCGGATTTGCCGCCGGCGTCGGCCGCATCGCCGGCGCCGATCCGCGCGAGATGGCCAAGTCCGATCTGGTGGTGATTTGGGGCACCAACGCGGTCAACACCCAGGTCAACGTGATGACGCACGCGACCCGCGCCCGCAAGGAACGCGGCGCCAAGATCGCGGCGGTCGATATCTATATGAACGGCACCATGCAGCAGGCGGATCTTCCGGTGCTGGTGAAGCCGGGCACCGACGCGGCGCTGGCCTGCGCGGTGATGCATTGCCTGTTCCGCGATGGCAAGGCGGACTGGGACTATCTCGACAAATACACCGACGCGCCGCGCGAAATGCAGGCGCATCTGGAGAGCCGCGATCCGGCCTGGGCTTCGGCCATCACCGGCACGCCGGTCGCGACCATCGAGGAATTCGCCCGGCTGATCGGCGAGCGCAAGCGCGCCTTTTTCCGACTGGGTTACGGCTTTTCGCGTTCGCGCAACGGCCCGGTCAGCATGCACGCGGCGAGCTGCATTCCGGCGGTGACCGGCGCCTGGCAGCTTGAGGGCGGCGGCGCCTTCCACATCAACGCCGACATTTACAAGCTCGACAAGACCGTGATCGAGGGCACCGATGTGTGGGACCGCTCGGTGCGCATGCTCGACCAGTCTCGTATCGGGGCGGTGCTGACGGGCGATGCGGAGGCTCTTCACGGCGGCCCGCCGGTGACGGCGATGATCGTGCAGAACACCAATCCGATGTCGGTTGCGCCGGACCAGAACAAGGTCAAGCAGGGTTTCGCCCGCGACGATCTGTTCGTCTGCGTGCACGAGCAGTTCATGACCGAGACCGCGAAGGTGGCCGATATCGTGCTGCCGGCGACCACCTTCCTGGAGCATGACGACATCTATCGCGGCGGCGGCCATCAATACCTGATCCTCGGCCCGAAGCTGGTTGAGCCGCCGGGCGAATGCCGCAACAATCATGAGGTCATCGCGGCGCTGGCGGCCCGCGTCGGCGCGCAGCACGCGGGCTTTGCCATGAGCCCGCGCGAATTGATCGACCAGATGTTGCGCAAGTCGCCGTACGGCACGCTGGCCGATATCGAGGCCAGCCGCTGGGTCGACTGCCAGCCGCCGTTCCGGCAGGCGCATTATCTCGACGGCTTCCCGTGGCCGGATGGCAAGTTCAGGTTCAAGCCGGACTGGGACAACGTGCCGTTCCGCAGCGCCTACAAGAGCGGCCCGATTTCCGACATGCCGCCGCTGCCGGATTACTGGCCGGTGGTGGAGGAGGCGGACGCGGCGCATCCCTTCCGGCTGGCGACATCGCCGGCGCGCGGCTTCCTCAACTCGACCTTCAACGAGACCCCGACCTCGATCGCCAACGAGAAGCGGCCGGAAGTGATGATCCATCCCGACGATGCGCAGGCGCAGGGCATCGCCGATGGCGATTTCGTCGTGCTCGGCAACACGCGCGGTCAGGTGCGGCTGCATGCACGCGTTTATGACGGGGTCCGGCCCGGCGTGCTGATCGCGGAATCGATCTGGCCGAATTCGGCCTATGCCGACGGCTGCGGCATCAATTCGCTGACCGGTGCGGATTCAATTGCACCATACGGTGGTGCGGCCTTCCACGACAACAAGGTCTGGATCCGGCGGGCGTGAGGCCGTGACCGGAAAAAGCGCGGGCCGCAGCCCGCGCTTCTCTCGACGTTGCAGTAGCGCTAAAGCTCTTTCGGCAGCTTGGCGTCGACCGAATACGGCCCGCCGCCGCGGATGGCGATGAAGAAGCACACGATGCCGAGGAACAGCACGTACTCGTAGCCGCCGGCACCAACCGGGAAGCCCTTGGCCCAGTGCGCAGCGAACATCGCGATCAGCATCTCGACGGCAAGAGCCGATGCAAAGAACCGCGTGGCGACGCCGACGATGAGCGCGGCGCCGCCGACGAGCTCGAGGAAAATCGCGATCGCCGCGAATGAGCGCGGTAGTCCGTAGTTGGTGGCGAAGGCCGTGCCGACAGCTTCGACGCCCCGCGACCATTTCGGCAGCGCATGCATGACCATGATCCAGCCGAACACCACGCGCACGATCGTGTAGGCGATCGGCTCCATGGTTGCGTAGAATCCGGCGAGCCCCGGAAAAATCAGTTTTGGTGCGCTTCCCCGTTCAAGCATAAGTGTCTCCCCAGCGTTGTGTTCGCCACTCTGAGCGGTGGCAGTGCACTTATAAAACACCGGGCGAGAGGCAATCATTCACGTTGAAGTGTGGGGAGAACGCGACGATTTCTTCAGTAGAAAGCCTCTGGCCTTTCCGGGACCGGCTCACCGTCGATCAGGCAGCGGCCGTCGACAACGCGAACGCGGTGCTCGGCCACCAGCTTCACGGCCAGCGGGTAAATGCGATGCTCAACCGCCAGCACCCGCGCGGACAGCGTCGCCTCGGTATCGTCGTGCTGCACTGCAACCGCACCCTGCATGATGATCGGCCCGGCATCCATTTCCGGCACCACGAAATGCACGGTGGCGCCATGTATTTTGGCGCCGGCAGCCAGCGCGCGCTTGTGGGTGTCGAGCCCCTTGAAGGCCGGCAGCAGCGCGGGGTGAATGTTGAGCATGCGCTCCTGCCATTGCGCGACAAAGCCGGCGGTGAGCAGTCGCATGAAACCGGCGAGGCAGACGAGCTCAATGCGGTGCTTCGTCAGCACCGCCTGCAGCGCGGCGTCGAAGGCGGCGCGGTCCTTGCCGAATTGTGTGTGATCGACGACTTCGGTGGCGATGCCGGCATCGCGGGCGGTGGCGAGACCGCCGGCGTCGGGCCGGTTCGACGCCACCAGCACGATCTCGGCCGGGTAGGCGGGGTCTTTGGCCGCCGCGAGCAGGGCCGCCATGTTCGAGCCGCGGCCGGAAATCAGCACCGCGACGCGCTTGCGGTGCTGGGCGTCAGCCAAGGTCGAGCGCGCCGTCATAGATGACGCGCGGTTCGTCCGCCGCGGGCACCACGGTGCCAAGCGTTACCACCTGCTCGCCGGCGTCGGTGAAAGCCCGTGCCACGGCGTCCGCATCGCCCGGTGCGACGATGACGATCATGCCGACACCGCAGTTGAAGGTGCGCAGCATTTCGTTCTGTTCGATACCGCCTTGTTCGGCCAGCCACTTGAACACCGGCAGAACCGGTACGCGCGTCAGATCGATGCGCGCGCCGAGGCCCTTGGGCAGCACACGCGGGATGTTGTCGGGAAAACCGCCACCGGTAATGTGGGCGAAACCCTTGACGGCGCCGGTGGCGCGGATCGCCGCCAGGCATGATTTCACGTAAATGCGGGTCGGGGTGAGGATGGCGTCGCCCAGCGTCTGCTCGGGCGCGAAGGGCGCGGGGACGCTCCACGCCAGCCCGGTCCTGGCCACCACCTTGCGCACCAGCGAGAAGCCATTCGAGTGCGCGCCGGAGGAGGCGAGGCCGAGAATGGTGTCGCCTGCGGCGATATCGCGGCGGGGCAGCAGCGCGCCGCGCTCGGCCGCGCCGACGGCAAAGCCGGCCAGGTCATAGTCCTCGCCCTGGTAGAGCCCGGGCATTTCCGCGGTCTCGCCGCCGATCAGCGCGCAGCCGGCCTGCCGGCAACCGTCGCTGATGCCGGCGACCACGGCGGCGCCGACCTCGGGCTCGAGTTTTCCACACGCATAATAGTCGAGGAAGAACAGCGGCTCGGCGCCTTGCACAACGAGGTCGTTGACGCTCATGGCCACCAGATCGATGCCGATGGTGTCGTGGCGGCCGGTTTCGATGGCGATTTTGACCTTGGTGCCCACGCCGTCATTGGCGGCGACCAGCACCGGGTCCTTGAATCCAAGCGGTTTGAGGTCGAACAGCCCGCCGAATCCGCCGATTTCGGCATCGGCGCCCGGCCGCGCGGTGGCGCGCACCATCGGCTTGATCAGATCGACCATCCGGTTACCGGCGTCGATATCCACACCGGCTTGCGCGTATGTGAGGCCGCGCTGATTTTCTGCCATGATGGCCCTCGTTCGCGCCGGGGTCCTACGTCGGAATCGCACGTCGCGCAATGGTCGAAGCACCATTATACTGTTTTGCAGGGAAGGGTCCGAATTCCGCCCGTCAGGCGGGAGCGGGCCGGAGAGCCGGGTTTGTCTTGAGTATTCCAAATCTCATCACGTTGGGGCGCATCCTGATGGTGCCGGTGGTCGTGTGGGCGATCGCCTCCGGCGCCATGTGGATCGCGTTCGTTCTGTTCGTCGCCGCCGGTATCAGCGATGCCGTCGACGGGTTCATCGCCAAACGCTTCAACATGACAACCGAACTCGGCGCCTATCTCGATCCGCTGGCCGACAAGGCGCTGATCGTCTCGATCTACCTCACGTTGGGCATCAACGGCTTCATTCCGCGCTGGCTGGTGATCCTGGTGGTGTCGCGGGATATCCTGATCGTCGGCGGCATCATGCTGTCCTGGCTGGTGGGCAATCCGCTCAAGATCCGGCCGCTTCTGGTGTCGAAGCTCAATACCGTCGCGCAGATCGTGTTTGCCTGCATCGTGCTCGGCACGCTCGGCTTCAATATCGAGGCCGACACGCTGAAACTGGTTCTGATGGGTACGGTCGCAATCTTGACCCTGCTGTCGATCGCCGCCTATGTCGTCGAATGGGTGCGCCACATGAACTCCGCCGCGGCGAAACTGTGAGCGCCACCGGCACACCGCGTCCCCCCGCATCCTTCAGCGGCGGCAGCCCCTTCGGACTGCAGCGTCAGGTCCTGTTCTGGAGCGCCGTGCTGGTCGTTGTGGTGCTGGCGCTGTGGCTGCTCAGTCCGATCCTGCTGCCGTTCATCGCCGGCCTCGCCATCGCCTATCTGCTGACGCCGCTGACCGACCGGCTGGAGCGGTGGGGTTTGAACCGCCTGATCGCCGCACTGCTGATCATCTCGGTGCTGGTGCTTTTCTTTGTCCTGATGATCCTGCTGGCAGCGCCGGTGCTGGGCAGCCAGTTGTCGTCCTTCATCGCCAATATGCCCGGCTACATCACCAAGCTGCAGGCGGTGATCAGCGATCAGAGCCGGCCGTGGCTGCAAAAACTGATTGGAGCCGGCTTCAGTGGCGACCAGTCTTTCGGGGATCTGCTCGGGCAGGGCATGACCTGGATGACGGCCTTCCTGGCGTCGCTGTGGTCCGGCGGCAGCGCGCTGGTGTCGCTGATCTCGCTGATCGTGGTGACGCCGGTGGTGGCGTTTTATCTGCTGTACGACTGGCACCGCATGATCCGCACCGCGGATGCCTGGGTGCCGCTGCAACAGCGCGAGACGGTGCGCGAACTGGCACGAGAAATCGACGCCGCCATCGCCGGCTTTGTTCGCGGCCAGAGCGCGGTGTGCCTCATCCTCGGCACGTTCTATGCCGTCGCGCTCACGCTGTCTGGCTTGAATTTCGGGTTGCTGATCGGCCTGATCTCCGGCCTGATTACCTTCATTCCCTATGTCGGCTCCATGACCGGCCTGATCCTGTCGCTTGGCGTGGCCGTCGCCCAGTTCTGGCCGGAATACGCCTCGATCCTCCTGGTGCTCGGTATTTTCCTGTTTGGCCAGTTCCTTGAAGGCAACGTGCTGGCGCCCAAGCTGGTCGGCGAAAGCGTCGGCCTGCATCCGGTGTGGCTGATTTTCGCTTTGCTGGCGTTTGGCTATATGTTCGGCTTCGTCGGCCTGCTGGTGGCGGTGCCGCTCGCCGCGACCATCGGCGTGCTGACGCGCTTTGCGCTGAAGCGATATTTGCAAAGCTCGATCTACACCGGCGAGGAAGCGAGTTGAGCCAGATGGAAACGCCTTTGGCGCCGCGGCAACTCGTGCTGGCGCTCGATCACGCCGTGAGTTTTGCGCGCGAGGATTTCCTGTCCGGTCCGTCCAACGCGACCGCGCTGGCGCTGATCGAGCGCTGGCCGGACTGGCCGAACCGCACGATGGTGCTGGTCGGCCCGCAAGGCGCGGGGAAAAGTCATCTGGCGACGATCTGGGCGGAGGCCTCGGGCGCCCGCGTGCTGTCGGCGAAACGTCTCGCGGATGCCGATCTGCCGGCGGCCTTTGCCACCGGCGCGCTCGTAGTCGAAGACCTCGAGTCGGCCGGTCTCGACGAACGTGCGCTGTTCCACCTGATCAATATGGCGCGCGAGGAGGCGGCCTATGTGCTGTTCACCGCGCGCACCGCGCCGGCCGCTTTTCCGGTCGGCATCCGCGATCTGGCGTCGCGGCTGCGCGCGTTGCCGAGCGTGGCCCTGTCGCCGCCGGACGATGTCCTGCTGCGCGCCTTGATCGTCAAGCTGGCGTCGGACCGGCAGATCGCCGTTGACGAGACCTTGGTGAACTATCTCGCCAACCGCATCGAACGCTCCTTCGCCGCAGCCTATGCGGCGGTGGCCCGGCTGGACGAGGAGGCCATGCGCCAGCACCGTCCGGTGACGCGCGCTTTGGCCGCCGAGCTATTCCGGGAACCATAAACCCGATCCGGGCTTGACGACGCGCGCCCGGATGGCGCGAACTGTCATGCAGCCGCCATTTTGGTCGGCTAGGCAGAGTGTCCACCAGGCCCCGATCAATCATGGCAGACCGCGCTCAAGCCGTTGCTCCGACTGAAGAAAGTGCGCGGGAGGCGGCGCAGTCCGCCGCCGCGCCGGTGCCGCCGCCGGGCGAAGCGCCGCTGCGCGAGCGACCTGAACGGTTCATCAATCGCGAATTGTCCTGGCTGCACTTCAACCGCCGGGTTCTGGAAGAAGCCGAAAACGAAAACCATCCGCTGATGGAACGGGTGCGGTTTCTGTCGATCTCGGCGAACAATCTCGACGAGTTCTTCATGGTTCGCGTTGCGGGGCTCAAGGAGCAGGTGCGCGAGGGCGTCACCACCCACAGCCCGGACGGGCTGACGCCGAATGAGCAACTCGTGCGCATTGGCGAAGCGGTCTCCCAGCTCGCCAGCGACCAGCAGAAGCGCTGGCTCGAACTGCGCCCGGCGCTGGATGAAGCCGGCATCTCGCTGGTCGAAGGCGGCGACCTCAAGAAAGCCGACCTGGCCTGGCTGGAAGAGCGCTTCCTCACGCACGTTTTCCCGCTGCTGACGCCGCTCGCCATCGATCCGGCGCATCCGTTTCCGTTTATTCCCAATCTCGGTTTTTCGATCGCGTTGCATCTGGCGCGTAACAAAGACGGCAAGGCGATGAACGCGCTGATCCGCATGCCGCAGAAGATCGAGCGTTTCATCAAACTGCCGACCGGAGCCGATCAGCGCATCCGCGTCATCACGCTGGAAGAGACGACGGCGCTGTTCATCGGCCGGCTGTTCCCGGGCTATACGCTCAAGGGGCAGGGCGCCTTCCGTGCCATTCGCGACTCCGACCTGGAAATCGAGGAAGAGGCCGAAGATCTGGTTCGGCTGTTCGAAACGGCGCTGAAACAGCGCCGCCGCGGTTCCGTGATCCGCCTGGAGTTGAACGCCACCATGCCGGTCGAACTGCGCGGCTTTGTGCAGCGCGCGCTGGCGGTCGCGGACGACGAAGTGTTCATGGTCGACGGCGTGGTCGCGCTCAACGACCTGTCACAACTGACCCGACTCGACCGTCCCGATCTCGAGTTCGCTCCGTATAACCCGCGTTACCCGGAGCGCATCCGCGATCACGCCGGCAACTGTTTCGCCGCGATCCGGCAAAAGGATCTTGTTGTCCATCACCCCTACGAGTCGTTCGACGTCGTGGTGCAATTCCTGCAGCAGGCCGCGCGCGATCCCAACGTGGTTGCCGTCAAGCAGACGCTCTATCGCACCAGCGCCGAGTCACCGATCGTCAAGGCGCTGATCGAAGCCGCCGAGGCCGGCAAGTCGGTGACCGCGCTGATCGAACTCAAGGCCCGCTTCGACGAGGAAGCCAACATCCGCTGGGCGCGCGATCTCGAACGCGCCGGCGTCCAGGTGGTCTACGGCTTCATCGAACTCAAGACCCACGCCAAACTGTCATATGTCGTGCGCCGCGAGGGCAGTGCGCTCGCCACCTATGTGCATGTCGGCACCGGCAACTATCATCCGGTCACCGCGCGTATCTATACCGATCTGTCGTTCTTCTCCGCCGACGAGACCATCGGCCGCGACGTTGCCCGCGTATTCAACTACATCACCGGCTATGCCGAGCCGGACGAACTTGAACTGATGGCGATCTCGCCGATCTCGCTGCGCAAGCGCATGATCGATCACATCCGCCAGGAGGCCGAGAACGCCAAAGCGGGCAAGCCGTCCGGCATCTGGATGAAGATGAATTCGCTGGTCGATCCCGGCATCATCGACGCGCTCTATGATGCGTCCATGGCCGGCGTGAAGATCGACCTCGTGGTCCGCGGCATTTGCTGCCTGCGGCCCGGGGTGCCCGGCCTGTCCGAAAATATCCACGTCAAGTCGATTGTCGGGCGCTTCCTCGAGCACGGCCGCATCTACTGTTTCGGGGCCGGTCATCCGCTACCGCATCCGAAAGCCGCGATGTACATTTCGTCGGCCGACCTGATGCCGCGCAATCTGGACCGCCGGGTCGAGGTGCTGTGTCCCATTCTGAACCCGACCGTGCATGAACAGATTATCGGCCAGATCATGGCGGCCAATTTCAAGGACAACCAGCAAAGCTGGACGCTCTTGCCGGACGGCAGTTCGACGCGCATAAAGGCCGCGCCGGGCGAGGAACCGTTCAACGCCCACAAGTATTTCATGACCAATCCAAGTCTGTCGGGCCGTGGCAAATCGCTCAAAGAATCCTCTCCGCGCAGCCTCCTCCGCCGCCTCGTCGACGGCGCGTAAACGCTCCGTTGCCGTCAAGCGTTCGGCGCAGGGGCGGCTCGATCATGGCCCCCCGGTCGCGGTTATCGACATCGGTTCCAACTCGGTGCGCCTCGTCATCTATGAGGGCCTGACACGTTCGCCGACGCCGATTTTCAACGAAAAGGTTCTGGCGGGTCTCGGCCGGCAGGTGCAGACCACCGGGCTGCTGGCGCAGGATGCGATCGAAACGGCGCTGGCCGCGTTGCGGCGGTTCCGGGCGCTCTGCGACATCCTGCACGTGCGCAAGGTCTGGGCGGTTGCGACCGCGGCCTGCCGCGATGCGCGCAACGGCCGCGCCTTCATCACCGAGGCCGAGCGCGTCAGCCGCACGCGGATCAAGATCCTGTCGGGCAAGCGCGAAGCCATTCTCACCGCGCTCGGCATCGTCTCCGGCATCTACAAGCCCGACGGGCTGGTTGGCGATCTCGGCGGCGGTTCGCTCGAACTCATCGACGTGCATGGCGCGCATGTGCGCTCTGGCGTCACCCTGCCGCTCGGCGGCCTGGCCTTGCAGGACATCGCCGGCAAATCGATCAAGAAGGCCGAAAAGATCGTCGAGACCTCGCTGAAGGGCCTCGACCTGCTGCGCGAAGGCGAGGGGCGCACCTTCTACGCCGTCGGCGGCACCTGGCGCGCGCTGGCGCGGCTGCACATGTGGCAGACCGGCTATCCGTTCCACGTCATGCACAATTACCGGATCTCGGGGCGCGACGCGCTGGAGTTCACCCGGCTGGTGCACCGCGTCGACACCGAGACGCTGTCGCGGATCGAGGTCGTCAATGCCGCCCGCCGTCCGCTGCTGCCCTACGCCGCGCTGGTGATGGAGCACCTGATCCGCAAGATCAAACCACGCGACGTGGTTTTTTCGGTGCTCGGCGTGCGCGAAGGGCTGCTGTACTCGCTGCTGAAAGCGAAGGAACGGGCCCGCGATCCGCTGATCTCGTCGGCGGCCGATCTTAACGTCCTGCGCGCGCGTTCGCCGCATCACGGCGAAGAACTGATCGCCTGGACCGACCGCTTCATGGCGTCCTCCGGCCTCGAAGAAACCGCCGACGAGCGAAGGCTGCGTCATGCCGCCTGTCTGCTTGGCGACATCGGCTGGCGCGCGCATCCCGACTACCGTGGCGAGCAGTCGATGAACATCATCGCCCACGGCGCCTTCGTTTCGATCGATCACCCCGGCCGGGCCTATCTCGGTCTGGCGATCTATTTCCGCCACGCCGGCCTGAGCGAGGACGAACTGCCGCCGCGCCTGCGCGAATTGGCGACGCCGCGCATGCTCGACCGCGCCCGCGTGCTGGGGGCCGCGATGCGCGTGGCCTACATTCTGACCGCCGGGCAGGGCGGCGTGCTGCCGAAATGCCCCATGCAGGTGAAGCGCGGGCGTCTGGTGCTGCATCTGCCCGGCGCCTACCGCAAGCTCTCCAGCGACCGCCTGTTCGGCCGGCTGCGCCAACTGGCGCGGCTGGTGGGCCGCGAACCGGCGATCGAGTCCTAGTTTTTCGACGCCGGCGATGGCATAGGACAGACGTTCCCTCCGCCGCGGAGCCCTCAATGTTCGATTTCGACCGCGTCATCAAACGCCTCGGCACCCACGCGACCAAGTGGGACAATATGGCCCGGCTGTCCGGCATCACGGCAGCGGACGCCATTCCGATGTGGGTGGCGGACATGGACTTTGCCGCGCCGGCCGGCGTGACGGCGGCGCTCAAGGAAGAGGTCGAGCGCGGCACCCACGGCTATTACGCCGACACCGGCAGCTGGGCCGCGGCGCTGGCCGGCTGGATGGCGCGCCGCCACAATCTGCGGATCGACCCGGCCTGGGTCAGCCCGACCCCGGGCATCGTCTCGGGCCTCGGCCTGATCCTTCAGGCGGTGACCGAGCCCGGCGACGAGGTGGTGCTGTTTCCGCCGGTCTATCACGCCTTCCGCCGCATCATTCCGGCCAACGACCGGCGCATCCTCGATGTGCAACTGGTCGAGACCAACGGCCGCTATGCGATGGACCTCGATCTGCTGCGCGCGAAGCTGACGCCGCGCACCAAGGTCGTGTTCCTGTGCAGCCCGCACAATCCGGGCGGCACAGTCTGGTCGCCGGCCGAATTGCGGGCGCTGGCGACGTTCTGCGCCGACCACGACCTGATTCTGGTGTCGGACGAGATCCACTGCGATCTGGTGTTCTCAGGGGCGAAGCACACGCCGACGCTCACCGCCGCGCCCGAGATCGCCGACCGGCTGATCACCTGTGTGGCGGCGACCAAGACCTTCAATCTGGCCGGCGCCCATGTCGGCGCCTGCGTCACCTCGAACCCGGCGCTGAAGAAGAAGCTCGATGCCCGGATCGGCGCCTGCGGGCTGTCGTCCTATAACGGCTTCGGCATGCTCGCCACCGAGGCCGCCTGGCGGACCGGCGAAGCCTGGCTCGACGCGCTGCTGCCCTACCTCGAGGGCAGCCGTGACCTGTTCGACAAGCGCATTGAGGCGGCGGCACCCGGCGCGCGGTCGATGCGCCTCGACTCCACCTACCTCGCCTGGGTCGATTTCTCGGGCACCGGGCTTGCCGCCGCCGACGTCGCCGCGCGGGTGGCCGAGCGCGCCCGCATCTATGCCAGCCCCGGCCCGCAATTCGGCCCCGGCGGCGACACCTGGCTGCGGTTCAATTTCGCCACGCCGCGGCCGATCCTCAACGAGGCCCTTGCGCGGCTCGACGACGCGTTTCAGGATTTGCGGGCAGGAAAGTAGAATCAGGCAATGAAGCGTCCCGTCGTCGGTGTGATCGGGAGTGCGCATCTGGTCGAGAACCGGTTCGCGGCACAGCGGGTCGGCGAGCGGAATTTGCGTGCGGTCGCCGATGTTACCGGCGCGCTGCCGCTGATGTTCGCCGGCGCACCCGATATCACCGATATCGAGGCGCTGCTGGAGACGGTCGACGGCATCCTGCTGACCGGCGCCCGCGCCAATGTTCATCCGACCCGCTTCGGCGTCGAGCCGCATCCAAGCTATGAGCCTTACGATACGCCGCGCGACGATCTGGCGCTGGCGCTGGTGCCGGCCTGCGTCGAGCGCGGCATACCTCTGTTAGGTATCTGCCGCGGCTTCCAGGAGATGAACGTTGCCTTCGGCGGCTCGTTGCACCCGGAAATCCGCGAACTGCCGGGCCGCATCAATCACCGCATGCCGCGGCTGGAGAACGGCGAGATCCATCCCGAACAGGCGGTGATCTACGGCGACCGCCACGACGTGCGGCTGGTGCCGGGCGGCGCCTTCGCCACGCTGTTCGGCAAGGACATCATCCGGGTGAATTCGCTGCACGGGCAGGGCATCCTCGAGGCGGGTGAGCGCGTGGTGGTCGAGGGCGTGGCCGATGATGGCACCATCGAGGCGATCCGCATCGCCGACGCGCCCGGCTTTGCCCTCGGCGTGCAGTGGCACGCCGAATACAATCCGCAGGCCAATGCCATCAACCGGGCGCTGTTTCAGGCCTTCGGCGAGGCGGTCGCGGCCCGCAAGCGCGGCTGGCTGGGCACGGGGTTGTAAGAGGCCACGGTCCTGTTGATGCCTTGGTGCGCGTCTCCAGATTGACTGATACAGTAGAGTTCGAGGCGGAGCAGGAGGCCAAAATGAGCATCGCTGAACTGGTCTACGAGCAGGTCAAGGCGCTGCCCGAACCGGTTGCGCGCGAGGTGCTGGATTTTATCGGCTATCTGCGCGAGCGCGGAGAGCGGCGCGAATGGCGCGACCTTGTGAACGCACAATCGGGCTCCCTCGCGCCGGTTTGGGACGGCGACGAGAACAAAGTCTGGGACAATGTTTGAACGTGGCAACCTTTTACTGGTGCCATTTCCATTCTCCGATCTGTCTGCGACGAAACGACGGCCTGTATTGGCGCTCACCAACCCGGATGGCTACGGCGATTTCATCGCACTGCCGGTGACCTCCCGTCCCCAGGCAGAGTTCGGTATTCCGCTCGGCGCGGCAGATATGATACGCGGCGTGCTGCCCGCCGCCAGTTGGATCAGATTCGATCGGATCGTGACGCTCAACGTCAGCCTTGTGGTCAAATCGGTCGGCCATGTCAGTGACCACGTTCTCGCGGAAGCCGTGCAACGATTTTGCGCTCACATCGGCTTTCGTGTGTGACCAGCCGTACAAAGCGGTCATCGCAACGCAGGTCGCCTAGCCCTTCTCCACGGCCACCACGCGATCCTTTTCGATCGCCAGCGCCAGTTTGCCGTGCTTGAGCGCCAGCGCCTTGTCGCCGAACAACTCGCGCCGCCAGCCCTTCAGCGACGGCACGTCGGCGTCGTCATCGGCGGCGATGCGGTCGAGTTCATCGACGGTGGCGATGACCTTGGCGGCGACGCCATGCTTCTCGGCGGTCATGCGCAGCAGCACCTTGAGCAGTTCGACCGTGGCGGCCGCATTCGGCGCGGCGCGGAAGCGCTCCAGCCGCGGCAGCGTCTTCGGATCGCGCTCAAGGCCGCGCTTGACGGCCTCGACAATGGCTTCGCCCCAGCGCGAGCGCTCGAAGCCCTTGGGCAGCGAGCGCAGGGAGCCCAGCCGCTCAATGCTGGTCGGGGCTTGCGTGGCGATGTCGCCGAGCACGTCATCCTTCAGCACGCGCGAGCGCGGCACGTCGCGGGTCTGCGCTTCCTGTTCGCGCCAGGCGGCGACCTCGATCAGCACCGCGAGGTCCTTGGGCTTGCGCACGCGGCTTTTCAGCCGCTCCCAGGCGCGCTCCGGCTCCATGCGGTAGGTCTCGGGCGACGTCAGCACGCCCATCTCGGCCTCGACCCAGTCGGTGCGCTGGCGCTTGGCCAGATCGGCGGCGAGCTTGAGATAGACGTCGCGCAAATGCGTCACGTCGGACAACGCGTAGGTGACCTGTGCGTCGCTGAGCGGGCGGCGGGTCCAGTCGGTGAAGCGGTTGGATTTGTCGAGCTGGGTGCCGGTGATCCGCTGCACCAGTTGGTCATAGGAGATCGAGTCGCCATAGCCGAGCACCATGGCGGCGACCTGGCTGTCGAAAATCGGGTGCGGGATCGTCTTCGCCATGTTCCAGACGATTTCGATGTCCTGCCGCGCGGCGTGGAACACCTTGAGGACGTTTTCGTCGGTCAGCAGCGCGAACAGCGGCGCGAGGTCGATGCCGGAGGCGAGCGCGTCGACCACCACCGCCTCGTCGGGCGAGGCCAACTGGGCCACGCACAGCAGCGGGTAATAGGTGGTCTCGCGCAGGAACTCGGTATCGACCGTGACGAAGGGATGCTTCGCCATGCGGGCGCAGACCGCGGCCAGTTCGTCGGTGGTGGTAATCAGGTCCATTGCTGCAGGCACCTAACCCGATCCGGGCAGGTCATGGCAACCGCTTTGCGCCCCGAACGGCCGGCATGTGGATGAATTCCCACGGCGAGGGCATCGGCCCGACGGGAACTTCAATCAGCGTCGGTTCGCGGCGGGCAAACGACTCGCGCAGCGCGACCCGCAACGCCTCCGGGCCGCGCGCCCGCCGCCCGGCGGCACCGAAGCTTTCGGCGAACTTGACGAAGTCGGGATTGGCCAGGTCCGAGGCGATCAGCCGGTTGCCGAATTGCTCCTGCTGGATGCGCTTCACATTGCCGAAAACGCCGTCGGCGAACACCACGGCCACCAGCGGGATACGATGGCGCATGGCGGTGGCGAATTCGTTGGCGGTGTACATGAAGCCGCCATCGCCGTTGATCGACAGCACCGGCACGTCCGCCCGGGCGTGCTGGGCCCCGAGCGCGGTGGCGTAACCCCAGCCGAGATTGTCCTGGAAGCCGGGCGACAGAAATGTGCGCGGCTTGTAGACCGGAAAGGCGAGGCGCGCAGCGAAGCCCATCTGCGTGACCTCGTCGACCAGAATGCCGTCCTCCGGCAGTTCGGCGCGGATGGCGTCGAGATACGCGAGTTGCGGCGCCAGCTTGGCGAGCCGCGCCCGCATCCTGGCCTGGCGTTCCTGGATCTCGGCGCGGCGCGCGGGCCGTTTCGGGTTGAGGCGGCCGAGCCCATCGATCAACCTGCGCAGGATCGGCGCCGCGTTGCCGATGAGCGCCACCTTCGGCTTGGCGTAACGGGCGGGTTCATCCGGATCGGCGTCGATGCGCACCACCGCAAGCGAACGGTCGATGCCCCAGGCGGTCATCGGGTTGAGCTTGGTGCCGACCGCCAGCACCGCATCCGCTTCCGCCCAGAGGTCGCGGCCGATGGGCAGGTTGACCGAGAACGGATTGCGGTCGTCGAGCACGCCGCGGCCGCGCCGATAGGACAGCACCGGCGCCTGCAACATGCCGGAAAGCTGCGTGACCTCGCTCGACGCATCCAGCGCGCCGCCGCCAGCGACGATCAGAATGCGCTTCGCCTTGGCCAGCAGCTTCGCCGCCGCCGCGACCGCGTCGTCGTCGATCGGCGCCGCACGCTCGGGCGCCGGAGCCGCGATGGCGGCGACCTTGCCGCGCTTTCCCCAGACATCGATGGCGCATTCGATCGCCGCCGGACCCGGCCGGCCGCGATGCATCGACCGGATGGCCTTCGCCACCTTGGCCGGCGCTTCGGCCGGACCGCCGACATAGGCATAGTTGTCGACCAGCCGCTTGATGATGCCCGCCTGGTCGCGGATCTCGTGCAGATGGCCGAGGCCGCGGCCGATGGCGCCGGCCGGGATCTGCCCGATCAGCGCCAGCACCGGCGCGTTCATGCCGTAGGCGGTCAGCAACGCTGCGCCGGAATTCAAAAGGCCCGGACCGGGCACGACGGTGTAGGTCTGCGGCTGGCCGGTCGCCAGCGCCGCGCCCAGCGCCATATAGGCGGCGCCCTGTTCGTGACGGGCATGCACCACCGTCAGCCGGTCGCCGGCGCGGTGGAAGGCGTCGAACAGATGATCGTTGTGCACGCCGGGCAGGGCGTAGACCGTCTCGATGCCGTGCGTGAGCAAGGTCGCGACCGTCGCCTCGGCAGTGGACATGTCTGTCGATGCGGCTGGCTTTTTCCGGGAAGGTTTCACGCGTTATTTGTCCGGCACGGCGTTGATGGCGAACATCGCCTTGAGCAGATCGTCGAGCGGTCTGTTGCCGAATGTTTTCGCCAGCAAGGCGTTGATGCGGCCGGACCGGTACAGCCGCGCCAGCGTGCGATCGACCTCCAGCCGGAAGGCGCCATCGTCGCGCGGCACCGCCAGCGCATAGGTCTCGTAGCTGAAGTACTGCCGGCTCAATGTGAAGCCGGGCCGGCCGCCGTCGCCGAGCATGGCGGCGATGATGGCGCGGTCGGCGAAATAGGCGTCGATCTGGTCGCTCCAGACCAACTCCATGCCGGCGTTGTGATCGGACACCGGCACGACAGTTGCCTGAAGCGACAGGTTGGCGAGCGAGTCACGCAGTGTGTTTTCGGTGGTGGTGCCGGCCAGTACGCCGATGCGCTTGCCGGCCATGTCCTCGAACTTGCCGATCGGCCGGTTGCTGCGCGACAGCGCGCTGGCGCCGTCAAGGAACGTCGGCAGCGAGAAATCGACCATCTCGCGCCGCGCCAGCGTCACCGAACTCGGGTCGCACAGGATGTCGATGCGCCGGTCACGCACCGCCGAAAAGCGTTCCGCCGCCGGCACCAGAGTGTACTCGGCGCGGATGCCAGGCCCGAGCGCCTTGGCCACCTCGGCGCACAGGTCGACGATGAAACCGGCCGGCCGGCCGCGGCTCTGGTAGGAATAGGGCTTGGCGTCGGCCCGGTAGCCGATCCGGACCACGCCGCTTTCCTTGATCCGATCGAGGGTGCCGGCGAGGGCGGCCTGCGGCGCGGCGACCAGAGCAGCGGTCAGAACGAGCATTCGGAGCATGTCTGGGAATTCCACTCGGCATCCGGCGCTACCGCCAAATAAACCACGATCGGGCGCGCCCGGATAGGCGGCGCACGCCGCCGCCGCAGGCGGTCCTTGCCTTGACAAAGCCTGCCCCCCATGCGCTTTTCGCCCGCCTCACCACCCCATTGAATCGCCTGACGGATCAGCCAGAAATGCCTTTGCATCGCTATCGCTCACACACCTGCGGCGCACTGCGCGAGGCCGATATCGGCCAGACCGTGCGGCTGTCCGGCTGGTGCCACCGCATTCGCGATCATGGCGGCGTGCTGTTTATCGACCTGCGCGACCATTACGGCCTGACCCAGGTGGTGGCCGACCCCGACAGCCCGGCCTTCAAGCTGGCCGAGACGCTGCGCGCCGAATGGGTGGTGCGGATCGACGGCAAGGCGCGCCGCCGTCCGGCCGGCACCGAGAATGCCGACCTGCCGACGGGGCAGGTCGAGGTCTATATCGAAGAGATCGAGGTGCTGGGCGCCGCCGGCGAACTGCCGATGCCGGTGTTCGGCGACCAGGAATACCCGGAAGAGATCCGGCTCAAGTACCGCTTCCTCGACCTGCGCCGCGAGAAGCTGCACGCCAACATCATGTTGCGCGGCGCCATCATCGACTCGCTGCGCGCGCGCATGAAGGCCGGCGGCTTCTTCGAATTCCAGACGCCGATTTTGACCGCGTCGTCGCCGGAAGGCGCGCGCGACTATCTGGTGCCGTCGCGCGTCCATCCCGGCAAGTTCTACGCGCTGCCGCAGGCGCCGCAGCAGTTCAAGCAGTTGATCATGGTGGCGGGCTTCGACCGCTACTTCCAGATCGCGCCGTGCTTCCGCGACGAGGACGCGCGCGCCGACCGCTCGCCGGGCGAATTCTACCAGCTCGATCTCGAGATGAGCTTCGTCACCCAGCAGGACGTGTTCGACGCGGTCGAGCCGGTGATCCGCGGCGTGTTCGAGGAGTTCGGCAAGGGCAAGGCGGTGACGCAGAAGTTTCCGCTGATCCCTTATGCCGAGGCGATGACCAAATACGGCAGCGACAAGCCGGACCTGCGCAACCCGATCGTGATGCAGGATGTCAGCGAGCATTTCCGCGGCTCGGGCTTCAAGATTTTCGCCAACATCCTCGCCAATGATCCGAAGGGCGCGGTCTGGGCCATTCCGGCGCCGAAAGGCGGCAACCGCGCGTTTGCCGATCGCATGAATTCATGGGCGCAGGGCGAAGGCCAGCCGGGTTTGGGCTATATCTTCTGGCGCGAAGGCGAGGAGGGCGGCGCCGGTCCGCTCGCCAAGAACATCGGGCCGGAGCGCACCAAGGCGATTGCCGATCAACTCGGACTGACCGTCGGCGACGCGTGTTTCTTTGTCGCCGGCAAGCCGAAGGACTTCGTCAAGTTCGCGGGTCTGGCGCGCACCAAGGTCGGCGAAGAGCTGAACCTGATCGCGCAGGACCGCTTCGAACTGTGCTGGATCGTCGACTTCCCGATGTACGAATGGAGCGAGGAAGACAAGAAGATCGACTTCTCGCACAATCCGTTCTCGATGCCGAACATGGACGTCGACGAATTCCTGGCGCTCGATCCGAACGATCACGACAGACTGCTGGCGATGAAGGCGATCCAGTACGACATCGTCTGCAACGGCACCGAGCTGTCGTCGGGCGCCATTCGTAACCATCGCCCCGATGTGATGAAGAAGGCCTTCGCCATCGCCGGCTATGGCGAGGACGTGCTGGAGGCGAAGTTCGGCGGCATGCTGCGCGCGTTGTCGCTCGGCGCGCCGCCGCATGGCGGCATCGCGCCGGGCATCGACCGCATCGTCATGCTGCTGGCGGGCGAAGAGAACCTGCGCGAGGTGGTGCTGTTCCCGATGAACCAGCGCGCCGAAGATCTGCTGATGGGCGCGCCGTCGGAAGCGACGCCGAAGCAGCTCAAGGAGCTGCACATCCGGCTGGAATTGCCGAAGAAGTAGCGGCTGGCATTCTTGCTAACCCTCCCCTGGAGGGGGAGGGTCGACCGTTCGAGCG
>JALHNV010000030.1 GCA_022843325.1 Pseudolabrys sp. | reverse complement strand
GCGCGCCGGAGTAGTAGAACTTGATCATGGGGTTTCCTCAATGTTGCTCCGTCGCCCTGAGGTGCCCGTACCGAACACGAGCTCGAAGGGCGGACGGCCGCGCTTCTCTAGCACAGGGCGGCCTCCCTTGCTTCACCCTCCCATAGGCGAGCGGACGCTCGCCGTCCGGCGAGCTATGGAGGGGGAGGGTCGGTGAGCATTGAGCGGAGCGAAATGCGAAGCGGGGTGGGGTGACTTTTGAAAGTCACCCCACCCCGCCATTCGCTTCGCTCATGGCGACCCTCCCCCTCCAGGGGAGGGCAAGAAAGCTAGAACAACCCGACGATCTTGCCGTCGGCGCCGACGTCGATCGAGTCGGCCGACGGCACCTTGGGCAGGCCCGGCATGGTCATGATCTCACCGCAGATCGCGACGATGAACTCGGCACCCGCCGAGAGACGGACCTCGCGCACCGGGATCGAGAAGCCGGTCGGCGCGCCCTTGGAGTCCGGGTTGGTCGAGAACGAGTACTGGGTCTTGGCGATACAGACCGGCAGCTTGCCGAAGCCCATTTCTTCCCAGGCCTTGAGCTGGTCCTTGACCGACTTGTCGGCGGTCGCATCATCGGCGCGGTAGATTTCCTTGGCGATGGTGCGGATCTTCTCGAACAGCGGCATCTCGTCGGGATAGAGCATCTTGACCTTGCCCTTGTGCCCGTCGATCACCTTGACCACCGCCTTGGCGACGTCGGCGGCGCCCTCGCCGCCCAGCGCCCAGTGGTCGGCCATCACGGCCTCGACGCCGAGCGCCTTGCACTTGTCCTTGACCAGCGCCATTTCGGCGTCGGTGTCGGCCGAGAAGCGGTTGATCGAGATCACCGCCGGCAGGCCGAACTTCTTCACGTTCTCGACGTGCCGCTGCAGGTTGGACATGCCGGCTTCCAGCGCCTTCAGGTCCTCCTTCTTCAGGTCTTCCTTCTTGACGCCGCCGTGCATCTTCAGCGCCCGGATGGTGGCGACGATGACGACGCAGGACGGCTCGATGCCGGCCTTGCGGCACTTGATGTCGAGGAACTTCTCGGCGCCCAGGTCGGCCCCGAAGCCGGCTTCGGTGACGACGTAGTCGGCCAGCTTCAGCGCGGTGGTGGTGGCGACCACCGAGTTGCAGCCGTGGGCGATGTTGGCGAAGGGACCGCCGTGGATGAAGGCCGGCGTGCCTTCCAGCGTCTGCACCAGGTTCGGCGCGATGGCTTCCTTCAAGAGCGCGGTCATGGCGCCATGGGCCTTCAGGTCGCGGGCGCGGATCGGTTTGCGCTCGCGGGTATAGGCGACGATGATGTTGCCGAGGCGCTCCTTGAGGTCGTCGAGGTCCTTGGCCAGGCAGAAGATCGCCATCACTTCCGACGCCACGGTGATGTCGAAGCCGGCCTCGCGCGGAAAGCCGTTGGCGACGCCGCCGAGCGAGCAGACGATCTCGCGCAGCGCGCGGTCGTTCATGTCCATGACGCGGCGCCAGACGACGCGGCGCTGGTCGATGCCGAGCGCATTGCCCCAGTAGATGTGGTTGTCGATCAGCGCCGACAGCAGGTTATGCGCCGAGGTGATGGCGTGGAAGTCGCCGGTGAAATGGAGGTTGATGTCCTCCATCGGGATGACCTGGGCATAGCCGCCGCCGGCGGCGCCGCCCTTCATGCCGAACGACGGCCCAAGCGACGGCTCGCGCAGGCAGAGCATCGCCTTCTTGCCGATGTAGTTGAGCGCGTCGGTGAGGCCGACCGTGGTCGTGGTCTTGCCTTCGCCGGCCGGCGTCGGCGAAATCGCCGTCACCAGGATCAGCTTGCCGTCGGGCTTGCCCTTCAGCGACTTGACGTAATCCATCGACACCTTGGCCTTGTAGTGGCCGTACGGGTCGAGGTTCTCGGCGGCGATGCCGAGCTTGTCCTTGGCGACGTCGAGGATGCGGCGCTTTTCCGCGGTCTGCGAAATTTCGATGTCGGATTTAGGCGACTGGTGCTGCGAGGCGGGCATGGTGGGTTTCCAATAATGCTACGGTGAACCGGCGAATGTTGTGCTTGTCATCACCGGGCTTGTCCCGGTGATCCCGCTTAGGCAGACACGGTGCGTCCCAAGCGGGATGGCCGGGCCAAGCCCGGCCATGACACCTCAGCTAAACTTGGCACCCACGGCGACGCTGGCGCTCTTCGCCCACTCGCCGGCTTCGATCTTCTTGCCGGCGTCGGGCTGCACGCGGGTGACCTTGAAGCGGCCGTCGGCGCAGACGACGGTGAAGCCGTCGGCTTCGACCGCGACGATCTCGCCGAGCTTGCCGGCGATGCCCTTCGGGTCCTTGGCCGGCAGCGGCGTGGCGTCGAAGATCTTCAGCGTCTGGCCGTTGAGCGTGGTCCAGGCGCCGGGCGCCGGGTTGCAGCCGCGGATCAGGCGGTCGATCTGCTCCCACGGCTTGCCCCAGTCGATCCTGGCATTGCCCGGGCCGCAGCGGCCTTCATAGGTGGCGAGCGCTTCGTCCTGCTTGATGCGCGGCGCCTTGCCGGCCTTCACCAGGTCGACGCCTTCGAGCATCGCCTCGACGCCCATCGGAAACAGGCGGTCGAAATAGACGGTGCCGAGCGTGTCCTTCGGCCCGATCGGCGTCTTCTTCTGGATCAGCACGTCGCCGGTATCGAGGCCGTTGTCGGGCCAGAAGATCGACAGGCCGGTTTCCTTCTCGCCCTTGATGATCGGCCAGTTGATGGCGGAAGCCCCGCGATAGGCCGGCAGCAGCGACGGGTGATACTGGATCGAGCCGTAAGTCGGCGCGTTGAGGAATTCCTCCGGCACGAACAGCGTCACGAAGGCCATGACCTGCAGGTCGGGCTTCAGCGCCTTGAACTCGGCCAGCACTTCCGGCGTCTTGTACGACGCCGGCTGCATTACCTTGAGGCCGGCGGCGAGCGCCGCTTCCTTCAGCGGGTCGGCCTTGGCGCCTTCCTTTTCCGGCGCGACATACACCGCGACGACGTCATCGCCGCGCTTGAGCAGCGCTTCCAGCACCGCCTTGCCGAAGGCCTGCTGGCCGTGAACCACGATACGCATTCAATTCTCTCCCATCACTCTGTTGTCATCGCCGGGCTTGTCCCGGCGATCCCGATAACTCGGGCACTGCGTCCCTAAGCGGGATGGCCGGGACAAGCCCGGCCATGACAGCCTTGTTAAGCCGCCTTCTCTTCCTTCTTCGGCGCGCTGAGCGCGCCGGAGTTCTTGATCTCGGCGACTTCCGCCGCCTTGAAGCCGAGAACGTCGGTCAGGATTTCGTCGGTGTGCTCGCCCAACAGCGGCGAGCGCTCCACCTCGGTGATCGAATCCGACATCTTGATCGGGTTGCCGACGGTCAGATACTTGCCGCGCACCGGGTGATCGACCTCGACCACCGTGCCGGTTTCACGCAGCGACGTCTCTTCGGCGATTTCCTTCATCGACAGGATCGGACCGACCGGAATGTCGACTGCGTTGCAGGCGTTCATGACCTCGAACTTGGTCATGGTCATGGTCCACTGCTCGATACGCTCGAAAATCTGGTTGAGCTTCGGCAGCCGCGCCTTCGGCGTGGCGTATTCCGGATCGGTCTTCCAGGTCGGCTCGCCGATCAGGTCGCAGATCGGGCCCCAGACCGGCGCCTGGGTGATGAAGTAAATGTAGGCGTTCGGATCTTCCGGCGCGCCCTTGCACTTGAGAATGCGGCCGGGCTGGCCGCCGCCCGAGTCGTTGCCGGCGCGGGGCACCGCGTCACCGAACGGAATGCCTTCGCCGTACTGCGAGTATTCGGTAAGCGGACCGTGCTTGAGGCGCTGCTGGTCGCGCAGCTTGACGCGGGCGAGGTTGAGCACGCCGTCCTGCATCGCGCACAGCACCTTTTGGCCGCGGCCGGTGCGGATGCGCTGATAGAGCGCCGACACGATGCCGAGCGCGAGGTGCAGGCCGGTGCCGGAGTCGCCGATCTGCGCGCCGGTCACCAGCGGCGGGCCGTCACGGAAGCCGGTGGTCGAGGCCGAGCCGCCGGCACACTGCGCGACGTTCTCATAGACCTTGCAGTCCTCGTAAGGACCGGGCCCGAAGCCCTTGACCGAGGCCACGATCATGCGCGGGTTCAGATTGTGGATGTAGTCCCAGGTCAGGCCCATGCGGTCGAGCGCGCCGGGCGCGAAATTCTCGACCAGCACGTCGCAGGACTTGATCAGCGCGTCGAGCACGCGGCGGCCCTGCGGGTGCTTGGAGTCGATGGTAATGGAGCGCTTGTTGTGATTGAGCATCGTGAAGTAGAGCGAGTCGGCGCCCTTCACGTCCATGAGCTGGCCGCGCGTGATGTCGCCAACGCCGGGGCGCTCGACCTTGATGACGTCCGCGCCGAACCAGGCCAGAAGCTGGGTGCAGGTCGGTCCGGACTGCACGTGGGTAAAGTCGAGAATGCGCACGCCGGTCAGCGCCTTGCCGTCCTGGCCAAAGGGCTTGGAAGACGGGCGCGGCGCGCCATTGCCGGGCTTCTTGGCGGATTTCTTTACCGCCTTCTTGGCGGCCGGCTTCGCGGCCGATTTCTTCGCCGGCTTCTTGGCGGATTTCTTGGCGGCCTTCTGGGACGCAGGCCTGCTCTTGGCTTTCGCCTTTGTCTTCGATTTCTTCTTGGCCATCTCTGATGCTCCACACTCTCTCGTAGGGTGGGCAAAGGCGCCCAAAGCGCCGTGCCCACCAATTCAAAATTCGATAGTCGCCGTGGGCTTCGCTACGCTCAGCCCACCCTACAAAAAACCCTTGCGCTACTTCTTCTTGGTCAGCTTGCTCTGCGGATTGAGGTTGCCGATGCGGCCCGACTCGCTGCCGGCAGCCGGGTCGAGCACCGCGTTGATCAAAGTCGGCTTGCCGGAATCCATCGCTTCGTTGACGGCGCGCTTGAGCTCGTCCGGCGACGTCGCGTTGACGCCAACACCGCCAAAGGCCTCGATCATCCGGTCATAACGCGCGCCCTTGACGAACACCGTCGGCGCCGGATCGGAGCCTGCGGTGTTGACGTCGGTGCCGCGGTAGATGCCGTCATTGTTGAAGACGACGATGCAGACCGGCAGGTTGTAACGGCAGATGGTCTCGACCTCCATGCCGGAGAACCCGAAGGCCGAGTCGCCTTCGACCGCCAGCACCGGCTTGCCGGTCTCGATCGCCGCGGCGATGGCGTAGCCCATGCCGATGCCCATGATGCCCCAGGTGCCGACGTCGAGACGCTTGCGCGGCTGGTACATATCGATAATGCCGCGCGCCAGGTCGAGCGTGTTGGCGCCTTCGTTGACCAGGATGGCGTCGGGCCGCTCCTTGATGACGGTGCGCAGCACGCCCAGCGCGCCGTGGTAATCCATCGGCGAGTTGTTGTTCATCAGCCGCGGCGCCATCTTGGCGATGTTGTCGTCTTTCTTGGTCTTGACCGCATTGACCCAGTCGGACGGCGTGGCCGGCCACTTGGCGCCCATGCCCTCGAGCAGCGCGTTCACGCAGGAGCCGATATCGCCGACCACCGGCGCGACGATCTCGACGTTGGAGTCCATTTCCTTCGGCTCGATGTCGATCTGGATGAACTTCTTCGGCGCGTCGCCCCAGGCCTTGCCCTTGCCGTGCGACAGCAGCCAGTTGAGCCGCGCGCCGATCAGCATGACGACGTCCGAGTCCTTCAGAACGGTGGAGCGTGCCGCGCCGGCGCACTGCGGATGCGTGTCCGGCAGCAGGCCCTTGGCCATGCTCATCGGCAAAAACGGAATGCCGGTCTTTTCGACCAGGGTACGGATCGCGTCGTCGGCCTGCGCGTAGGCCGCGCCCTTGCCGAGAATGATGAGCGGCTTCTTGGCGCTTTTCAGCACATCGAGCGCGCGCTTGATCGCGTCCGGCGCCGGAATCTGCGCCGGCGCGGCGTCGATCACCTTGACCAGCGACTTGCGGCCGGCTTCGGCATCCATCACCTGGCCGAACAGCTTGGCGGGCAGGTCGAGATAGACGCCGCCCGGACGGCCCGACACGGCGGCGCGCACGGCGCGCGCCACGGCAATGCCGATGTCCTGCGCGTGCAGCACGCGGAACGCCGCCTTGCACAGCGGCTTGGCGATGGCGAGTTGGTCCATCTCCTCGTAGTCGCCCTGCTGCAAGTCGACGATCTCGCGCTCGGACGAACCCGAAATCAGGATCATCGGGAAGCAATTGGTGGTGGCATGGGCCAGCGCGGTCAGGCCATTGAGGAAGCCGGGGGCCGACACGGTCAGACAGACGCCCGGCCACTTGGTCAGGAAGCCGGCGATCGAGGCGGCGTAGCCGGCATTCTGCTCGTGACGGAACGACAGCACGCGGATGCCCTCGGCCTGCGCCATGCGGCCGAAGTCGGTGATCGGAATACCCGGCACGCCGTAGATCGTGTTGAGGCCATTGAGCTTCAGCGCGTCGATGACGAGGTGGAAGCCGTCGGTCAGGTCCTGCTCCGTCTCGGCCGCCGGTGCATTCTTCGTTACAGCTTCACTCATAACCGTCTCCTCACTGGGCTCTTGGGTCTTAGTCCAGGTAATCGGCGAATTCCGCCACGTGCGCGGCAAGACCGAGTGCGTGATCACGCACCAGTTCCTCGGCACGATCGGTGGCGCGCGATTCCAGGGCTTCGATGATGTTCATGTGATCGCGGATCGACCGATCCGCGCGATCCTTTTCCACGATGGTCTTGCGCCGGATCATGCGCATGTGGGTGAACAGGTTTTCCGCCAGGTCGGTCAGGACGGCGTTGTGGCTGAGCTTGATGATGCTCTGATGGAATTCGATGTTGACGTCGGAATACTCGTCAAGGTGTGCGCGCAGCCTGCCATCGACGAAGGTGGTGAACATCTTGCGCAGGCCGGCGATTTCCTCGTCGGTGGCGTTTTGCGTGATCAGGCGCGCCGCCATGCTTTCCAGCGCCGCCCAGGCGGTGATCATCTCGATCACCTCGCGCTTGGTTTTGCGCACGACATAGATGCCGCGGCGCGGCACCGAGCGCACGAAGCCCTCGCTCTCGAGCTGCGCCATGGCCTCGCGCACCGGCGTGCGGCTGATGCCGAAGTCCTGCGCCAGCTTGCGCTCGTCGAGGCGGATGTCGTCGCGGCTGCGGTAGATGTCCATCTGCACGATGGCGTTCTTCAGCGCGGTATAGGCCTTGTGCTTGAAGCTCGGCGTGGTGGCGATCGGCTCCAGCGCCGGCTGGGCCAACGGCGCGCGCACGGTGGCCGGGGCGCGGCCACGCAGACTCGGTCGGCGGGGGGTCAGATCGCGGGTGTTCATGACTGGTATACAATATGCCAGAACGGGGTTTTCGACGCAACGGGGTTCCGGGACCGGACCGGGCCTGCGGTTTGTCCCGCAGGCCCATGCTTCATTGTCGTCACGCCCGGGCGGCGGAACCCCGCCTCAACACAAGGTCCATGGCGCGCGAGATCAAGGGCCAGAACAGCGCGATCAGGCCGAGCGTCATGACGGTCGAGACCAGCGCGTTCGAGAAGAACACGCCAAGACTGCCCTGCGAGCCCAGCAGCGACTGGCGGAACGATTCCTCCGCCTTGTCGCCGAGCACGATCGCCAGCACCATCGGCGCCATCGGGTAATTGGTCTTCTTCATGAAGTAGCCGGCGATGCCGAACACCAGCATCATCACGACGTCGAACGAGTTGTTGTTCACGGTATAGGCGCCGATGGCGCAGAGCACCAGAATGATCGGCGCGATGACGCTGAACGGAACCCGCAGGATCGCGGCGAACAGCGGCACGCAGGTCAGCACCACGATCAGACCGACGATGTTGCCCATATACATGCTGGCGATCAGACCCCAGACGAACTCGGTCTGCTCGACGAACAGCAGCGGACCGGGCTGCAGGCCCCAGATCAGCAGGCCACCGAGCAGCACCGCGGCGGTCGGCGACCCGGGCACGCCGAGCGCCAGCATTGGCAGCAACGCGGCGGTGCCGGCGGCATGCGCCGCGGTTTCCGGCGCCACCACGCCTTCGATCTCGCCCTTGCCGAAGTTGTGCCCGCGCTTCGAGATGCGCTTGGCGATGCCGTAGCTCATGAACGAGGCCGGCGTCGCACCGGCTGGGCTGATGCCCATCCAGCAGCCGATCAGGCAGGAGCGCAGCGACAGCAGCCAGTAGCGCGGCAATTCCTTCCAGGTCTTGATCACGACCGCCAGGCTGATCTTGGCCGACTTGCCGCGGAAGCTGAGCCCCTCTTCCATCGTCAGCAGGATCTCACCGATGCCGAACAGGCCGATGACGGCGATCAGGAAGTCGAAGCCGCCCAGAAGCGTCTCGAAGCCGAAGGTCAGGCGCAACTGCCCGGTGACCTGATCGAGGCCGACGGCGCCGAGACCGAAGCCCAGCATCATCGCCGCGATGGTCTTGAACGGCGGCTCCTTGCTCAGCCCCACGAAACTGCAGAAGGCCAGGAAGTAGACCGAGAAAATCTCCGCAGGCCCGAAGCGCAGCGCGAAACTTGCGACCAGCGGCGCCACCAGGGTGATCATGATGACGGCGAACAGGGCGCCGACAAAGGACGACGTGAAGGCGGCCGTTAGAGCTTCGCCGGCGCGTCCCTGCTGCGCCATCGGATATCCGTCGAACGTCGTCGCCACCGACCACGGTTCACCGGGGATGTTGAACAAGATCGACGTGATGGCGCCGCCGAACAGGGCGCCCCAGTAAATGCAGGAGAGCATGATGATCGCCGAGGTCGGCGACATCGAGAAGGTCAGCGGCAGCAGGATCGCCACGCCGTTGGCGCCGCCGAGTCCCGGCAACACGCCGACGATAACGCCGAGCACAATGCCGACCACCATCAGAAGGATGTTGTGCGGCTGCAGCACGACCGAGAAGCCGTACATCAGATTGCCGAGATCATCGAACATTTGACACTTCCCTCAATCGCTGGCGATGCGCCGGCGCGACTGCCCCTACTGTCGTCCAGGACGAGTTATCCCCGTCCCGCTTCTTGTTGTGTTGAAACGGCGCTCGTAGAGCCCGGACCTCACGCGTAGAGACCGAGCAACCGCTCAAGCGGCCCCTTCGGCAACGGCACCAGGAACCAGCGCTCGAAGAAGAAGAAGGTGAGAACCGGAACCAGCAACGCCACCGGAATTGCGATCGTCCAGCGATACTTGCCCAGCCACAGCATGAAGATGCCGATGAGCAGCGCGGAGGCCACATAGATGCCGATGTAGGGCATGATGCCGACATAGATCGCCGTCGGGATCACGACCGAGGTGACCTTGCCGAGTTGATCCCAGGTGGCGAAGAGGCCCTGATCGCCGCTCGTGGCGAAAAGCACCGTATAAAGGTTGACCAGCGACGACAGGATGATGATGACGCCGATGTAGAAGGGGAAGAACCCCGCCATCGGCCCGTCGTCCGCCCAGCCGATACCGACCCGCAGGCTGCCGATCACGGCGATCACCCCGAAGAGGCCGATGACGATGGCGACGCCGGCCTCGACTGCCCGGTGGGACGGACCTGTCCCACCGGCTTCATGTGCGGTTTCACTCATTGACTTCCTCGAATGCTGCGTGTTGCCGCGAGACTAGTTCGACTTGGCGAGGAAGCCGGCCTCACGCATCAGGCCTTCATGGGTCTTCTCGGCATTGGCGACCCACTTGGCGTATTCGTCGCCGGTCATGAAGGTGGTGTTGAAAGCACCGTCGCTCATCAGCTTCTTCCACTCCGGCGTCTCGCGCACCTTCTTGAACAACTCGACGTAGTAGTTGACCGCTTCTTTCTTGACACCAGGCCCCATGAAGAAGCCGCGCAGCATCAGGTATTCGACATCGAGGCCGGCCGACTTGCAGGTCGGAATGTCGGCCCAGGACTTGCCGTCGGCGACAACGTCCTTGTAGGGCATCGGCTTGCTGTCGAAGACGCACAGCGGACGCAGTTTGCCGCCGCGCCAGTGCGCCACCGCCTCGATCGGGTTGTTGACGGTCGAGTCGACGTGGTTGCCGACCAGCTGCACCGCGACGGCGCCGCCGCCGGCCTGCGGGATATAGATCATTTTCTTGCCGATGGCCTTTTGCAACGCGACGGTGATGATCTGGTCTTCCTGCTTGGAGCCGGTGCCGCCCATCTTGAACGAGTTGTCCGGCGCCGCCTTGATGGCGTCGACGAATTCCTTCGCGGTCTTGTAAGGCTTTTCGGCGTTGACCCAGAGTACGAATTCGTCGAGCGCCATCATGGCGACCGGGGTCAGATCTTTCCAGTTCACGGGAATGCCGGTCGCCATCGGCGTGGTGAACAGGTTCGACAGCGTGATGATCAGCTTGTGATCGTTGCCCTTGGAATTCTTGACGTCGAGAAAGCCTTCGCCGCCGGCGCCACCGGACTTGTTGATGACCACCACCGGCTGCTTGGTCAGCGAGTGCTTGGTGATGATGCCTTGCATGGTGCGCGCCATCTGATCGGCGCCGCCGCCGGTGCCGGCCGGCACGATGATTTCGATCGGATGGGATGGCTCCCACGCCTTGGCGGGGGCCGGAGACAATGCAAGCAAGCCGCCGAGACAAGCGGCACCGACACTTAGAATCTTGTTGCTGGTCAGCATGGAAACCTCCCTTGGGTGTTATTTTTTTGCAGACACCGATCTGTCGCCGGTTACTGCAAACGCGTTTCGCCCTAGCGCAAGCCTAGCTGTTCTAATGCAAAAGGCAAATGCGTGTATACATAATAACGCAGTACGCGCATTGATGACGACGGCGGCGGCACGCAGGCGACCTTGTTGTCGCAATGCAGCAAGTAGAAATTTTCATGCACGCGCATGATGTTAATGCGCTCGACGACCGACTGCGGCCGCGCCGCATTGTGCCGCGCGGCAAGTTTGAAACTTCCGGGGCTGCGCGTAAAATCGATGCGAACGCGATCGCCGGCGCCGGCGCCGGCGCGACCCGTCAATACGCTTCGCGATGAAGCAAGACGCGGGCGGTTTGCAGCAGGATCTTTATGTCGAGCCAGATCGACCAGCCGTTGATGTATTCCAGATCGGCCGCCACCCGCCTCTCAAGATCAAGCCGCGTCCGGGTCGCGCCGCGCAGACCGCGAACCTGCGCCAGACCAGTCATCCCCGGCCGCATCGCATGGCGGGACCAATAGTTCGGCACCGCCTCCCAGAACAATGAACCCGCCGCGACCGATCCGAGCGCGTGCGGCCGCGGACCCACCAGACTCATGTCGCCGCGAACGACATTCCAGAGCTGGGGAAACTCATCCAGACTGGTGCGGCGCAGGAATTTTCCGATGCGCGTGATCCGGACATCGTCGCGTTCCGCCGAGTGCTCGCCGTGCAGGTCCTGCATGTCGTCGTACATCGTTCTGAGCTTGTAGCAACGATACCGGTTATTGTTACGGCCGACGCGCCATTGCGCGAAGATGGCCGGTCCGGGCGACCCGTGTTTGATCAGAACCATGAGCGCCAGCAGCATCGGCGCCGTGACCAGCAGCAGCACGCCGCCAACCAGCAGATCGAACGCACGCTTCAGCGCCCGCTCGCCAAAATTCAACGCCGCGCGCGCGACAATGAGCGTCGGAGCGCCCTGCCAGTGACTCATCCCCAGCACCGCAATGTCCTGCAGGTCCGGCTCGATGATTTCGGCTTCGATGCCGATCATGCGGACATATCTGGCCCACGCCGCCCGCTCGGTCTTCTCGCCGATCGCCAGGATGATCCGGTCGGCATGCCGTATCTCCGCATAAGTGCGTTCGAGCGCGACGGGGTCGGCAAGGTCCGGTGGCTGCGGCGGAATCATCCGGTCGATCGTCGACCGCGGGTTCTTGGCTTCCGGGGCCGGCCCCAGGACCAGAACGCAAGGATCGATCACATCCGACAGCCGGTCCAAAAACGCCTTGTACACAAAGCGCGCAGCGATGAGATAGACCGCCGCAGCCACCAGCATGTAGCCGGTTTCCAGGCGGGAATAGACTGCACCGGCCTGAAACGCGAACGCCGCCGCGAAGGCAAAGCCGGTGGCGATCGCCAGGGCAAACAGCATGCGAACAACGGATTGAACCGGCCGCTTGAGAATGTTCAGCCGGTAACCTTCCAGCGCCACGCCGGCCAGCAGAAAGGCCAGCACTACGACCACCAGCATGTCGCTCATGGTGCTGCCGGAAATATTTCCGAAACGGATGTACGTCGCCGTCAGATTCGCGGCGAACAACAGAAAGACGTCGCTCGCGACCGCGACGGAAATTGCTGCAATTCTGATCGCAAATCGCTGCTGTGGAAGCGCAGCATGCTTGCCGGGCCAACGTGAATTGGCGCGGTTCGAATAGAGCGAGCTGCTTGCGTCCTCGCCGGTCGAATGCATACGACGGAAGCCTTCTGCCAGCCGACAGAAATGAGTTTCGCGCGTCGCTGGATTTCCACCTGCAGGCCCATGCGCCCGGAATGCCGCGTCAAAAACCGGCATCCCCCGCCCCGGGGCCACCGGACAATCATAGGCGGCAATTTACTCGCTTTCAAATACATATTCATGCAATATAACTTTACCGTGTATCCGTGGACCATGCCTTGCGAGGGCGCCCCCGGTGAAGGTCCTGCATGTCATCGCCTCCGCTGACCCGCGCGGCGGCGGGCCGATCGAAGGCGTCGTATCCAGCGCCCGCATCTGGTCTGCATACGGTCACGAGCGTCACATCCTCACCATCGACGCTGCCGATGACCCGTGGGTCATCCATGCCCCCGTCCCGACGATCGCGGTCGGACCGCGGCGGCGCTGGACCGCCGCAGCCAAACGCATTCTGCCGTGGCTGCGTTACGGCTATTCACCTGCGCTGGTGCGCTGGCTCCGGTTGAACGCCGGGCAATACGATGCGGTTATCATCAACGGCCTGTGGAATTTCAGTTCATACGGCACATGGCTCGCGCTTCGCGACGGCAAGGCGCCCTACTTTGTCTTTCCCCACGGCATGCTCGACCCGTGGTTCGAGCGGGCTTACCCGGTCAAGCACCTCGTCAAGAAACTGTTCTGGAGACTGTTCGAGCATAACGTGCTCCGGGATGCGACCGGCGTTCTGTTCACCGCCGAAGAAGAGCGGCGTCTCGCGCGGCAATCCTTTTCGCCATATCGCTGTCGCGAGTTTGTCGTCGGCTATGGCACGCAGGACATCGCCGGCGATCCGCATGAACAATGCGAAGCGTTTTTCACCCGGCTACCGCAGATGCGCGGCCGGAAGTTCATTCTGTATCTCGGCCGCATTCATCCGAAAAAAGGCATCGATCTTCTCATCAATGCCTATGCCCGGCTGGCGCACGAACTGCCGGATACGCACCTGGTGATCGCCGGACCGGACCAGACAGGCTGGCGCAACGCGCTCGAAGCAATGGCACGCCAGCGCGGCATCGCGGGTTTGGTTCACTTCCCGGGGATGATGAGCGGCGATGAAAAATGGGGCGCCTTTCGGGCGGCGGATTGCTTTGTCCTGCCGTCGCATCAGGAAAATTTCGGTCTCGTGGCGGCCGAAGCGATGGCGCTCGGCTTGCCTCTGGTGATCACCGACAAGGTCAACATCTGGCGCGAAATCGAACAGGACGGCGCCGGCATCGTCGTCAACGACACGCTCGACGGGGTGAGCGACGGACTTCGGCGTGTCTGCCGCCTCTCCAGCTCCGAGCGCGACGCGATGCGTCAGATGGCCCGCGCCTGTTTTCAGAACCGATACGATCTTACGAAGAATGCAATGGAGCTACTGGCGCTGATGGAATCGCTGCTGCGCCAGCGGCCGGAGCGGCAACGGGCCAACCCTCGTTGACATCGTCACTCGATGCGCAACCCGGTCAGACGCGACAGTTCGGCCTTTGCTTCTTCGGCGCCGCGGATGTGGGAGATCGCCTTCTCCAGTTCGTATACCTTGGCGCCGACGAGGAAGCGGTACCAGAACCCCTGCAGACCATGATAAATCAACCCTTCCTTGCCATCGAGAAAACCCAGTTGCAGGACATAGCGATAGAAAAAATAACCCGCCGCCCCGATCGGGAACGGCAGGCGGTTGTAAATCGTCTCCTTGATAAAGCGCTTGGTTGCCGTCTCTTGGGACACGCAGCGCAGATTTAAAGGCACACGTCTCGCCGTAAGACCCCGCCTTTGATGCAGCACATCGATGGCTTCTCGCGTGGCGTACGCGTTGTGCTTCGCGATAAAAAAACCGAGATCGTTCAGATTGTGATCGGCAAATCCGCCGTCCATTGTCACCGTCCGGCCTTCGGCCACCGTGCTGTGCTCGTCCATCCAGCGGTCTTCGATCCGGCCCATCCCCCGCCGCCAGATCCGCAACATCACCAGCGGATAGCGGCCGCCGTGACGGATCCATCGCCCCATGAATATCTGCTTGCGCTTCAGGTTGACCCCGGTGGTGTCGCCGGAAAGGTTCGGCAGCCTTTCATCGATTTCGCGCGCAAGGTCCGGCTCGACGACTTCATCGGCATCGAGCCGCATGACCCAGGCCGCCGTCACCGGCGCATGGTCCAGCGCCCATTGAAACTGTTTGGCGTAATTGACGAATTCGTGTTCCAGGACGGTGGCGCCGCAGGCGGCGGCGATCTGCGCGGTACGGTCGGTTGAGCCGGAATCGACGACGAACACCTGTTTCGCAATCGGCGCGACCGATGCCAGCGCCCTGCCGATATGGCGCTCCTCGTTGAACGTCAGGATGATAACCGCAAGGTCAGCCACGGCGGAATCCTGCCGGCTCAATGGCATCGCTGCCGGGATGCAGACGCCGCCTCAATTCTCTGGCCGGATTGCCGGCATAGACGGTCCAGGGCGCCAGATCGGAAAACGTCACCGCCCGCGCGCCCAGCACCGCGCCCTCGCCGACGGTCACGCCGGGACCCACGAAGGCCTCCGCGGCAACCCAGGCGTTCTCGCCCAGCACAATCGGCGCGGCTTTGATCGGGAAGCACGGGTCGTCGATATCATGAGTCCCGGCGCAAAGATGCGCGCCTTGCGAGGCAATCGCGTAATCGCGCAAACTGATCCGGGCCATCGAATAGCAGTTAACCCGCGGCCCCAGGCAGGCGTATTCGCCCATCTCGAGGTTTTGCGGGTCCCAGATGACGGCGGTGCTGTAAATCGCGCAGGTGTTGGAAAGCTGCGCGCCGAACAGGCGCAACAGGGCACGCCGCCAGCCGTGCATGAAGCTCGGCGTCCAGGCCGCCAGCAAAAGCCAGGCCGTTCCCCACAGCGCGCGGCGGGCCTTGTTTGCCGGGCCAAAACTCTGCGCCGGATGACGGTGCGTGCCGAACGGCGCCATGTCATCGCCCTCTTTGCGCAAGAGCAATCAGGTCCGGCGCTTCATCGTAGCAGCGATAGCCGCAAGCCCGCAGAAGATCGCGACATTCGCCGACATCTTGATCGGAAAGATGCGCGACCTCCATCACCAGGATGGCCGGCTTCCAGGCGGCGAGCTTCGCGGTCCTGAGAACGCACAGGTCATGGCCTTCCGTGTCGATCTGGAGAATGTCGGCGCCGAAAAAACCACGGTCCTGCGCGATCTTCCACAAGGGCGCCGTCGGCACCTCCAGCGCGTCGATCTGCTGCGACTCGGCCGCGCCGAAATACTCCTGCAGATGCCGCCGGACATGCGCTTTGTGAAAGGAGGAAACGCCGGTCGCGGACAGACCGAGAGCGGCATAGGCCGCGCGCGTCTCGCCACCGGCAATATACAGCTGCCGTACGCCGGATCGATCGTCGACGGCAACGGTTTCCACCTCAACGCTCTCGCATCCGGCATAGTGATGCAAAATCTGCGGCACAAGCCCGGCATTCGGCTCGATCAGCAACGCCCTCGCGCCCAAGGCGCGCACCATGTCCCGGAATTCGTCGCTGCCATCATTGGCGCCCACTTGCACGGCACTGACCTGACGCGAGACACCGGCGGCAAAGCCCAGCGCGAGCGGCAGCAGCGCCAGCTTCTGCCCGGCACGATCCGCGCGCACGACGTCGTAGCCGGCACGGCGCAGCATCGCCCGAATTGTGTTCCGGGCCCGCTTGCCGAACCGCCTGGCCATGGGGGGCGCGGAGGATGTCATGAGACACCCTCGGCGCTCGCCTTCAAGGCGCGGCGGTCCAGCCTGGCGAGGGCGAACACCAGGCCCGCCGTGAACCACGCAAAGGCCAGCAAGGTGTTCTGGGTCGTGATCGCGCCGATCAGGACGAGGACGCCGGCAAAACCCCACATCAGGACGGCGTATGGCTGACGCCTGACGAACAAGGCGCGAAGGGCCACATAGCCCATCCACACGAAGCAAAGCACCCTGAGTCCAATGGCAACGAGGCCGAACACCGGCCCCAGTTCCTGCGTCAGCCGCGTCCACTCATACTCGGCGAGGGCGAAGTCGCGGGTACCGAGCACGAGAAACGAACCCGCGTTGGTGCCGAGCGCGATGCCGTATCCAAACAAGGGCACGTCGCCCACGGCCGACAAAAACTCCGTGAAGATGAAACCGACGCGGCCGATGGTCGACCCCTCGGCCTCGATGGCGGTTTCCTGACGGCTCATCATCGTCTCGATCGTCTCGGGAATGACGAACGTGACCAGCACCATGAAGGCCACCGCAAAGGCCGCGGAAAAGCCAAATGTCACGCCGAGCGACCGCGCGTCATGGGCGCCGAACGCCGACAGCATGAAGACGACCCATATGATCCCCGCCCCCAGGAAGTACGTGCGGCTGCCGCTCACCGCCCCCATCGACAGGGCCGCCAGACCCGCGGCAATCAGAAGCGCGCTGGAAAAGCGAAAGTCGTCGCGGCCCGACCATGCGATCAGGACGAAACAGAGTGCGAGGACCGAGTAGTAAGCTTGTGCGGCCGCGAAGGAGAACGGCCCGTAAGGCCGGACCACACCGGCCACCACCTGAAAGATATAGGCATCCATGCCGATGCCGGCGTTCAAGGGCGACATCAGCGGCGCATAAAACTGGGCGACGGCAAGAACCGCGATCGGGATCGGGATCACGAGGTTGAATTTAATAAACCGCCGGAGATCTTCATAATCGAACACCCGCGGAATAATGATCATGATCGGTATGTAGAACAGGTAGTAGCGGAAGCCGATGCCGACCAGAAGCAAATCCAATTTCTGCAAGCTCATGGACTGGATCAAAGCGACCAGCAGAAACACGAAGCACAGCACCAGCCAGGGTCCGAAGTGACGAATGGCATGGCCCTTCTTCAGCAGCAGAAATTCGATGTAGATCAGCGCCAGAACCGGATCGCACAAAAGAATGAGGTAGTCGGTATCCTCGGTAACGACCCATTTTCGCAGAACACCTTGAAGGAAAATGAGGACATAGAAGACATAGCAATAAGCCACGATGCGCCGGCGCGCCCTCTCGCTGCGGACCATGCCATCTTGCACCCGGCGGGCAATGTGGATCGCCTCGGATGTCATGGCTCATTCCGGACCGGAACAGGCCGCCGTGCATTACCGGCGAATGCTGTCATTTGGCTGCGAACCCAGCCGGTATGCCGCTCGAAGGCAAGGTAGGCGATCCAGGAATACCCTGCCCCTAGCGCCATGAAGGCCGCAAAGACGGCAACGCCACTGGCCGTGAACGGCATCTTCTGCTGCCCCAGCGGCCCGACCGCCAGGAATGCAAACAGCGGAAAGTGGAACAGGTACATCGTGTAGGACATGCGCGATAAAAATCGCGCCAGTAACCGCAGCGGTGACCATTGGATATCCACACGAACGAGTGCCGCGACCAGAACCGCGGCCCATGCGCCTGTCACAATGTCGATGAGGTGGTGCGGGAGCATCAAGCTGGCGCCCGCCAGCCAGATCGCAAAGAGAATTGCCACACCAGCCGCCGCGGCCGGACGCCAAGCACTCCGCACGGCGGCCTCGCGCTGATGCCATACCGCCGCCACCGCGCCGAACAGCCAGGTCAGGCCGAGGACCAGGATTGTGCGCGGAAGAAGCAGGCCGATGGCCAGGGCACCAGCCCCGAGACAGATCCGCGCGTATCCCGACTGCCTGCCAGACAGAGCAAAGTAAGCGAGCGGGAAGAGAACATAATACCAGAACTCGTTGGCAAGGCTCCACAGCGGGCCGTTCGATCCGAAGGTGGGCGCAACGATGGTTTGCAGAAAGAGCACGTTGGCCAGGAATACGCTGAAGGCATGCGTGACCCCGCCCGGCTCCACCGGGCCGCTATGGTAGCTGCCGTTGAGGTCGCCGCTGTAGAAACCATCGGGTGCGATCGCCATCCCGAGCCTGTCCCACAGCAGCGTCGCAACGAGGCTCGGTATCAGCACGACCCAGAGGCGCGACAGCCGCGCCGTCGCATAGTCCGGCCACGACCATGTTCCCCGTCCGGCCCGGTCCAGCACGGAGCCGGCAATGAGAAAGCCACTGAGCACAAAGAACACGATCACCGCCTGGTGACCGAGGCTGGTGGCAAAATAGAACGCCGCGGCGGCAAGGCCGGGGTCAGGCAGCACGCCGTAATCGACAAGGACAAAGCCACGCGCATGACCGGCCATGACAGCCAGCGCTGCGAGCCCGCGCAGGAGGTGCAGCCAGATGAATTCCTGCCGGCCTCCCTCGTCCGGCGGATGCGCCAATGGCGGCTGTTGCGATTGTCTGTCACCATTCATTTGAAAGCCGCCGTCATGGCCTGACAGAAGGCGTTTCCATACGCGGCATCGCTATAGGCCGCCGCTCTGGCCTGCGCGTTGCGCGACATCCACGCAAGCCTGTCGCGGTCGTGCGCCAGGCCCACCAGAGCCCGTTCGATGGCGACGGCATCGCGGATCGGAACGACAATTCCGCTCTCGCCGTCACGAACGAGGAATTCGTTGCCGGCATTCGGCGTGACAATGACCGGGCAGGCCCGCGACATCGCCTCGCCGACGACCAGCGCCATGCCCTCCGACAAACTCGGGTGGATCAGCACGTCGCATTCTGCCATCAGCCGGAGAATATCGGCGTGCGGCAAATGCGCGAACCACCGCACCTTTGCCAGCGCATCGTTGAGCGCACGGCATTGGCGGGTGCGCAACCCGCCGACCACCGTGACATCGACAATCGAACGCGTTTGCTCGATGGCCTCGAACATGTAGCTCAGGCCTTTGGCCTGGGTCAGGCTGCCGACAAACAGCACTTTGAGTCTGTCGCGCTTCGGCCGCGCCGCCGCGTCGCTGCGGGGCAGCGCATCGGGGCAGCCGTAGGGAATGACGACCGGCTTGCGTTCGAGGTTTGCATGGCGGAGCGTATCGGCCACGAAGGCGCTCGGGGCCACCACCAGATCGGCCGCCGACAGCTCAACATCGTCGCCTCTCGGTTTGCCGAATGCCGTCAACGCATCTTCGAGGGTCGATGCCCAGGCCGGCATCCGGCCCGCCTCGTCGCGGATGATGTCGCGGTAGACGCGATGATAGGCGCTGGTCACGTCCAGCACGGTTTTCAGTCCGAGCTGTCTGGCGCGCTCGAAGGTCCGCCGGCTCGCCCCGATCGGCGCGGCGACTGCGTCATAGCCGGCATCCGGCCGCAGCCGGCGCGCCACGAAGGTATCGTGCGCCCGATTGAGTTCATCGGCCCGCAGCAGAGGAATGTTCTGCAGCCGCCCGAAGCGCCCGAAAAGCCTTTGCGCTGCGAGGCGGACGATTTCCCGGCCCGGCTTCTGCACGATCTTGTCATGGGGAATGCCGGCAAACGTGCGGCGCTCCAGTTCTCGCCGCGCACGCGCGGGAAGGACGCCGGACCAGGACGAATCCGCTCTCCAGGCGAGGCCGGTCCAGTATGAATGCAGCATTCCGCTGGCCTCCAACGCGGTCAGCGCGGCCCTGACATTCCGGTTTCCGGTCGGGTGCGTCACCGCCATCTGCAGAGGTCTGGGTACGTTCATTGCCAACCCGTCATTCCGGCGCGCCATTGCCGGCGCATGTCGTTCGCGTCGAGCAGTCCGCTGCGCGCTGCCTGGCGGATGAAAATTGCCAGCATCACAATTTCGGTGGCCAACAGCATCGCCGCGGCTGCATCGAGCCCCCCTTGCGGCAGCAGCAGCGCCGTTCCGGCCAGCGAAACGAGCGCGCCGGCAATCATGACGATGCCGCAGCCGCTGTGGCGGTTGACGCTGATCAGCAGATTGAGCGGCACAGTCGCGGCCGCCTGGACAACCATCACCGCGGCCATCAGCCCGACAAGGCCGAGCGGCGCATCGACCTGCCCGCCCGACCAGGCGCCGATAAACCAGACGCCGCCGGCGCAAAGCCCGACAGCCAGCATCAGCGCGAGCCCGAACGCCGCGGTCGCGTTGAAAGCCAACAGACGGGCCAGGCGGACGTGATCGTCCTGCGCCGCCGCGTATTCCGGCATGACTGCCTGCGTGACGATGGCAACGGTCTGCAGGCCAACGCGCGTCAGCGTCCGAACCGCGGTGAACACCACCACTGCCTGCATAGAAATCAGCGCGGCGATCAGCAACGTCATGCCCTGAAGGCTGATCGCAAAAGCGGCGGGAAACAGCATCACAGCAAAAGCCGGACGCATCAGCCGGCGCAATTCCGCGAACGAGGCTTCGCCCGGCCTGAATGCCAGCCACGGCACCGTCTTGTGCATCGTCACGGCGATGACGGCCGTACCGGCGATCCGGACAGCGAGCAGCGTGATGGCCGCGGCCGCCAGTCCGTAGCCCACGGCGGCGACGGCCAACATGGCTGCGCTTTCAAGCAGCCGCAGCGCATGCGACAGGGCAGCGCCAAACGCATAGTCCCCGTTGGCGCGGAAGCCGGCCTGCAAGACCGACATCAGCAGGCTCACAAACCCATAGGCCGTGACAGCGGCAACGGCGATGTTGAAGCGGCCGGCGAACGCCGGCAGTTCGAAGAAAGCGTCCCAGGGAAACCACAGCGCAAGAACGACAATCGGACCGCCGATGCCCGCGATGACGAACAGAACGAGCAGATTGAGCGCGTTATAGACCCGGGCGGCGTCACTCGGGTGTGCCTTCACCACCCGCGCGATCATGTGATTGCCGGCCGCGGTGCCGAAACCGGCATCGAGCAAGGCGAGATAGACTGGGATCGCGGAGATCACCAGCCACAGGCCATAAACCTCGACGCCCCAGGCCCGGATCAATACGGGCAGCGAAACAAGCTGAACACCGATGGTGACAGCCTGACCGAACACGTTGGCCGACATGCCTCTGACAAGCCTGCCCCTGACGCTGCCGGACCAGCCAACGCGGGATATGAGGGGGTTACCGGTCATGACTTGACCGCCACGCACCCCAGCTCGAGCGTGTCGAGCGGTCCGATGACAGCCGGGAAAGCCAGCGACGGCATCAGCGTCGCCAGCTCGCCGTCGCTCAAGGGTGACCGGAACAGCGCGCGACGCCACCGCGCCAGGGACTTGTTCAGATACACGTCGTCGATAAAGTTCGGATGAACCTCACCCCACCATTTGTCCCAGTCCTTTTGCACCACCCGGGCTGCGGTCGACCCGTTCGGCGTCAGCGAGATGAAAACTCCGCCCGGGCGCAACAACCGGGTGGCAATGGCAATGGTCTCTCCCGGCGACGGCACGTGCTCCAGCACGTGTGAGGAAAAGAAAACATCGAATGTGCCGGCATTCTTGTCGGCGAAGGCCAGCAAGCCGCCAGGGTCGTCGATGACATCGACGCCCAAACGCGTCCGTGCAAAATCCGCGCGGCTCCTGCCGATCTCGAAAGCCGTGACTTTCAGACCCTGCCGGGCCAGTTGAAACGGGCCATAGCCCCACGAGCAGCCAAAATCGAATACCCTGGCGCCGGCGCCGGCGCCGCAGGCCTGCATCAGCCGGATATGCCTGTCATAGCTGTACTGAAATCCGGAGAACCCGCTGGCGATGTGGACGGCGAGTGCGTCGTCGTCCGGCGTATCGGTAACCGTGCCCTGCCGGTACGTCCCATTGTAGAATTCGCTGTTCTCGTCGGCGACATCCACCGGCGTCCTGAACAGCAATGCGCAGTTGCCGCAACGCCGGAGCTGCGTAACAAAGTACTTTCGCCGGACCAGTTCGCCGGCGGCCGCGCCGCAGTTCTGGCACCTGTAATACCGGCGTTTCACCGCCTTTCGTACCGATGACAGAAGGTAACGACAAGTTCCCATGCCGGCACCGCATCAGTTCTCGTAGTAGCTCTTGTAGTGCTGGCTGGCGTACCTGGAGTAAGGCCCATAACGGGGCACCTTGGACTCATCGACCATTCCAAGCACGATGCCGGCCAGTTTGCGGCCAGCCCCAAGCGCCTCGATCGATTGCATCACCAGTTCGCGCGTGGTCGATTGCCAACGGACGACGAAGATCACCTTGTCGGCGAGTTGCATCGCAACCCTGGCGTCAATGACCGGACCGACCGGCGGCGTATCGATGATCACGTAGTCGTACGTTTCGCGCAGCTTCTCGACGAGGCCCTTCATGCGCGCGGAGCCGAGCAGGTCCGGCGGATTCTGTGATTTCGATCCGGCCGGAATCACCGTCAGCCCGGACCGGCTCAGTATGGTCTGCTCGACCCCCATGGTCCCCGCCAGAAGGTCGACCAGCCCGGGGCTCGTGTGCAGTTCAAAGTGGCGCGAAATCGACGGGTGCCGCAGATCGCCGTCGATGATCACCGTGCGCAGTCCCGCCTTGAGCGACGAAACGGCCAGGCTGAGGGCGACCGTCGACTTGCCTTCCTTGGGGACCGATGACGTGATCAGAACCACCTTGGCGGGCTCATCGACGTCGGCCATTTGCACGCCCATGCGTAACGTGCGCACCGATTCGGCATAATGCGAAAGTGGTTTGGCCTGGCTGTAGGTGGACGGCTCCAGGACTTTGCCGTTCACCGTACGCTCGGCCGCCGTCAGCAGCGGCAACGCGGCAAGGAAAGGGACACCGAGTTTCTCTTCGATCTCGCGCTGCGTCTGAAATCCGGCATTGAGCATGTCGAGTGCGACGCCGCCGCCCACCCCCATGAGCAGGCCGACGACAATGGCCAGCGACAGAACCAGGGTCTTCTTCGGGAAAGACGGAGAACCGGGCCGGGTCGCCGGAGAGATGATGCGCGCGTCCCGCGCCACGAAGGTCGATTGCGCGTCCGTAATTTTTGCCTGCGACAGGAAGTTCTCGAACAGGGTCTTGTTGGCGGCGTTGTTTCGCTCCAGCTCGCGCAACCGGATACCGATGCTGGTGTCGAGACCGCCGCTCACGCCCGATATCTGATCGAGACTTTGCTGAAGGGAATCCTCTCGGGCTTTGGCGACGTCGAATTCGTTCTTCAGATTGGCGATGATGCGTCCGGTTTCCTCGGCAATGCTGTTATTGACGTCGCGCAGTTCGGCGCGCGCTCTCACCACCAGCGGATGGTCGCTGTTGTAGCGGCTGACAAGCTCGGCGACCTTCTGGGCGGCCTGCGATTGCTGGAAGCGAAGGCTGGAAATGACCGGCGAGCGAACCACTTCCGACACCGTTTGCAGGCTGCCGCCCCGCGCCTGCACTTGCGCCGCCTGTTCGTAAGCCGCGCGGCGGGCGGCCGTTTCAGCGCGCGCCTGCACCAGCCTGGCGTTCAGCTCGGACAACTGCTGTTCGGAGATCGTGATCTTCGCTTCGCTGGATGTGGTTACCAGGTTGTGCTGGTTGCGGAAGCTGGCCACCGCCTCCTCGGATTCCCGCACTTGCTCACGCATCGCCTCCATGCGTTGCGCCAGCCAGTTTGCCGCGGTTTTGGCCGCCTCATAGCGCGCGTCGAGCTGGTCGACGACATAGGTTTCGGCGATGGCATTGGCCAGAAAGGCCGCCTTGACCGGGTCCTCGGCGGTAACGGAAATGGAAAACACATAGGTCCGCTGGACCCTTGTCACTTCGACAGCACTGCGCAGGCGTGCGATCGACCGCAGCACATCCGCCGGGACCGGATCGGCCGACGACGGTGCCGGAACCGCGCCCGGCACGTCCACCTCGGGGGTCGGCCATACCCACGAGACCACGAGGGACAGCAGGCTCGTGCGCCGTGCGACGCCGAACTCCCCGTCCTGAGTGAGCTTCGTCCTTTCGACGACACGGCGCAGCAGGTTGGTGGAGCGGATGAGCGACAGCTGGCTATCGACACTGCCGGTGTCGAGACTGAGCTCGGGAACGACGTTGCTGGTGCCGATCAGCTTCTGGCGGCTGGGGTCCAGCAAAACCTGAGCCGTTGCAGTGTAACGCGGCGTGACGACGAGCAGCGCGATGTAGCTTACGGCGGCCACGATCGCCGCGGTGGCAAGAATGAGTTTCCAGCGCCGCCAGAGAAAGACCTGGACCACGCGCAAGTCGACGGCGTCGGAGCCGGGCATCGCCACGGTCTGCCGGGTCTCCAGTGAGCGCGTCCGTTCAAGCACCTTGAATCTTTCCCCAATCCATTTCCCTGCGTTTCTGTCGCGCCGTCTAAGCCGCGGTATCGACCTCGCTGCGCCAGGATTGCGCCACGCCGGCCGCCAGCAGCGCTGTCCAGGTCAAGGCGACGGCCTGGATCTGCAGGCTGAAGTCGACACAGGCGTGGAGTCCGACGATGACCGTGGTACTGGCGGCGACCAGCGGTGCGGTGGCCGAACTTCTCCGGCTCAGCACTGCCCGCGCACATCGCGCCGCCAGTATCGCGACCATCGCGAGAAAGAGCAGTGCAACCGGGATGCCCAGGCCCTGGAAGAGTTCGAGGTAGGTGTTGTGCGCCTTATCCCAGAACCCATACGAACTCAGACTGTTGTCGCGGTACATCGGAAAGACATAGGCAAACGTGCCATAGCCAAAGCCTTTCAAGGGTGAATCCAGAATCGAAAGAACCGTCAGCTTGTAGACGGCGAGCCGGTCGCTGGCCTCGAACCCGAAAGCCAGCAGCCGTCCGGCCAGCACATCGCCGAACACAAAGACGGCGGCACCGGCGGCCAGCAAGCCAACGAGGCTCGCCATCGCCGCGACGGCATTGCGGCCGCGCAGCGCAATCATCAGGACAAGCACGGCAAGCCCGACAAGCCCGGCGAGGATGCCGCCGCGTGACCCGGTGCGCACCAAAGCCAGTCCCAGAATGAAAGTGCCGGCGATCCACAATCCCGCGGCACCCGCGGTCGATGCGGCGAAGGCGACAAGCCGGCGCGACACCGATCGCCCGGCAGCCGCGGTATTGCGCGTGTAGGCGTTGATCGTGCAGGCAAGCGCCGCCGCCAGTCCGATCCCGGCATAGGTTGCATAGGAGTTGCGGTTGATGAAGGTCGACGTGACCGAATCCAGATAGGCGAGTTTGGGCAGCCACAGGATGGTACCGGGAAAGACAAAATAGGCGACGATGCCGTAGATGCCGTAAGCGATGCCGATCACGGCGATCGCCTGTACGGTCCACAGCGCCCGTTGCGGCGACCGGCACAGTTGCAGGAACAGCCAGAACACCGCACCCGCCGTCAGCAGGCGGAGCAGCGCCAGAGCCGTCAGTTCACGGTTGATGGAAATGCTGCCCTGAATGTCGACGTTCAGCGTGTCGCGGCCGTATTGATACAACGGGTGTTCGAGCCAGGACGGCACCGTCGTGCTGTATTGGACAGCGACCCACAGGCATGTCACCGCATACAGCAGCGCGGGAACAGCCACCTTCCTGAGCGCCACCGGATGCGCCGTGCCGGTCAGCAGCAGGCCCGCTTCCAGCGCCACCACCAGCGCACCAAAATACGCTGCGTTGATCAGCCAGGCGATGTCGCGGTTGCTGCCAAGCCAGAACGGCACCCAGGCCATGCCCAGGATCGCCAGGGCGAACAGACTCTTTTCGATCGTCGTCCAGACATGGGAGGCTTCACGCCCCGGCGACGACACGTCGCGGTGTTCGCCAGAGACGGCCAATGCATCCGATCGAAATGACACATCGAGCGCCGCCGCGCGCCGAAAGGAAACCTTGTCGTCGACGGCGAAAATCATGTCTCGCCTTTGGGCATGAGCCGGACACCGGCGCCGCATCCCTCAGTTGGGGCTGACGACCGGCGTGGAAGAGCCGGAGCCTTTCGTCGCTTGATACAGGCCGAAGCCAGCCGCACCGGCGCCGCCCAGGATGAGGGCCAAGGTCAGGGGATCGACGCCGTCTGCCTGCGCAACAACGCCGAGGCGGTTCAACGCCGCGGCGAGGCCGGCGATGACCGCATCTCTCTGCGCCGGAGACAGGGACCGGTCGTTGCGGAGGTGAACGGCAACATGGGTTGCAAAGCGTGGATACTTGATCACCAGGTCGGTGATCGCGGCCTTCAAGGGTTCGCCGCCGCTCGGAAAGGACCTGATCGTGAAGGCAACCAGCACCGCCGCATCGGCCGGCTTCTCGCTCGGATTCATGTTGGCCGCCGTTCCCCGCGTTTGCGCCGTGCCGGGTGCAATCGGGAAATTAACGGCCACAAGCGCAACAGCGACCACGGCTGACATCAGCGTCCGCATTGCCCGCCCCCTCGCGTTTTTCGCGTCAGCGCAACATAAACACGAACAACTCCATTATGTTACCATAGCGTGTGGTCGGTCGCAATTGAAACCCGGCGGGAGTTTTCACCGCAATCATTCGGCGTTGATGGCGCCGGCAGATTAGAACTTTGACTTCCCACCCAACGAAAAGAAGTTTTTTGTAAAGTCGACGCCGGCAACGTTGCTTGTTCGGCTGACGTAAGAATACTCAAAAGTAATACCAAGTCTTTCATTGATCATATAGGTGACGTTCGCCCCATATTGATTAACAGCATCTTCTCGGGTCGACCCCAGAAACTCCAGATCCTGAAGCTTTACGAAGCCCTGGATGGCAACGTTACTCAGAACACCCCAGTTCGCCACAAATTGCGCCGTGGATATTTTCGTGACCGAACCAGCGCCGAAGACATGCGGGCTGAAATCGGACGTCCCCAGAGACTGATCGTAGAGCGCGCTCAACGTGACAAAGCGGGTCGGGTACCACGACAGCTGCCCGCCAAAAATCGCCCTGCTCAGTTTCGGGGTCAGCGGGTCGTTGAAATGCTCGGTCAGTGTGCCGCCATAGATCTCGCCGTTGAACAGCCCGATGCGCGCCGTCCCCAGTCCGCCGACGATCCGGTAGCCGTCCGAATTCAGCGATGACGACCTGAACCGCCCCCAGTTCAACGATGGCTCGACGAAGGCATAAACAATGGGGGAAATATGATAGCCAACGCGCCCATTGATGGTCGTGCGTGTGCCATCCCGGAACGACTGATCGATCTCGGTGCCGAGGCTGTTGCGGGTATCCTCGAAGAGGTTTCCGGTGACGCTGCTTCCGATAGCGGTAAAAAACCGGCCGAACGACTTTTCGATCAAGGTCGAGGCGAACAGGCTGGTGTAGTTCAACGGCTCCGTATAAATCGCACCGGCCGTGTTCGCCAATGACGAACTCTGCTTGCCGCGCAACACATCGAACTGGCCGCGGAGAACGAGGTCGCGTTGAATTTCCCAGACATGGGCAAGACCAACGGTCGACGCCAGGATATCGGTGACGCCCTCCGACGGGTAATAGCGAAGATCGCCGGCGCCATACAGTAACGTCCGCTGGATGCCGGTATTGCGCGAGGCCACCAGCGATGGCTGAAATCGCGTGCCGTACACGGCCTTCCGGGAGGAGGACGAGAAAATGTTGTCGTCGTAGGCACCGCCGAGCGACACCTTGCCGTACAGGAGCCAGTCCAGCACCTGCAATGCACCGTGATTGGACTTCGGCCGGGGATCGGCTGACTGGAGTTCGATCGTGTCGGTGAGCGGCTCGATCCTCGAATGGAAAACCTGCCGCGACGGCACCTCCGGCGCGTGCTGCGCAACGGAAGCGCCGCAAGCAATCCATCCCCCCAAAGCGAATACGGCCACCTTGATGGCAAGGCGCCGCGCTGGTTTGTGACCGGGCATCATTCGGATCAATCAGTCCAACGCAACAAAGACGGTCGGCCCGAGAAATCAATTCATTTAAGTGTCGGCGACATTACCAGATTCCAGCGGCCGGAGCACGGAAATGGTTTGATGGCGCACGCCCGATGGCGGATCATGGCGTCGAGCTGCTGCGAGGGCGCCATGCCGACACTCACACGTCTCGCATTCGCGTTATTGGCAAGCGGATTGGCCACCATCGCCGACGCTTCAGTCTGGATCGCCGATGATCCAGGCGGACCGCTTGGCGATTATATCGTCCGGTTCTCGGAATTGAACCGGTCGGAGCAGCGCGTCGTAATTGACGGTAAATGTTATTCGGCATGCACCGCTGTTATAGGCCTCGTCCCGTCACACAAGATCTGCGTCACCGAGCGGGCTGTCTTCGGCTTCCATGCCGCCTTTGCGCCCGATCCGTCGGGTCTGCTTGTCGTCGATTACGAGGCCACACGGCTGCTTTATGGCATGTATCCCAAGCCTATCCAGGCGTGGCTGGATCAGAACGGCGGGCTACGGCCGGACATGATCTATTTGCGCGGGGCCGACTTGGCCAGGCTGTATCCGCTCTGCCGCTAGCTAGAAATACCGTTCGGGAACGCGCACGAGATCGCCGGGCATCACGGCAATCGAAGGCGACTGAGGATATTTCAGCAGCGTGGTGGTGCCCGACCGCTGGATGATCACTTCGGACGTGCTGGCGCGGTACGTCGCGCCGCCTGCAATCGCAATGGCGCTCAACACGTTAAGCCCGGCCCGATACGGAAACTCACCGGGCCTTTGCACCTCGCCGAGGACGTAAAAGGCCCGGAACGTCATGACCTCCACGGTCACCTTGGGGTTGCGGAGATAGCTGCCGCCAAAACGCTTCTCGAGCGTCCGCTCCAGTTCGGGCGTGGTCAGCCCGGCGGCCTTGACGCTGCCGGCCAGCGGCAAGGCCACATAACCGCCGGTATCGAGCAGATAATCACCGGTCAGCTTGTCTTCGCCGAAGACGGTAACGCGAATCTTGTCGCCCGGCGCCAGCGCGATCGCCGCCGGGGACGCCTGATGAACCGCGGCGTCTGGCGGGGCAGTCGTTGAAAGCGCACCGCCAAGATCCGGCACCCCGCTACATCCCGTTACCAGCAATACAATCGCTGCAGCAGCCAAAGCCCGACCGCGACTATTCCTGGCTTGAACCGGCTCCGGCGCCTTTGCCAATGATCTTCTCCGCAACACGTCAGCGGTAAGTTTCGGTTATGGCGCATTCGCGCGTTTGATAACGATGCGCGATTCCCACGATCGCTTTTCAAGTATAATGGCGTTGGATTATTTCAGAGGCGCAAGAAAAGGCAATCGCGCGTCTTATTCATTCCGTGGCGCGAATTCGTTTCCGTTTGTTGAGCGCCCTTTCATTGCTGGCCGGTCCGATGGGAATTGAACAACCCGGTGGAGCCAAGACGCCGCGCAACAAGATACTCATCCATGGAATGAACTTCTTCCCCGAGCCGATTGGTGTCGGCCGCTACACCGGTGAACTGGCGGCATACCTTGCGGCACAGGGCGAGGCGGTCGAGGTGATCACCAGCGTGCCCCACTATCCCGGATGGAAAGTGCGCCCCCCCTACCGCGCAGGACGCTACCGGGTGGAAGCGTGGAGCGGCGTCAGGATCGTTCGCTGTCCGCTATTGCTTGACGCCCACGGCCAGGGCATTTGGCGTTTGATCACGCCGCTGACGTTCGCTCTCGCCGCCGCGCCCGTTGCGATATGGCGAATCCTGCGCAGCCGGCCCGACGCCGTGGTGTGCGTGCAGCCGACACTGATGTGCGCGCCCGCCGCCGTTCTGGCCGCAAGGATCGTCGGCGCCCGGTGCATCCTTCACGTCCAGGACCTTGAGATCGACGCAGCTTTCAGCGTCGGACATCTGAAGGGAGAGTGGCTGCGGAAGGTGGCCACCGCCGTCGAGCGATTCATGCTCCGCCGGTTCGATTCCATCATCACGATTTCCGAGCGGATGCGCCGCGCGATCGAGGTCAAGGGAATAGCGCCGGACGTCTTGCTTGTTCTGCGCAACTGGGTCGACCTTTCCAGCATCAGGCGCATGGACGGCGCCAACCGGTTTCGCGAGATGCTCGGCATCGCCGCAACGGACTTCGTCGTGCTTTACGCCGGGCAACTGGGACCCAAGCAGGCCCTTCCCGTCCTGCTGGATGCGGCACTGCAATGCAGAGACCACAGCGGCATCCGGTTCGTCATCGCGGGCGATGGCCCTATCAAAGAGTCTTTGGTTGAAACTTACGGCCGCTTTGCCAATATTCATTTTCTGCCGCTGCAGCCCGAGGAGCATCTCTGCGAACTCCTGAATCTGGCCGATCTTCACGTCCTGCCGCAGGATCGCAGCGCCGCCGATCTGGTGCTGCCCTCGAAATTGGGCGGCATGCTGGCCAGCGGCCGGCCCATTCTGGTCACGGCGAACGCCGGCACTGAACTGCACGATCTGCTCGACGGCGTTGCCATCGTCGTTCCGGCGCATGACGTTCACGCGTTATCGGAGGCCATCAAGCAAGCCAGCCTCCAGCGGCCCGCGCCATCGCCCCGGACCGCCGAACTGCTCGAAATGTTTTCCAGCAGGAACGTCTTGCCGGCATTTCACCGCGCGATTTGCGCCAGTCCGCGCCGGGCGCGGCGCCCGATCCAAAGCGGAACGCGCAGAAGCGGATAGAGGAAATGCAGTGCCGGCGGCAGGGTGACGTGAGCAACGTCGAGAAGCCCGACCGACTCGATCCGCCATTGCGACCAGTAGTAGCCTGCGCCCTGTCCGGACAAAAACCGGCCGCGGACGCCACGCGCGATGCCGGCAAGGCCGGAATCCGTCCGCGTCTCTGTCAGCGGATCGGCCAGCGCGCCAAGCGCAATCGTCACAAGACGCCGCAACCGCCTGCTCGCCTGAAGCTCGTCCCGCAGCGCGGCCGGCAGCGGCAAACTCAGCAGCCGGTGGCAAAGCAGAAGGGCCTGCCCCGCACATAGACCGGCACCGGCACCTTGTGCGTGACGAAACAGACCGACCAGATCGTCATCGGATTTCGTTGCAATCACAGCATTGAAGTCGGCAAGCCACTTCAATCTGAACCACGCATGATGCGTGCCGTGAACGCTCAGATAGGCGAAACAGTCGCCATCCGACAGCGTGCGAACGCAGACATGATCGGTCAGATAGAGTGTCTGCGCCGGCGCGTCCGTATCGATCCCTTCCAGCAGTCGCGGGTTGTCGGCCAGCTTCCATTTCAGTTCGACCTGCAAGACGCCGCCGGCATGCAGGAGCTTGATCTCGCGGCCATAGCGAATGAACGTCGCCAGCTTAGGGCCGCCGAGGTGGGGCACCGGATAAGTCAGGGCGTAATCGTTGCGCTCCAGGAGCCGCAAGGCAGGTTCGACATCGCCCGGCGCAACGAGCAGATCGATGTCCTTGCTGTGCTTGAGGGCGGGCGAGCCGTAGGCGCGTTGAGCGAGCGCGGCGCCTTTGAGAACCTGGACACCGATGCCGGCGGCATCGAAGGCTCTTTGCAGACGGATCGTCTCCGACACCAGCGCCAGACTGAGGCGCGCCGCAGCCTGCGCCCGCCCCCCCAGCGGCCGGGCAATGTCAGGAGGCAGCGTCACCGAAGCAATCGCCAACGCGTTCTGCGCGAGGCCGGCGACACGGTGGCGGGTGACGAGGCGCAGAAAGGCCGTCCAATCGGTGACGGCGTCAGCCGCGCCGCGAATGTCCACCAGCGCCGCATCGGTCAGCGGCCAGCGGCAACAGGCGGCGACGAGCGCAAACTCCCGTGACGGCAGCATGGGTATGGCCTGTTCGTCGGCAGGCAACGGCACTCAGCGCCGGCTCAGCCGGACGCCGAGACTATCGCTCGCCGCTAAAGGCGCAAGAGCCAGAGGCTGAGGTCCGGGACCCCCATCAGGATGAAGGTGACGAGCGCCATGACCAGCACGAACGGGATGGCACCGATAAAGATATCAGCGAGCGACACGAAATCCTTCGGCAGCACGCCCTTCACCACATAGACCGACAGCCCGAACGGCGGCGTCAGCAAGCCGATTTCCACGGCGATGACGGTGATGATGCCGAACCAGATCTTGTCGCCGTCGAGCGCCTCCAGCACCGGTATCATGATCGGCAATACCACCAGCATGATCGACACCGAGTCGAGGATCATGCCGAGCAGCACCAGCAGCACAAAATACATCGCCATGAAGGCGCCCATGCTGAGCCCGGCCATGGTCACCCAGTCGGATACCAGCATGGGAATGCCGGTCAGCGCGACCTGGCGCGAATAGAGGTTGGCGGCGATGATCAGGAACAGGATCGACGCGGAGATAAAGGATGTCTCCAGGACGATGGCCCGGAATTCGCTCCAGCCGATGCGCCGCTTGGCGAAGGCCAGCAGGAACGCCAGCGCGGTGCCGACCGCAGCGGCCTCGGTCGGCGTGAAGAAGCCGGCGTAAATACCGCCGACCACGATCGCCACCAGTCCCATGATGGGGACAAGCTGGGTGCCGATCTGCGACCACGTGATCGGCGGGACATCGTCCGACGCCCGCACATTGCCGACGAAGCGCGGCGTCAGATAGGTCATGAGGTAGATGGCAAACGCCATGGCGAAGGCGAGCAGCAGGCCCGGAATGACGGCGGCGACGAACAACCGCCCGACCGAGACTTCGGCGACCAGGCCGTAGACGATCAGCAGCAAGCTCGGCGGAATCAGCATCCCCAGCACCGACGAGCCGGCCACGGTGCCGACCGAAAAACGCTTGGTATAACCGTGCTTCACCATCTCCGGCACGGCAATCCGGCTGAACACCGCGGCCGAAGCGATCGAGCTGCCGACGATCGAGGCGAAAATGGCGTTGGCGCCGACGGTGGCGATGCCGAGACCGCCGCGCAGCTTGCGCAGCAGGCCAGCCGCGATCTGGAAGGCGTCGCGGCCGACGTCGGCCTTTTCCAGCACCAGGCCCATCATGATGAACAACGCGATGACGCCGAATTCGTAGGAGGCCACGCCGGAGGATGCGGCCAGACCGAGGGTGTTGATCGACAGCAGTTCGCTGCTGCGGATCACCCAGATGCCCAGATATGAGACGCTCATCAACGCCAGCGGGATCGGCATGCCGAACAGCGTCAACGCCAGCATGGCGGCCAGCGAATAGGCGCCGACCATCGACGGCCGCGGATCGGCGATCACCAGAAACGCAATGAAGCCCACGACCGCCGCGACGAAGACCGCCGCGATCAGCGCGCTGACCGCAAAATTCTCCCGACCACCATCGGCGCGGGGGCTGGCGCGCAGACCGGCGATCAGCATGGCTTCGCGCAGCACATGAATCGCGAATTGGATCAGGCCGAAGCCGATGCCGACGATCAACGTCAGCTTGAACGGCCACACCGGAATCTCATAGACCCCCTGCACGCCGGAAAATTCGTTGCCGGCATAGGATTTCTGAAAGTCCGGCCAGGCCCAGACCAGGATCTTCCAGAAGACGAACATCCCGACCAGCCAGAACACGATATTGAACACGGCCGCCGCGCGCGGCTGGTCGCGCTCCAACTTGCCGATGGTCAGTTCGGCCCGCACCAGCCGCCGCTGCGCGATGGCCGACGGCAATTGCAGGAACACGCAGGCCGGCACCGACAGCGCGATGAACTCGGCGACGCCGGAAATCGGCGCGTTGAAGACGTTGCGCATGAAAATGTCTGCGCAGACCAGCGCCATGATGGCGAAGATCCAGACGGCGCTGATGACCGACAGGCCCAGATTGAGAATGGCGTCGACCCGGGTCGGCATCACCGCGCCGGTTTCAGCTCTGTTGGCCGAGGTATCCATCGAATAATGCTCCGCTCGCAGGCGCGGCGATCAGCGGCACAAACTGAACGTCCGGGCGCGAAAATGCACGCCCGGACGTAAAGCCGCGTCTAGCCGATATCAGACTACCGCCTTTACAGGCCCTTGTCCCAGTCGCGGGCCGGCTTGGCGCCGGCAGCCCGCATCGCAGCCATGTACTCTTCCATGATCTGCTTGCCGGGCTGGCCGCGCTTGTCGGCGGCATCGACCCAGGTCTTGGCCAGGTTGGGCATCGCGTCGGCCCAACGCTTGCGCTCGTCCGCCGGCAGCGTGGCGAGCTTGGCGCCATCCTTGCCCATGCGCTCGACGCCGGCCTTTTCGCGGGTCTGCACGATGTTGATGTTCTCCGCCGCGTATTCCTTGGCGATCGGCAGCATCGTGTCGCGCACTTCCTGCGGCAGGCTTTCCCACTTCTTCTTGTTGGCGGCGAAGGCACCGAAGGCGACCGCGCCGAGGTTGACGGTGGTGACGTGCGGCGCCACTTCGTGCAGCTTGATCGGCACGGCACCCGACGGAATGAGGATCACGCCGTCACCGACGCCGGTCTGCAACATGTTGTAGAAGTTCGGGATGCCGGCATTCACCGCCGTGGCGCCGAGACCTTCTGCCCATGCACCCACCGCGCCAGCGGCGAGGATTTTCTTGCCCTTCAGGTCGGCCAGTGACTTGACCGGAAATTTGGTGAAGAGCTGATAGGAATCCGACACCGTGGCGGCGAAATAGATCGCGTTCTGATCCTCCCACTCCTTCTGGAAGTGCTTGTTCTTCGCCATCAGTTCATCCATCACCTTGGCCGAGATCTTCGGATCGTCGGTGACGAAGGGCGTTGCGAACATGATGTTCTGGAGCGGCATCTTGGCCGGCTCCCACAGCGTGCCGACCCAGCCGAAATCCGCGATGCCCTGTTCGATCGCCTCGATGGTGTTTTCGAAATTATAGAGAACGCCGCCGTAGGCCTCGTTCCATTCGATGCGATACTTGGACCCCTTGGCTTCCAGCGCCTTGTTGGTCTTCTGGACAACGGTGTTGCGCATCGCCAGCACCCACGGGATCACCGGCGGGTGGCTCGATCCGATCGTCAGCCGGATGGTCTCGGTCTGCTGCGCCGGCGCCGCGGTCCCGAACGCAAACACTGCGGCGGCCGCCAGAATCAATCCTCGAATTTTCATGCTGACTTCTCTCCCTAAGCTGACGTCTTCTGACGCCTATTGACGGACTGCGGCAGAGGCTAATGCATCTGGTGCCGCCGATCTAGGTGATTGTTCCGACACCATTTTGCAGCGTTGTCGCAGGATGAACACGCAACCGTGGGCAGCACCGCCTGCCGCACGCGCAACCGCCGCGGCCGTTTGAAGCGGAGGCCTGCAACGCAAAGAAAGGCCTGCAACGCAAAAAGGCGCCCCCTGCGGGACGCCTCGGCTGTCAAACGTCGGGAATTTTGGTTGCGGGGGTAGGATTTGAACCTACGACCTTCAGGTTATGAGCCTGACGAGCTACCGGGCTGCTCCACCCCGCGCCAAAAATTCGAAAGGCGCGGGGCTTGGCCCGCGCGTTTCGAGGGCTATGTAGCAACCACAGACGTGAATGGGAAGGGCGTAGAATCTTTCATTTCATAAACCTGTCATGAAACCGCGGGAAAAGAGGTCCATGATGGGGGCGGGCGGGACAAATAACAGCTTTGGCGACGGCCTCGCCGCCGCCGCGCGGTCGATTATTGCCGATGCCCGTCAGATCCTGACCGATCCGGAACTTGCCGACCCCGAAGCAGTGCATGCAGTTCGCAAGGCACTCAAGCGCTGGCGGGCCCTTTTGCGGTTGCTGGCCCGTCCACTGGGCGAACAGGCCGATCTGATGCGCGCCGAAGCCCGCGAACTGATGCGGGCACTGTCGAACGCCCGCGACGCCCAGTCGGCGCTCGATGCGCTCGCCGATCTGCGCAAGAACGACATGCCGTTCTCCGACGCCTCGGCGGAAAAAATCCGCGGCCGGCTGGCTGAGTTGCGGGATGCCGCGGAGCAGACCAGCTTCACGCCGGAGATGCGCGAACGGCTGTCGCGCTACCTCGATTTCGCGACCCTGTCTCTGGAACGCTGGCCGCTGAGGGCAATCGACTTCGATACCGTGGTCGACGGGCTTAACGCGACCTATCGCCGGGCCCGCCAGCTGATGCCCGATGACTGGATCACGGCCGAGCCCGAGCACCTGCACGATCTGCGCCGCCGGGTGGTCGAGCACCGCCACCAGATGGATCTGATCGAACCGCTGTGGCCGCGGCTCGGCAAAGTATGGCTGGAAGAAGCACAGCGTCTGCGCAACCAGCTCGGCGCCTGTCAGGACCTGGAGATGCTCGCCAAGTACACCGCGCCGCACCAGCCGCTGGCGCCCTGGCGCTCGCGTCTCGTTCCAGCGATCGCGGCGCGCCGCGCCGCGCATCTCAAGACGGCGGCGCGGGTTGCCGGCCGTCTGTTTGCCGAGAAGCCGAAAGGCTTCCGCAAGCGCATCGCCGCCTTGTGGACGGCGCGGCAATCCAAGAACAAATAGCCGTGCAACGGTATCGCGACATTTGCGCACGTTGGCGCGGGCGGACGCGCGTCTGCTTTCTCCGGCGCTGAGCGGCATGGTAGCCTGCCCTGTTCCCGGACGCCGTCGGTGCCGGATCTGGTTCACCTTAGGAGTCCGCGCTTGCTGTTTCCCACCGACCTGACGTCGTTTCTCGAGCTGATCCGCCAGCACGGCGATATGGCCTACAGCCTGATGTTCGCCTATGCGGCGTCGCACAGCCTGCTTCTCGGCCTGTTCGGCGGCTACGCGGCCCATGCCGGCGCCTTCGGTTTCGGTACGCTGATCGTGGTATGCTGGGTCGGCAGCTTCTTCGGCGACGTCATCCGCTTCTGGGTCGGCCGCCGCTACGGAGGGCGCATGTTCACGTCGTTTCCGCGGCTGGCAAAAGCGGTGGCGACCGCGGCGCGCCTGACCGACCGGCATTATTTGTGGATGGTCATGATACATCGCTATCCGCACGGCATCCGCGGCGTCGCCGCCTTTGCCTACGGCATGTCCAACCTGCCCTGGTCGACATTTCTGGCGCTCAATTTCATTGCCGCGGGCATCTGGTCGTTCGCGATCGTCTCGGCCGGCTACGCGTTCGGTGAAGTATCGGAGAAGCTGATGAGCGATGCCTCCTCGACGCTCGGCCTGGTCATGCTGATCGCCTTCCTCGGCCTGTCCTGGTACCTCAGCAAAAAGCTCGAGCGGGTGGTCGAAGAGCGCAACTGACGGTTTCTGGTGTGAACGCCGTTGCTTCAAACTCAACGCTAAGACGGCCGCCGGCCCCGGCGCGATAGCGCAAAGCACGCCCCCCAAAGAGCCTTCACGCAGCACGCACGAAAAAACCGCCGCCGGTTTCCCGGCGGCGGTTTCTTCATCTGCGGAGGGCAGCTCCACAAACGAAACGGCCGCCCTTGCAGGCGGCCGTTGTAAGAATTCTGATCATCGTGAATGAGGATTATATCGTCCTTGGCAGGACTGGCAGCGACCTACTCTTCCAAGTCTTAAGACTTAGTACCATTGGCGCTGGGGAGTTTTACGGCCGAGTTCGAGATGGGATCGGGTACAGGCCCCCCGCTAAAACCACCAGTCCGGCCAAGGACGAGTTGTGAAGCAAGTGTTTGCGCAAACGAGCATCCCTTTTCAGGATCCCGCGGCGCAAGCAAAGGTCTCTCTCATTCGGTGTCGCGCCATTGCTCTCCAACGAAGAGCGAATGGGCATTGGAAATGAGAGCAATCAAGACAATCGAGCTATTAGTACCGGTAAGCTCAATGCGTTGCCGCACTTACACACCCGGCCTATCAACGTGGTGGTCTACCACGGCTCTCAAGGGAGAACTCGTTTCGAGGTGGGTTTCTCGC
>JALHNV010000029.1 GCA_022843325.1 Pseudolabrys sp. | reverse complement strand
AAGCCGGACGCGATATTGGCGCGCGCCAGATTTTCGATCGCATTGCTGACGGCGCTATAGACCAGGAATGCGATCGCCGCCAACAAAGCGAGCTGGTAGAAGATGCTGCGAACTTTGGGATCGTTGTAGAACGCGACACGCGCCGGACGGGACGGTGTTGAGTCTAACGACATTCACCCCTCCCCGGGCGCGCCGCGCCCGCATCTCCCCGGCAGCACCGCGGGCGCCCCCGCCCGCGGCATTGCTTCGTCGGCGTGTTCGCTTAGCGAACCGGCGGCGCGTACTGCAGGCCGCCTTTGTTCCACAGACCGTTGAGGCCGCGGGCGATCTTCATCGGCGAACCCTGCCCGACATTCTTCTCGAAGATTTCGCCGTAGTTGCCGACCTTGCCGACGATACGCACGACCCAGTCCTTGGTCAGGCCGAGCTGCTCACCGAAAGCGCCTTCGGTGCCAAGCAGACGCTTGATCTCCGGATTGTCGGACTTCACCATCTCGCCGACGTTCTTCTGGGTGACCCCCAGTTCTTCGGCGTTGAGCATCGCGAAGTGTACCCACTTCACGACGTCGAACCACTGGTCGTCGCCGTGGCGGACGGCCGGGCCGAGCGGCTCCTTGGAAATGATTTCCGGCAGAATGATATGGTCGCCGGCATTGGCCAGCCGCAGCCGTTCGGAATAGAGGCCGGAGGCATCGGTGGTGTAGGCATCGCAGCGGCCAGCGTCATAGGCTTTTACCGCTTCGTTCGCCGTGGCGAAGGTCACCGTCTTCAGCTGCATCTTGCTGGCGCGGAAGTAGTCGGCGAGGTTGAGCTCGGTGGTGGTGCCCTGCTGCACGCAGACCGACGCGCCGTTGAGTTCCAGCGCCGAATTCACCTTGAGCGACTTGCGCACCAGGAAGCCCTGGCCATCATAATAGTTCACGCCGGTGAAGTTCAGGCCGAGCGAGGTGTCGCGCGACGAAGTCCACGTCGTGTTGCGCGCCAGGATGTCCACTTCGCCGGATTGCAACGCCGTGAAGCGGTCCTTGGCGGTGAGCGCGACGAATTTCACTTTGGTCGGATCATCGAAGATCGCCGCCGCAATGGCGCGGCAGAGATCGACATCGAGGCCGGTCCAGGCCCCTTGTGCATCGGGCAGACCGAAACCGGCGAGTGTGCCGTTGGCCCCGCAGTTGAGGGCGCCACGGTCTTTCACGGTCTTCAGCGTTTGTGCAGACGCGCCCTGCGCCGCCAAGAGGACGGCGAGCGCGAATAGGCTGGCAATTTTATACATGTGTTGGCCTCTCAGGTGACACAAAATCCGGCGACCTCAACGATCGGCCACCATGTGCCGTTCGCGTCTCGTTCCGGACGGAATCTTGCAAAAACCGGGCCTAAGTCCCCAAGCCCGGCCTTTTTTCTATCTCAGAACGATCGGATCGTCAGGTCAAGGGTCCGTGACTTAAAGTCGATATCGCCAAACGGCTGTCATTGTCGCAGCCCGGCCCTGGACCCGGCCATCCGGCTAACGGCCCTGCGGCGATCAGAAGGCTGGCTTATGATGCATCGCTCCGGCTTTGCACCCGGATGCGCTGATGGCCAATAGAAAGCCACCCCGGCGCGAACGCCGCGGCGGCTCGAATTGCCCGTTGCCGGGGTCGGCTCGAGGTTACAGCACCTGCTTCAGGCACGCGCCGGCCGCTTCGGCCGCGGCTTGCGCCTCGCCCCGGCTGAGCTTGCCGCCTATCACCAGCGAGCGCGTCCTGGACCGCACCACGTCCTGCAAGTCGACGCCCGGCGCCACGTCGGCCACCGTGGCGGCATAGATCATCTGGCTGTTGGCCGGCAGCTTGGCGGCGCAGGCATCGGCAGCGGCGCGGCTGGCATGAGACGGCCCGCCGAACAGGCCCGCGGCGATGGCGGCGAGTGCGATGCTCTTGATGATGCGGTTCATGGTTGGCGGTCCTCGGTTCGTGACTCGGGCGTTGCGGTGCAACCGGCACCAAGCCTACGCGGAAAGACGTAAACTTCGCCGTGCGTGAGTACCGACCAACTGTCTAAAAAGCCGCCGATGCGCGGTACACCGCCACCGGCTCAGGCCGGCGCACCCTGCCCGCCGCTGCGCATAACGAATTGTAGATTGCGCAGATACACAAACACGCCGAACGCCTGGCCGATGATGAACACCGGGTCTTTGCGATACAGCGCATAGCCCAGCAGCATGATGCCGCCGCCGATCGAGAACACCCAGAACGACGTCGGCACGACGCTGCGGCCGGCCTTCTCGGACGCAATCCACTGCACCACGAAGCGCATCGCGAACAGCAACTGCGCCACGTAGCCGACGATGATGCCCCAGTCGGCATTGCCGATGAACACGTCGTGCAAATAGCCGCCGATGGCGTGGGTGATATCAACCAGCATTTCAGTCCTCCGCTATTTCCGGATTGTGCTTTTTACGGCGGGTCAGCCACCACACGCCGGCGAGGTCGAGGATGCCGACCCACAAGCGGTCCCACAGACCGTAATTCGACACGCCGGCGCCGCGCGGCCGGTCGACCACGTCGACGTAACCGATGCCATAACCCTCGCGCCGCACCAGCGCCGGAAGGAAGCGGTGCAGGCCATCGAAATACGGCAGCTTCAGGAACAGGTCGCGGCGGAACGCCTTCAACCCGCAGCCGGTGTCGCGTGTGCCGTCGCGCAGAACCGCGCTGCGCACGCCATTGGCGATGCGCGATTGCCATTTCTTGAAACCGCCCGACTTGCGGCCGGTGCGCTGGCCGGCGATCAGGCCGAGCGTGGCATCCGTTTCCAGCATCCGCACCATCGCCGGGATGAATGACGGATCGTTCTGCCCGTCGCCATCCAGCGTCACCACCAGCGGCGCCCGCGCCGCGCCGACGCCGGTGCGCACCGCCGACGACTGCCCGCAAGACTGTTTGTGGCGGACGCGGCGCAGCCAGGGAAACTCCGCGCCCAGCCGTTTGAGTTCGGCGTCGGTGCCGTCGGTCGAGCCATCGTTGACGTAGACCACCTCGAACGGCCATTGGCCGCCGAGCGCCTTGGCGATTTCGGCCACCAGCGGCGCGATATTGCCGGCTTCGTTGCGCACCGGCACAACGACGGAAACCGCCGGATCGTTGGTATTCATGGGTCTGTGTCCCGCCTGAGGCAGCTTCTTATTAAGCCAGTAGCTCGCGGGCAACCGATTTGATCCGCCGGACCGAGGGCCCCGCAAACTGGTGCAAGGTCCCGTCCGGCCCGATCGAAAAGCCCAGCCGCCGCAGCGCAAACCAGCGCCGCACCAGGATCGCACCGCCAATACCGAACAGCGCCCCGGCCATGACGTCGGTCGGGTAATGCGCCGCAATCGCAACCCGGCTCACCGCGATCAGCACTGCAAAGACCAGCAAGATCGTGCGGGCCCGCGGCCACAACATGCCGATCGCCGCCAGCGCCGCAAAGGCCGTGGTGGTGTGTCCCGACGGCAGGCTGGCGTAAGCCGGCGCCCAGTGGATCGGATCGAACAGCCACGGATCGACGACGCCGGACACGCCCGGCCGGGCACGGCCGATGACGTTCTTGACGATCGCCGCCATCAGCCCGGTGAGCCCGATGGCGACGAACAGAAAGCCGACGCGGACCATCACCGCATCGAGCACGGCCTGAGACATGCGCGAGATGGTCCGCGGCAGCGCCGCCAGAAAAAGAAACAGCAGACCGAGCGGCCACAGGAACCACGCTCCTTTGCCGAAGTCGGTGATCTCCTGAAAGAAGCCGACGACCCAGCGCGGCAGCCGCGCCAGCGCGTTGATCACCGCCGCATCGAGAAGAAAAATGCCGACGAGCAAAACACCGGCGACCACCGCGACCGCGCCAGCGAACCACTGCAGCGACGCAATGGCCGGCGGCACAACACGCGCGGGCCGCACCAGGATCTTCAACGCCGTTCCGACATTGATCAGGCAGCGCCGCGCCGTGGCGGCGATCGTGCCGGCATTGCCGGAGTTCGCGCCGTGCGCCAGGCTCATGGGCCGGCCGAACGGAAGATCGCCAGCGCAACCGGCTTGCCGATGCTGATGTTGAAGCTGTCGATGCGTTGGATCAGCGTGTAGCGCAGACCGATGGCGTTGGCGCGCTGGATGAAGGCGCGCTCACTGCGCGGGTCGATCAGGGCGAAATGACAAGGTCCCTTGCCGAGAAATTCGGCAGCGCCGGCGCCGTCGGTGAACAGCGTGCCGGTGCCGGACAGGAAGACCAGGCTGGGCTCCTGATACGCCGTGACGGAAGACACCTGCGGGTTTTCGCAGCCGCTCGCGCCCACCGCATTGTCGATCAAGGCACTGGGAAACAGCGGCAGCGTCGGGAAGGTCACTGCGTACACAGTGATCGCAACGCACACGGACGCCGCCATGCCGCGCAGCACGGCGCGTTCGGCACCATCGGCTTCATAGAGCCACCAGGCGAACAGGCCGAAGATGACAGCCGCCGCCGAGAACGGCCAGGCGATCAGGCCGAGATCGCGGCTCAAGCCGACGAACATGACCACCACGCCGATGGCAATGACCACGGGAAAGATAAACCACCCGGCGGTTCCGCGCACGATCCAGCGCGACCGGGACAGACCGCCCTGTTCGAGAATGCCGGCAATCAGGATGGCAATGGCGGGATACAGCGGCAGCACGTAATGCGGCAGCTTGGTCATCACCAGTTCGAACACGATCCAGGTCGGGATCAACCAGGCGAGCAGGAATTTCGCGCCCGGCTCGCGCCGCGCCCGCCAGACCGTCGGCGCCGCCAGACCGGCCAGCACGGCGCCGGGCCAGAACGTCACCCAGAACAGCAGGAAGTAATAGCCCGGCGGCGCGCCGTGCGATTCCTGGCCGCTGGTGATCTTGGCCAGCATGTCGTCGCCGACCGACTGGGCAAAAAAGCTGTCGCCCGACTTGGCGACGATGGCCACGAACCACGGCAGCACCAGCAGGATCATCCAGGCGATGCCGGGCAGCGGCCGCAGCAATCCGATCCAGCGCACCGACCGATCGGCAACCGCCAGGGTCAGCGCGGTGAACACCACGAACATCAGGATGAGAGGACCCTTGATCAGCACGCCGGCCGCGAGCGCGGTCCAGAAAATTCCCGGCATCACCCAGCCGGCCGGCGCCGACGGGCTCCGGTGTGACGCGAGGTAGACGCGGGCCATCGCGCCCATCGCCGCAACCGACGTGAGCAGCAGCATCGCATCGGTCTTGGCCAGCCGGGCCTCGACGCCGAGCAAAACGCAAGTCGCCATCATCAGTCCGGCCAGCACCGCGGCGCGCCGCGGCACGAAAGCCAGGGCGGCCCAGTAGGTCAGCAGAACCGCGCCAATGGCGCCGATCAGCGAGGGTATCCGGTACAACCAGATAGTGGTGCGCGCCTCCGGCACCCCGATCGCCTCGCCGGCTTTGACCGCCACAGCTTGCATCCAGTAGATGCCGACCGGTTTCTTGTAGCGAACCTCGTCCTGGAACCGGATATCGATATAGTCGCCGCGCTCCAGCATCTGCTTGGTGGCCTGCGCAAAGCGGGACTCGTCACGGTCGACCGGCGGAATCTGGAAAAAGCCCGGCAGGAAGGCGAGCAACGAGACCAGGATCAGCACGGCCACCACGCGCCGGTGCGACGCGACGGCGAAATCCAGCACGGCGGAAAGGCTTCGCGCCGAGGCCAGCGTCTGCCGGTCATCGTTGGTCGTGGTCGTCATAGAGGGCTCATAGTCCGCTCGGTTCCGGCGGACAATAGGACCCGACCCTTGCGCTGTGATTCAGCCGGCTACTGTAGCCGGACGGTGACGCTATCGGCGGCGCCGCGGGCATCCATCACCGTCAGGCGGACAAACCCCGGGCCATCGGGGCGGAAAAACACGGTTCGGCGACCGTTCGCCGCAGCAAGCGGCACGCCGTTGACCATGACAGTGAGCGGCGCCCGCCCGCCGGCGATCTTCAAGGCGACCGGCGCACCCGCAGCGCCGCCACCACCGGACAGTTCCAGCCGCGCGCCATCGGGCGGGAACATGATGCGCGGCGGTTCGGACACCTCGCCCGGCCGGCCGTCGGCGCTGAAACGTTGCAACGGCGGCGGCAGCCGCGCAGTGGCCGCCAGAACGGCGCCCTGCGGCGCGCGCGGCAGCGCCGACGGCGCCTGCCCGATCCGGGCAAAGGCATCGAACAGAATGGGGGCGGCGCTGCTGCGGCCGAGCAGCCCCGCCACCGGCGTGCCATCCGGCCGGCCAACCCAGACACCGATCGTCATGCGGCCGTCGAAGCCGACCGCCCAAGCGTCGCGATAGCCGTAGGACGTGCCGGTCTTGAAGGCGATGCGGCCGTGCGGGGCATTGTCCGGCGGCGGCGCGCCCAGCAGCGCGTTGCCGACATACCAGGCGGCGACCGGATCCATCAGCCGGTGCGGATCGGGAGCGGTGCCGCCTTCCCGTTCGACCAACGGCACAGCCGCGCCGAGCCGAGCCAGTCCCGCATACAACATCGTCAGGTCGGACAGCGTAATGCCGACGCCGCCGAGACCCATGGCCAGTCCCGGCGCCTCGCCTTTCGGCAATACCAGCGCAGCGCCCGCTTCGGTCAAGCGCGCGCCGAGCCGGTTGACGCCCACCCTTCCGAGCACGGCGATGGCCGGGACATTGAGCGACAATTGCAGCGCCTTGCGGACGGTGACCGTGCCCTGGAAGGTCTGGTCGAAATTCTCCGGCCGGTAATTGCCGAAGCGCACCGGCCGGTCGTCGATCAAAGTTTCAGGGTGGATCAGGCCGTCCTCAAAACCGAGCCCGTAGATGAACGGCTTCAGCGTCGAGCCGGGCGAGCGCAGAGCGTTCGTCATGTCGACCTGCCCGGCGCGGCGCACATCGAAGTAATCGGCCGAGGCAACCCGCGCCCGCACCTCGCCGCTGCCGTGGTCGACAGCGATGATTGCCACCGACAGCGCCGGACCCAGCGCTTGCGCGCGGTCGCGGGCCAGATCCTCAAGCGCCGCCTGTAACGGCGCTTCGATCGTGAGGGTGTGAAGGCGGCGAGACGGCGCCGCTGCAATGACCTGATCCGCGGCATGCGGCGCCAGCAGCGGCATCGGCCGCCGCGCCGATGGCACCGTCTCGGCTTTGGCCCGCGCGATGTCGTCGGCCGGGATCAGTCCGTGCGCGACGGCACGGTCCAGCACCCGGTCACGGGCCCGCCGCGCCCGGTCAGCAGACCGGTCAGGACGGCGCGCCTCCGGCGACTGCGGCAGCGCCACCAGCAGCGCCGCCTCGCCGAGCGACAACCGCCGCGGCTCCTTGCCGAAATAGGCCAGCGACGCCGCGCGGACCCCTTCGAGGTTGCCGCCATAGGGCGCAAGCGTCAGATAAAGAGAGAGAATTTCGGCCTTGCTCAAGTGATACTCGAGCGCCAAAGCGCGCGCGATCTGGCGCAGCTTGGTCCCTAAGCTGCGCTCGCGCCGCGGCTCCAGCAGCCGCGCCACCTGCATTGACAAAGTACTTGCGCCGGAAACGATACGACGTTGATTAATCAACTGAAAGGCCGCCCGACCCATGGCCAGGGGATCGACCCCCAGGTGGTCGTAGAAGCGTTTGTCTTCGTAACCGATGAGCAGGCTCAGGAAACGCGGATCGACATCCTCGGCCGACGCCTGTAGCCGCCAGACGCCCGGGCCCGCCGCATAGGCCCGCAACAGCCGGCCGTCGCGGTCCTGCACCACGTGCGAGGTGTCGAGGTCCCGCCCGAGCAGCGGAGGGCCGAGCGCATGGACCCATCCGGCAACGGCCAGAGCGAGCGCGACCGTTGCGCCGCCGAAGCCGAGCAGAAGGGTCCGCGTGTGGGTCATCGCGCCGCCGTGATCTCGATCGCGCCGGTCGCGGTGCGGCCGAAGCGATCCGGCCGGTACATGTCCTCGACCTTGGCCTGCGGCAGCACGTAGCTGCCGGGCGACACCGCGCGCACCACATAGGCGACCGCAAACAGCGGGCCGGAATCCGGCTTCCGGTCGAAGGCCGCGGTAAAGCGGTCGTCGCGGAATTCTGTATTCACCGGCTCAACCGCATTTTCGATCCAGGCCAGCGTGCCGGTCTCGCCCGACGAGACCAGTTTCGGGTTGTCGATTTCGAACCCGGCCGGCAGGTAGTCGGCGACGATGATCCTGCCGAACTGCGACTGCGGCTCGGTCATGCTCAGCACCACCACGAAGCGCTGGTTCTGCCGCGCCTGCGCCGGATCGGCGGGCTCTCCCTCCAGCGTGAAATACTTGCGCTCGATTTTGAAACCGCGTTCGGCAGCCGGCTCCGGCGTCAGCGGCGCGCCGCTGACCGACACCACCGCCTGCACCGTGCCCTCGCCGCCGTTCATCACCGGCAGCGGCGCCGTCAATTCGTCGGCGCGCAGGCTCCGGTACAACGCCCCGGTGCGGGCTTGGCCGGCGACGGTGAGCGCGATGGCGCCGGTCTGCCTGGCCAGCGCCCGCGACGCCAGCACCAGCCAGGCACCCTCCTGCGTCGAGGTTTCCGAGGCGAGGCGCCGCGCCGCATCGATGCGGCCGACGGCGTCGTCGATGGTCTTCTGCGGCGCCCGGCCTTCCGAGGCCAGCGTCACCAGCGCCGCCGCGTCGCGCAACGCCGAGCCGTAATCCATGCGGCCGATCTGCAATTGCGGCTGCGGCGCCAGCGCTTGCAGCGCCGACAGATAGACACGGTCGGCCCGCGCCTTGTCGCCGAGCATCGCCAGCGCGGCGGCAATCTGCGCCTTGCCGATCGGGGTCGCGATGTCGTTGAGCTTGACGTCTGCGATGTAGCGCAGGTCGCCGACCGGCGCCGCGCCATTGCGGGCCAGCACATAGAGCGCATAGGCCAGTTCACGGCCGCCGTCCTTGGGCTCCGGCGTGTTGGCGACGAAATTGCGCAGCCGGTCGATCGCCAGCGTAAAGCCCGTGCCGGGGACGTCGAAGCCGCGGTCCTTGGCGCGGGTCAGGAAGTCGGTCACGTAGGCATCGAGCCAGGCGTCATTGCCGCCGACCGACCACAGGCCGAACGAGCCGCTGGAATCCTGCCGCGCCAGCAGCCGGGCGATGGCGTCCTTGAGCCGCGTGTCGATCTCGCCGTCGGGTGCAAGGCCCGATTGCGCCGCCAGTTCGTTGACGTAGAGCATGGCCATGGCGCGGCTTGCGATCTGTTCGGAGCAGCCGAACGGATAGCGGTCCAGCTCATTGAACAGCGTCGCCGCATCGAGCGCGGTCGAAACCGCGACCGACAAGGCCGCCCGGCCCGTGCCGGGCACGAAGTCGGCGAACATGTCCTGCGACAGCGTCAGCGTTTCGCCTTTGGCGAGCGCCCGCACGGTGCGGCGGGTCAGGAGTTGCGTCGCCGGGCGCACGTCGAGGGCATAGGCGCGCTCCAGCGCAAAGCCGTCCGGCCCGCTCACCCGGACGCGGACCGTCGTCGGCCCGGAACCGCTGGCGGTGACCGGCATGGAAATGCGGTCGCGCTGCTTGGCGGCGAGTTTGAGGACCGCCGGTGGCGCGCTGGCCATCGCCGCCGCGCCGTCGGCCGTGACCGCCAGCGCGTAATCGCCGGCCGCGCCCTCGACATTGTCGAGCTCGAATTGCAGCGCGGCGCGGTCACCGCTGCGCAGGAAGCGCGGCAGCGTTGCCGTCAGCACCACCGGATCGCGCACCACGACGTCGCCGGATGCCTTGCCGACTTTGGTGCCGCTCCAGGCCACCGCCATCACCCGCACGGTTCCGGCAAAGGCCGGAATGTCGAAGGTGACGCTGGCCGCGCCGTCGGCGCCGACGGTGACGATGCCGGAATACAGCGCCAGCGGCGCCTGCGCCGGCGGCGCGCCGGACAGTTCGCCGAAGCCGCCATCGCCGCCGGAGCGGATGGCGCCGCGGGCGCCCTGCATGCCGTCGATGAGTTGGCCGTAAAGATCGCGCACCTCGGCGGTCAGCCGGCGCTGGCCGAGATAATAGTCGTCCGGCGCCGGCGGCTGGTAATTTGTCAGATTGAGAATGCCGACATCGACGGCGGCCACCACGATGCGCGCCTGTTCACCGGCGGCCAGCCCGCCGATTTTCACAGGCACCGTCAGCGGCGAATTCGGCCGCAGCGTCGGCGGCACCGTCATGTCGAGCGCCAGCGTGTGGCCGGCGCGGTCGATGGCGAACCACTGCACGCCGATGGCGCGGCCCGGCATGCGCTGGGCCGGCGCGTCGAGCGGACGGCGCAGCGTCGCCACCACATAGGCGCCCGTGCCCCAGTCTTTGCCCACGGTGACATCAACTTGCGCCGTCCCGGCCGCCACGTCCTGCGACTGGCTGGCGACCAGCCGGTCGGTGAACACATTCAGCGTCAGGCGGCCGGCGGTGGCGGCGGTGACGCCGACCTTCATGGTCTCGCCGCTCTTGTAGTCGGTTTTGTCGAGCGCGATTTCGAGCAGGTCGGGCGTCTCGGCGCTCGATTCCGCATAAAATCCGGCATCGAAGGCGAGCGAGGTGATGGCGCCGGACGGTTCGGACACTTCCAGCCGGTAGCGGCCCCATTTCACCGGCAGCGACAGCCGCGCCGGCTTGTCGGCCGACGTGTCAATACCGCCATTGGCGACACGCTCGGTGCGCTTGACCGGCTCGAACTCCCACGCGCCGTTCTGTTTGTACCACTGGTACGAAGTCTCGATGCGCAGCAGCTCATACTTCAAGCCGCTCGTCGCCGTCGTGCGGCCGTCCGCGGCCACCATGACGATGTCGAAATCGGCATTGGCGCCGTCGGCCAGCGAGCGGCCGGAGAACGCCGGTTTGACGCCGATCATCGCCGCATCCGCCGCGATCGGCAGCGTGAGTTTGCGCTCCACCGCGCGACCGCCGGACTCGGCCATGCTGACGGTGATGCGCGCTTCCAAAGGCCGCGCCGTCGGCGGCACCTTGTCGAGCGTGACCGGGAACGTCGCCTTGCCGGTCGCGTCGGTCGCCGGCAGATCGGTCAGCTCCTGACGTTCGGCGGTCACCTCGTCGTCGGCGAGGCCAAAAGCGTAACCGGCAAAGCCGGGCCGCGCCGCGGCGGGAGCAATCACCACCGCGCCGGACAGCTCCAGGTTCGACGCCGCCGCGCCGTAGAGGAATTTGCCGTCGACGCTCAATTGCACCGGCGCGTTGCGCGGTACGGCCTTGGCCGACGAGCTGAGGTCGAATTCGATGCGGTCGGGCACATAGTCCTCGACCATGAAGGTCGTCTCGCCGACCGGCGGCCGCTTCGGATCGGTATAGGCCCGCACCCGCCAGGTGCCTGTCGATGCCGTCGGCACAATCGGCACGCTGAGCGACCGGCCGCCGAGGCCCTGGTCGTTGACCAGCACGCGGCGATAATCGACGCCGTCGGGACGCACGATCGCCAGCGTCAGCGGCACGCTCGGCGCAGCGATGCCGCGTGCGTCGCGCAACAGCGCCGTGACGTGCACGGTCTCGCCGCTACGATAGACACCCCGCTCGGTATAGACAAAGGCATCAAGCGCGGCCTGAACCTGACGCCCGCCGACGCCGCGGTCGGACAGATCGAAGGCCGACGATTTCAGGCTGAGGAAAGCATAGTCGCCGCTGTTGGTGGCGACCAAAGCCGCCGGCGACAGGCCGCCCTCGCCGCGCGCCAGACCGGCGGCGAAATGCACGAAGCCGTTGCGGTCGGTATGCCGCGCCGCCAGTTGCTCGTTATTGCGCGCCATCAGCCGCACCTGCACCGTGTCGAGCGGCTGCGCGCTGGCCAGCGAATGCACGAACACGTCGATGCCGTCCTGGCCGCTATAGGCGGTCAGACCGAGATCCGAGACGATGAACCACTGCGTCGCCAGTTGCTCGTAGTCGTCGGTCACGGCGCCCTTCGGCGCCGCGATCATGGCATAGACGCCGGGGCCGATGTCCTTCAACGCCTCGCCGACCGGAAAAGCGGTGGTGACTTCGGTGTTGAGCGTCTGCTCGACGGCGACCTCGCCGCTCCACACCTTGACGCCGCGCTCCGAGCCGATGCGCTCGGCATCATTGCGGCTCAAGTTACGCTGGAAGTCGTAGCCCAGCACCGTCTCGATCAGATTGCGGTCACCGATCCTGTAGACCGACAGTTCGACCGCGCTGGTGTTGACGCTCAGCACCGGAATACCGCGCTGCCCGGTGCTGGGCAGCACATAGGCCTTGCCGGAGAACCGTGCGAATGGTTTGCGGTCGCGGACGTAGACGGTGAACTCGGCCGACTTGGCCAGCGTCTCGCGCACCACCGACGGCAGCCCGGCGCGCAGCGTGATCTGATAGCGCTCGCCGTGTTTGAGGCCCTCGACGCAGAGCTGCTTGTCGTTGGCGGAAATGGCCGGCCGGTCCATGCCGGCCACGGCAACGAACGGCGAGAAGTCGGTGCGCCGGCCCGGCAGTTCTTCCGAGAACTGGAAGCACGCGCGCGGCGACACCGCGTCGGTATCCACGGCATAGCTGAGGTAGCGGAAGCCGTGCTCGACCCGCAGGCGTTCGTACTGGCCGCGCAATTCCGCGGTCTCGCGCAGGTCGAGCGCCAGCCGCCAGGTATCGAGCGCGGCGCGCCACTGCCGGCGGTCGGCCAGCGTGCGGCCAAGCACGGTCAGGCTTTCGGCTTCCATACCGCGGTCAGTGGCCCGGTTGTAGGCGATATAGGCCGCGGTCGAGGCGCGATCGAGCAGCAGCGCCTTCTCCTTGTCGTCGCGCGCCTTGATCTGCAGCACCGTCCGCGCCAGCCGCAGCCAGGAGGTGGCGTCGTTCGGCGTGGCGGCGACGAGTTGGCCGAGCACCGTCATGCCGGTGCGGAAATCGTTCTTCTGGAAGGCGGCATCGGCCTCGCGCCGCAGCACCGCCGGCTGCTTGGTCACCGCGCCGGCATCGGTCTTGATCTGCGCCTCCAGCGTAATCGCCGCCTCTTCCAGCGCCGCGTTCCTGTAGGCCTTGTCGGCGGCCTGCGCGGGCACCAGGGCAAAGGCAAGCAACGCGGCGGCAAGACCGGCGCGAATGGCGGTGAGCATGGCGAGAGACCTCCGGAATCGGCGGCAGACGATGAGTTCAGCGCCCGATGGTGTCGAGGGCAAGGCGGAACCGCAAGTTCGGTGAGAACGTCGGATGGACAGAGAAATGGCGACCCCGCGTGGATTCGAACCACGGACCCTCAGCTTAGAAGGCTGATGCTCTATCCAACTGAGCTACGGGGCCTTGCGCTGTCCCCTGTTTACCCGCCCCGCCCCGCCATTGAAAGGCTCGGGCCCCGACGGGCATGGGCTTATACCTCACTCGCCGCGAGGACCCGTCGCCAGTGCGGTCTGGCCTTCTCCGGGATGCCGCGGTTCACGCGCCTGCATGCTTGTGCCGCGCCATTCGAAGCTGTTGCCGGTCCAGGCATCGACCCAGAGCGCCGGCAGCAGGATGTCGCGGGTCAAGGCCGTGCTGAGGAACTGCGACACCGGCCAGCCGGCCGTGCTGGCGAGCGCATATTCGCTGCCGTACCAGATCGCGGCGAACAGCAGGACAGCCGGCCCCAGCGCGCCGTCGATGGGCGACGCCAGGACGATCACCGCCGCCAGCGGCAGCGCCGGACCGGCCAGGATCTCCGGGGCAAAGAACAGCGGAAACGTCGCGCGCCGCAGCCGGGCCCAGCGCGACTGCCGCCGCCAAACATCGCGCCAGCTCCGGTATCCCAGCGGCTGCCGCGCCGGCGGGTTCACCAGGCGGACGCGGAGGCCGGCATTGCGCACGATCTTGGTCGAGGCGGCGTCTTCGGCGATGTCACGGCCGAGCGCGCGGATGCCACCGGCCCGCTCAAGATCGTCGCGCCGCCAGAACAGCGTCTTGCCCTGCGCAAAGCCGAACCCAACGCTATCGGCCAGATACTGCCAGCGCGCCTGATAGGTGTTGAGGAACGCGCATTCGACGCCGGCCCAGAAACCGGACGGCGCGCAACCGGCCGGCGGCGAGCACACCAGCCCGGTATCGGTCTGCCGGGCGGCCAGCAGCCCCTGAATGTAGTCGCCGCGAATCAGGATGTTGCAGTCGATGATGGCAATCCAGTCGTAGGCCGCCGCCTCCCAGCCCTTGATGACGTTGTTGAGCTTGGGATTGGGACTGACGGCATCGTCGCCGATGAGCAATTGCGCGTCTGCCCATGGATGGTCGGCAATCAGCCGGCGCACCAGCGGCACCACGGGATCGTCGGCGCGTGCCGCACAGAAAATGAGTTCGTAGCGCGGATAGTCACAGGCGAAGGCGGATCGCAGCGTGTCTTCGCCGTAATTGTCGATGCCGCAGACCGGGATAACAAGGCTGACGGGCGGCCCGTCGGCGGGCGGCGGCAGCGGCGCGGCCGGCCTTCGGCAGCGCACCATGGCAACCGCCACGCCGGCGAGATGCGCCATCATCGCCAGTGCCAGGAAGGACGCGGCCACCCAGATCGTTGCGGTCATCGGCCGGACCAAAACAGCGCCGGGTGACAGGCGAATGACACCGCCGGGAGCACTGCAAGGAGGAAAAGGCCGTGAAAATGCGATATGCGAGCGTCACAAGAGGCTTGTAACGGCCGCCCGTTTTGACCTAGCCTTTACGTCTATTGCCTAAAATCGAACGCATGGCCCGTCCTTGTCGGCGGGCCGTTCTCATTTTGGCGACGCACCCATGACCCGACCGAACCGGCCCGATCATATCCGCCTCACCTCCCATCCCGAACCGGACGGCAAAGCGCGCATGCCGATCGTCTGGGGCGCGCCGACCGCGCGCGAACGCGGGCCCGTGATCGCGACCGTATCGCGGGCCGGCGACCGCAACGTCATCGGCAGCCATGGCGGCTCCTATGCCGTCTATCGCGCGCTGGCGGTGTCGTCGGGCGCGCTCGATCCGATCCGCCGTCCGGATCTCACCAACACCCATCCGGCCGCGACCATCGGGCCGTTTCCGCAATGGAGCGAGCCGCGCCGCATCGTGTCGCTCGATCCGTGGGGGCATCTGATCGCCGACAGCTTCCAGGCCGAGATCGCCACCGGGGTCGACATCCGCCCGACCATCGCCGTCACCAAGGCCCGGCTCGATCTGCCCGAGTTGCAGGACGCGATCCGCGCCGGCCGGCTGCAGTCCGACGGCGAACTGGTGCACGCCAAGGGCAGCGTCGCGGTCGTCAAGATCGCCATCGATCCGGTCTGGTATCTGCCCGGCATCGCCGAACGTTTCGGCTGCGCCGAGACGACGCTGCGGCGGACGCTGTTCGAGCAGACCGCCGGCATGTTTCCCGAACTGGTGACGCGGCCCGATCTGCACGTCTTCCTGCCGCCGATCGGGGGCACCACGGTGTATCTCTTCGGCGACGTCACGAAACTCCCCGACCACAGCACCAAAATCACCTGCCGCGTGCACGACGAGTGCAACGGCTCCGACGTGTTCGGCTCCGACATCTGCACCTGCCGCCCCTATCTCATTCACGGCATCGAAGAGTGCGCGCGGGCGGCGCAGGCCGGCGGCCTCGGCATTATCGTCTACAACCGCAAGGAAGGCCGGGCGCTGGGCGAGGTCACCAAATTCCTCGTCTACAACGCCCGCAAGCGTCAGGAAGGCGGCGATGCGGCGGCGGCCTATTTCGAGCGCACCGAATGCGTCGCCGGGGTGCAGGATGCACGCTTCCAGCAATTGATGCCGGACACCATCAACTGGCTCGGCCTGCGCCGCATCGACCGCTTCGTGTCGATGAGCGACATGAAATACGACGCGCTGGTGGCGCAAGGCATCGAGATCGTCGAGCGCGTGCCGATCCCCGACGAACTCGTGCCGGCCGACGCCCATGTGGAAATCGCCGCCAAGAAGGCCGCCGGCTACTACTCACCGGAAGCGCCGAAGCCGCAGGACCTGACCTCATCGGTCGGCCGGCCGCTCGACAAATACTAGAGGCCGCATGCACGCCACCAACGACCGCACGGCCGCTTTCGATCTGTTGAGCGCAGCGGCGGTGCGCGATCGCGCCCACCGCATGCTGGCGCTCGGGCTCGACGGCCGGCTCGCGCACTTCACCGTTGACCTCGGCAAGCTCGACGCCACCGCCGACCTGGTGCTGGCGACAACGCGTCAGGCCTACCCGTCGCTGGACGTGCCGTTTCATTCGCGCTGGCGGCACTTCGTCGTCGCGGGCGCCGACCGTTTTGCCGCCATCGCCGCGGCGGCACGCTGGCCGGATGCCGCGGCGCGCGCCCGCGCGGCGTTCGATCTGGCCATCATCAGCGTGTTTCTCGACGCCGGCGCCGGCACCGATTGGCGCTACACCGACGCTATCACCGGCACAGCGATCGGGCGCTCCGAGGGCCTGGCGCTGGCCAGCCTCGACATGTTCGCGCGCGGCGCATTTTCGGCCAATCCGTCCGACCCGTTCCGGGTCGATGTGGCCGTGCTGGCGCAGATGACCGCGCAGCAACTCAGCGATGGCTTTCAGGTCAGCGCCAACAATCCGCTGGTCGGCCTCCCCGGCCGTGCCGCGCTGTTGCGCGCGCTCGGCCAACTGGCGGCCGGCCGCGAGGGCGTCTTCGCCCGCGCCGACACAGCCCGCCCCGGCGGACTGTTCGATCACCTCGAGGCCGTCGCCGATCGCGGCGCCATCGCAGCGGCTGAGATCCTGTCCGAACTGCTGCACGAGCTGGGGCCGATCTGGCCGTCACGCCTGACGCTGGGCGGCATCGCGCTCGGCGACTGTTGGCGGCATTCGGCCATTACATCAGCCGATGCCAGCAACGGGCTGATGCCGCTACATAAACTGTCGCAGTGGCTCGCCTATTCGCTGATCGAGCCATTACAGGGGGGCGGGATCACGGTGACCGGCATCGATGGACTGACCGGGCTGGCCGAATATCGCAACGGCGGACTGTTCGTCGATGCCGGCGTGCTGATGCTGCGCGACCCCGCCCAGGCAGCCGTCGCGCATGATGTCGGCTCTGAACTGGTGGTCGAATGGCGGGCGCTGACCGTCGCCCTGCTCGACCGGCTGGCCGGCATCATCCGGGCACGGCTTGGCATGGATGCGACCACGCTGCCGCTGGCCAAGGTTCTCGAAGGCGGCACATGGGCCACCGGCCGCGCGCTGGCGCGCGCGCGACGTGCCGACGCCTCGCCGCCGATCAAGGTCGTCAGCGACGGCACCGTATTCTAGGGAGAGAATGGCTATGGAAGGCGTGACCGTCGTCGATCATCCGCTGGTGCAGCACAAGCTGACCCTGCTTCGTGACAAGGACCTGTCGACCAAATCATTCCGGGAGCTGTTGAACGAGATCGGCATGCTGCTGTGCTACGAGGTGACGCGCGATCTGCCGCTCACCGACGTGCAGATCGAAACGCCGGTCGCGCCGATGACCGGCAAGGAGATCGCCGGCAAGAAGCTGGTGTTCGCCCCGATCCTGCGGGCCGGACTTGCCTTCGTCGAAGGCATGACCAACCTCGTTCCATCCGCCCGCGTCGCCCATATCGGCCTCTATCGCGATCCTGCGACCTTTGTCGCGATCGAGTACTTCTTCAAGGCGCCGGCAAATCTCGCCGAGCGGCTGGTCATCGTCATCGACCCGATGCTTGCGACGGCGAACTCGGCCGTGGCGGCGGTCGACCGGATCAAGGAGCGCGGCGCCAAGGAGATCCGCTTTGTCTGCCTCCTGGCGGCGCCGGAGGGCATCGAGCGGCTGCGCGCGCAGCACCCCGACGTGCCGATCTGGACCGCATCGATCGACGAACGTCTCGACGAGCACGCCTACATCGTGCCGGGCCTCGGCGATGCCGGCGACCGCGCCTACGGGACCAAATGAAGCACGGTTAGAACGCCGGTCCGAAACCTAGAATTAACCGGATTGGCACACCAATACCGTCAGCCGACCCCTTGTCCGACGATCTGAGCGCGCGCGCCCCCATGACCGAGACGGCTGCACCATCGCCTGCGCCGACCGCCGAGACGCCGGCCGAGGTTGCTTCCCCGCCGCTTGCCCCGGCCGGCGCCCCGCTCTGCTACGTGGTCGACGACGAGCCCAGCATCCGGCAGTTCCTGTCTCTGGTGCTCCATGGCGCCGGCGTCGACGCCATGGAATTCCCCGACGGCGCATCGCTGCGCACCGCCATGGAGCGGCGCACGCCGGACCTGCTGTTTCACAACATCTCCCTCGATTCAGCCGATGCGATCGAATCGATGATCGCGCTCGGCACCGCCGGCTTTGCCGGCTCGGTGCAGTTGATGAGCACGCGCGGCGCGGCGGTGCTCGAGCACGTCAAAGGCATCGGGCTGCAGCACAAGCTGAACATGCTGCCGGTGCTGAAGAAGCCGTTCGAGACCGAGGCGGTCATCACCATCCTCCGCGACCTCAAACTCGGCCTGCCGGCGGCTGGCGGCGCCAGCATCGATCTCGATGAAGCCCTGGCCAATGACTGGGTCGAGTTCTGGTATCAGCCCAAAATCGACCTGCGGAAAAAGCAGTTGGCCGGCGCGGAAGCCTATGCCCGCGTGCGTCATCCGCAACTGGGCATCGTTCTGCCCGGCGCCTTCATGCCGAACGCGACCGAGTCGAGTGTCGGCAAACTGTCGGAAATGGCGTTGAGCAGCGTCCTCAAGGCCGGGCAAAGCTTTGCCAAGCTCGGCCTGAACCTGCGGCTGACGGTCAACATTCCGGTCCAGGCGCTGGCCAACCTGCCGGTCAGCGAGATGGTGAGAGCCCACCATCCCAGCAACGCAAAATGGCCCGGCCTGATTGTCGATGTTCCGGAAGACCAGATCGTCTCCGACCTTCCCCTCGCCCTTGAACTCACCAAGAAGCTCGAGCGCGACAACGTGCGAATCGCGATCGATGATTTCGGCCGCGGCTTCTCGTCGTTGGCGCGGCTGGGCGAACTGCCATTTGCCGAACTCAAGCTGGACCGCGCCTTCGTCACCGACTGCGGCACCAACAAGGTCAACGCGCCGCTGTGCAAGACGGTGATCGACCTGGCGCATAATTTCGGCCGTACCGCGGTCGCCATGGGCATCGAGAAAGCCGCCGACGCGGTCGCGCTGGTCAGCATGGGCTGTGATTTCGGACAGGGCTTCCTGCTCGGTCAGCCGATGCCGGAAGAGCGCTTCATTTCGCTGCTGCGCCAGCGCACCACGGCCCAGGGCCGCAGCCTGCCGGGCGCGCCGGCGCGCGCGCACGCCTGAGCCTTCACCCTATCGAGCGACCTCAGTGGGTCCAGGCGTCGCGGCGCTTGAAGGCGAAGTTGTCGGCGTAGGACATCGTCCGCCGGTAGGCCGGCTTCGGTTCGAAAATCTGATAGGCGATGCCATGGCGCTCGCAATAGGCCACCGCCTCTTCCCGGCTTTCGAAACGCAGGCGCAGCTGCTGGCGCATGTCGGCTGATGACGTCCAGCCCATCAGCGGCTCGACCAGACGGGGCTCCTCCGGTTCGAACTCGACCAGCCAGGCTTTGGTATTTGCCGAGCCGGACTGCATTGCGGTCTTGGCGGGCTTGTAGATTCGCGCGGTCATCGGGCCACCCAAATTGATGATGTTTTCGTATAGGGCCAAGGCGGCGCACTGGCAATGCGAGGCCTCGCCAATCGAGCTGCTCGCCCGAAGGCAATAAAAAATCCCCGGCGGTTTCCCGCCGGGGACTTCTATCGCTGTTAAGCGAACTTCGCCTTCGTCAGACGACTAGGGGAAGAAGTTGCGCTGAACGCGGAGGTGGCCCATCCAGTTGCCACGATCCTCGTAGGTACGGCCGGCGGAAGTGAAGCCGGACGAAGCAGTGTCAAGTCTCTGGTAGATGATGTCGAGACCGACTTCGAGGTTCGCAACCGGAGCCCAAGCGGTACGGGTACCGACCGACCACAACTTGAAGTCGTTGTTGCAGCCCGCCGTCACGTTCGCCGCAGTGCCGCACAGGATGAGGTTAGCCCGGTCGGTCTGCTTGATCGCGGAGTAGGTTCCGTAGAGCGAGGTCTTCCACTGGGCGTTCCAGTTATGCTCGAACGAACCGAACACACCCCAAGCGGTGGTGAGTTCGATCGGGCCGCCGAGGCCATCGTAAACGCCGTCCGTCACCAGACCGTAACCGCCACGAGTGAAGGTAGTCCCGCCGGCAAAGTTGTCGGCCCAGCCGTAGCTGGTACCCTGGGCAACGTAGCCCGACGCGCCCTTGGCGTAGTTGACCTGGATCTGGAAGTAGTCACCACGGCCGATCATCGGCGCATTCAGCCGAAGACCCGCACCGACCGCATAGCCCAGTTTGTTGTCCGGGGAGGTGGCGAGCGGAGCGAGGTTGGTGCCGTAGTACTGACCGCCGACGTCATGCAGGGCACCCATGATCTGAGCGCTGCCCCACGCCTGGTCGAGGCGAAGGTTGGCAACCGCGTCAGGCAGCTTCTGCCCTTCGTTGACGGTGTTGACCGCGTTCAGGAACGCACCGGTACCCCGGGTGACGCTCGTGACGCGGCGCGCTTCGGCGGCGATGGTCGCCGAGAAGCCGTTGCCGAAGCGGGCGGTATAGCCCCAAACCACCTTGCCACCGTCGCCGGTGTCGCCGGTGTTGTTGATCGCGCCGCCGTTGTACGACACCGCCGCCATGCTGGCGAAGTCATAGAACGACTGGGCCAGACCGATGGTGAAGCCGGCCAACTGGATGAAGGCGCGGTTCGAGTTGAAGGTGTTGGCGCCCGCGTCGTTGGTCGAGGTGCCGACCGCGATGTAGCTGCGGAGCGTGCCGTACTCGGTCTGGCTGCGTGCGTCGGCCGTGATGTAGCCACGGATGCGGTAGTTGAACTCCGACGAGATCGGGTTGCCGATACGGTCGAAGGTGCTGCCAGCCGCGAGGGGGCCTGCCGTCAGGTCGCCGTTGTAGCCAACGGCCGTCTGAACGCGAACCCAGCCGCCGATTTTCAAGCAGGTATCGGTACCGGGAACGTAATAGAACCCAGCTCCATAGAGACTGCAGATCTTCACGTATTGGACCGGCTTGGCCTTAACGGGAAGATCGGCTGCCTGTGCCCCAGTCATCGCAACGAGACCCGCTGCGGTGCCCAGGAGAAGGCTTTTCACCATCTTCATCTTGAACCTCCAAAACATTTGTTTGTCGTGAGAGGGTTCGGTCTCCGCCTGGTGCGACAGCACCTATTGGAACTTCCCCTTGCTCCCCGCTGCCCGGAGAAACTTTTCACACCACGCGATCGACCCAATTTCGCCTGAAACAGACCAAGGGTTTAACACACAGTGCAATCCGTCGACCCGGACAACGCGACACGGGGATTTCCCCTCCGTCGCCATTGAACTTTAGCGAATGAGCCCCTCCGTGCAATGAATAAGGCCCCTGCCCACAGGCCGCGGGGCTGCTTTTCGACTGGGTGTTGCGCAAAAAACACGCACTGAAATCAGGCGTCGGATGCGTAATTTCACGCGCCTCAGACTGACAAGTCCTAGGTTCCTCATCCTGGGTTTTTTTATTATAATTCAATATGTTAGGTCGAAACAAGCTCAGCTTCCAGTGTGTTGCCGGGATGTTCGTCTATGGCAAAATTAAAGCCGTTTGCCACAATCCGGAGGCCGGAACTTCGCCCTGCGCCCATTTCCCGGGCACCGCCTCTGGACGGCTGGAACCGTCAGATTGACCGCTGGCAACGCCATCCGGCCGAATCGTCCGCCGCGACGCTCGTCCACGAAGCGCGGGTCAGCAACCGTTACGGCTTGTCCGAATAATTGACCGTCTCTGGCGCCGACGACCCGCCGGTGACGATGAACGTCATCGCCTGGTCGAAGGTCCAGTCGGTGAATGTCACGTCGCGCATGGGCACGATCTCAATATAGCCGGACGTCGGGTTCGGCGCCGTCGGCACATAGATTGCCGCGAGTTCCTCGCCCGTCGCGGCGTCCCGAAGCGTTCGGGTAATAAATCCGAGGACCTTCATGCCGGGCGCCGGGAAATTGATCAGCACGACCCGCCGTTCACCTTCGGGCGTGGCGGCCGCGACGGTGAGGAACCGCTTGGTGCTGCGATAGATCGAATGGACGAAAGGGATTCGCTCGATCAGCGCCTCGAACAGCCCGATCAGCCGTTGCCCGACCACCCGTGTGGTTCCCCACCCCAGCAGCCACAACAACAACAGCACAATGATGACGCCCATGACCGATTGCAGCGTCTCATTGAGAAGCCAGTCCGACACCGTCGGATATTGCGGCCGGATCGCGAACGCCATTCCGGTGACCCACGGCCGGCCGATGCGCGACAATTGATTGAAGAGGAAGTCGAGGATCAGCCAGGTGATGCCGAGGGGCGCGATCGTGATGAGACCCACCACGACATAGCGGCCCGCGGTGCCGATGGAACTGCCGGAGGATTTATCGGTCAAAGACGTGCTCGGTTATGGTGGGTTCGATGCAGAGGCCGCCCGTGCGACCCGACAGGCATGATGCCCTCGCAAAGCGCGCCGGAACAGAGGTTTTTCTGCCGCAAGGCTGGCGGAGACGGAGGGATTCGAACCCTCGATACGCCTTTGGAGCGTATAACGGTTTAGCAAACCGCCGCCTTCAGCCACTCGGCCACGTCTCCGCGTGCGGCAAGGCTTACAGAACCCGCTTTGCCCGGTCAAACGCTGGCAGCGCCGTTGAACTAATGTGCACGGTCGGGGGTTCTTTCTCTGACGCCCGGCGGTATCGATGCCGCCGGATTCTCAGCCGGAGCTTGCGCCATGAAAATATCCGCTCCCCTTCTGCTCGCGCTTGCCATCTACGCCGTGTCCGGGGCCACGCCGGGTCAGGCCCAGACCTATCCCTGGTGCGCCGTCTATTCCGGGACCGACGGCGACGGCGGCACCAATTGCGGCTTCGCCACGTTCCAGCAGTGTCAGGCGACGATTGCGGGCATCGGCGGCTGGTGCGAACAGAACCCGCGGTACAGCGCACCGAGAGAGCGCCCGCATGCTCCCAGATCGGCTCGCTGATCGGGCGACGCGCGCGCCGCAGGCGATTGCGCCCGAGCCGACCAGCGGAGCGCGTTCTAAGCGGCGATCCGGAGCAGCGGCGCCGGCGCGACAGCCTGCGGATGCGCCTTGAGCCAGTCGCGCGCAGCGCGCTGGGCACAGCCGATTTCGCTGTCGCTCATCAGTTCGGCAATCTCACGCCGCAGGGCGGTCGCTTCGCGATGGCCGCGCATGGCGGCGATGTTGAACCACTTGTGCGCCTCCACCAGATTGATGTCGGTGCCGGCGCCCGCCGAAAACATCATGCCGAGGTCGAAGCACCCGATGCCGTCCTGCGGCTCGGCGGGTGTCACGGTCGCCATCTCGATCAGAGCCATTGAGGCCTCCCTTGTTTGCGGCGACGGCACTGCCCCCAGGCGTCCGTCGCGTGTCCCTGTTGCCGGGCTGGCGCTCCAGTCCCGACAAAGGCGATCCTGCGGCGAAAATTTGAATGACAGTTTAAGCATCGCAATGAATCGAACATGAAAAAGCCGCGGTGGCTAAACTGCGCAAGGCGCGAAAAACCCTTCAAACAAAGGCGTAACGGCGATTCATCGCCGATGGTCACGGTCCGCTAACCGAATTGATTGAACCATCCGTAACCACCGCGCATTATTACAGCGATGTGACGGGTCTGGACCGGCCGGTTGCGGCAGGAGCGATGCCCGGTTCAACACCGACAAACGGGAACGGGAGTATGACGTTGCAATTTTCGACTTCGGCTATGGCCGCTGCCCTCTTCGGCGCGGCGATGTTTTCAACCGCCGCCTATGCCGTGCCCGCCGAGGGCACCTGGATGTCCGCCGATGGCGGAACCAAGGTGCGCATCTCCGAGTGCGGCGGTAAACGCCTGTGCGGACGGGTGGTTTGGCTGAACGTGCCGAACGATCCGGCGACCGGCAAGCCGAAGACCGACAAGCGCAACCCCGATGCCGCCAAACGCAACCGTCCGCTGATTGGCCTCACGGTGGTGAACGGCCTGCAGCCGAGCGGCGAAGGAAAATGGTCCGGACAGATTTACAACGCCGACGATGGCAAGGTCTATCAGGGCAACGTCACCGTCGTGAGCAATAACGCGATGCGCGTCGAAGGCTGCGTGCTCGGCTTTCTCTGCAAGGGCCAGACCTGGAAGCGCGCGGACTGATAGCCGCCATCGACTAAAAAAAAGCGCGGACCGCGGTCCGCGCTTTTTTTCGTCGGCCGGGCGCGCTACGCCGTCCGGGCGCGCTGCCCGAACAGAACCGCCTGCACCTTCGGATCCTTCATATCGACGGTTTTCTTCAGATCCATGCCGAGCGCCATGCCGCGCTGGACCGCGGGCCGCGCCTTCATGGTGTCGAGCCAGCGCTTCAGATGCGGAAACTCGTTGATGTCCTGCCCCTGATTGGCCCAGCCATTGACCCAGCCGACCAGCGCCATGTCGGCGATGGAATACTTGCCGGCGATGAAATCGCGATCCGCCAGCCGCTTGTTCATCACGCCATAGAGCCGGTTCACTTCGTTGACGTAGCGGTTGATCGCATAGGTCAGCGTTTCGACGGCGTAGTTTCTGAAGTGGTGCACCTGCCCCGCCATCGGCCCGACGCCGCCCATCTGCCAGAACAGCCATTGATCGACCTCGACGCGGCCGCGCTCGTCCTTGGGATAGAACTTTCCATATTTGCGGCCGAGGTACTGCAGAATCGCCCCCGACTCGAAAATCGAGATCGGCCGCCCGCCGGGGCCATTGGGATCGATGATGGCCGGCATCCGGTTATTGGGTGAGATTTTCAGAAAGCCGGGCTGAAACTGCTCGCCCTTGGAAATATTCACCGGGATCATGGTGTAGGGCACGCGGCACTCTTCCAGCATGATCGAGACTTTGAAGCCGTTCGGCGTCGCCCAATAATAGAGCTCGATCGGCTTGGCCAGGCTGCCGGGCCTTTTCCCGGCTGCTGCCTTTGCCGAGGCTTTCGCCTTCGGCTGCACTGTCTTTCTGGCTCGCGCCGCCTTTTTGGCCACCCGCTTTGGTGCCGCCGCTCGCTTTGCCGTGCGCGCCATTACCCCGTGCTCCTATTTCCCAAGTGTTTTTCGCGACGAGAACTAGGCCTGAGGCTCCAGAATCGCAACATCCCGGCGCTCGATGGCCGCCGACCGACGTCAACCATGCCGATCCGCACTGGACGAATACAACCTGAGATGGATATTCTGGCTGGCGGGTTGCGGGCACCCTGCTCGCGCCGAACCTCAGGGGGAACGCCGTGTCGAAAATCATGCTGGCCGCCGCCATTGCTCTCGCTGTGCTCACAGCGCCGGTGGCGCATGTTGCGCCAGACGCCGCTGCGCAATCGCAGCCGGCCACATCCGCAGATGCCAAGAAGAAGACGGCCAAGCCGCCAACGCCGGGACAGATTGCCGCCCGCGAGCGCCAGAGCAAATGTGCCGCCGAATGGAAAGTGGCCAAGGCCGACGGCAAGATCGACAAGGCGATGACCTGGCCGAAATACTGGAGCGCCTGCAACAAGCGCCTGAAGTCGGCCGGATGAGCGACACGAGACGGCGCGCGCGCGGATATCACAGACCTGAATGACCGAGGGCGTCGGCGAAACAAGAAGTTTCGCCGACGCCCTCTGTAGTCATCGGAACCGGGGCGCGCGGAGCAACGGCGTTGAGCACATTACCCCAAGGCGCGCACCGGCCCGTATGACGCGATCTCCGACGAAGGCCGAAGATCGTGCAGCGAAGCCAGACTAGAGCTTCTTCTTCTTGGTCTTCTTCTTCGCCGCTGCCTTCTTTTTCCGCTTAGCCATTTGCTGCCCTCCTAGCCATGAAATATGGCGGGTCTCTTCTCAGTACGGTCGGGGATCGACGCGCACTCCATTCCGTTTACTACAGCACAATGAAAAAAACACTTACTGCGCTTGACGATGTGTGGATGTCGCGCGCGCGGCGTGTTGTTCGACGCTGACTCGATGCGTTGCGCGGTTGAATAAACGGTTTGCAAAGCAACACCGCGCGCATTCGACTCAAAAAAATACGACATTGCAAAAACAGCGATGACATAAGGCTTTTTTTTCGGTGCCGCTGCAATGGACCGGCCGTCTTGTCACGATAAAAACGCGCGCGATGCCCGATTATTTTTTTCATCGACGACGATCGGAATGCATCGAAGTGCACCGCAAAAAAATTTTGCATAACTTCGTCCGCTTATAGGTGCTCGACGAGCGGAATCGATCAAAATCGAGCGAATCAGCGTCAAGTGATTCGCGGACGCGGCTTCGGCACGCGCTGTTTGGCGCCGGCGCGGATACCGTCAAGCAGGAAAAAAGAAATGCGAACGGCATCGGCGCAAAGAGCGTGACGATCCGGCGTAGGCCGGTCAGAGACCGAGCTTGCGCTTGAGGATGTCGTTGACCGCTTGCGGACTGGCCTTGCCGCCGGACGACTTCATGATCTGGCCGACGAACCAGCCGATCGCCTTCGGATTGGTTTTCGCCTGCGCGACCTTGTCGGGATTCTGTGCGGCGATGTCGTCGACGAGCTTCTCGATCGCGCCGAGGTCTGTCACCTGGGCCATGCCGCGCGTGCTGACGATGGCACGAGGGTCGCCACCCTCGGTCCAGAGAATTTCAAACAAGTCCTTGGCAATCTTGCCGGAAATCGTGCCGTCGGCGATCAGGTCGAGCATGCCGCCGAGCTGGCCGGCGGTCACCGGCGACGCCTTGATGTCCTTGCCCTCTTTGTTCAGCCGGCCGAACAGTTCGTTGATCACCCAGTTGGCTGCCGCCTTGGCATCGCGCCCCTTGGCGACCGCCTCGAAGTAGTCGGCGGTCTCGCGCTCGGCCACCAGCACGCCGGCGTCGTAGGCCGACAGGCCGAAGCCGCCGACAAAGCGCGCCTTGCGGGCGTGCGGCAGTTCCGGCAGGTGCGCCGCCAGCGCGTCGACATAGGCCTGGTCGAACTCCAGCGGCAGCAGGTCGGGATCGGGGAAGTAACGGTAGTCGTGCGCCTCTTCCTTGGTGCGCATCGGCCGCGTTTCGCCGCGGCCGGGATCGAACAGACGCGTCTCCTGCTCGATGACGCCGCCCTCTTCGATGATCTCGATCTGCCGGCGCGCTTCATAGTCGATCGCCGCGCCGATAAAACGGATCGAATTGACGTTTTTGATCTCGCAGCGGGTGCCGAGCGGGTCGCCCGGCTTGCGCACCGACACGTTAACGTCGGCGCGCAGGCTGCCCTTCTCCATGTCGCCGTCGCAGGTGCCGAGATAGCGCAAGATCGAGCGCAGCTTGGTGATGAAGGCCTTGGCCTCCTCGGCCGAGCGCAGGTCCGGCTTCGATACGATCTCCATCAAAGCGACGCCCGACCGGTTGAGGTCGACGTAGGACATGGTCGGGTGGCGGTCGTGCAGGCTCTTGCCGGCGTCCTGTTCCAGATGCAGACGCTCGATGCCGATGGTGACGCTGCCGCCACCATCCAGATCGACCACAACCTCACCCTCGCCCACCACCGGCGCCTTGTACTGGCTGATCTGATAGCCCTGCGGCAGGTCGGGATAGAAGTAGTTCTTGCGGTCGAACACCGAGCGCAGATTGATCTGCGCCTTGAGGCCGAGGCCGGTGCGGATCGCCTGGCGCACGCACTCCTCGTTGATCACCGGCAGCATGCCGGGCATGGCCGCGTCGACCAGCGAGACGTGGCTGTTCGGCGCCGCGCCGAATGCGGTCGAGGCGCCGGAGAACAATTTGGCGTTGGAGGCGACCTGGGCATGGACCTCCATGCCGATGACGACTTCCCAGTCGCCGGTGGCGCCGCGGATCAGCTTGTCGGATGGGCCTTTGGCGTTCATGGCGTTCTCACCACCACGGCTTGGGCGTGAACCGGCCGGCGGCCTGCTCGATGACTTCGGCTGTCGCGAACAGCGTTTCCTCGTCGAAAGGCCGGCCGATCAGCTGGAGACCGAGCGGCAGGCCCTGGCCGTCGAGCCCGGCGGGCACCGCGATGCCCGGCAGCCCGGCCATGTTCACGGTCACCGTGAAGATGTCGTTGAGGTACATCTCGACCGGGTCGGCGCCGCCCTTCTCGCCCAGTCCGAACGCCGCCGACGGCGTCGCCGGGGTGAGGATGGCGTGCACGCCGGCGTCGAACACCTGCTCGAAGTCGCGCTTGATCAGCGTCCGCACCTTCTGCGCCCGCAGGTAATAGGCATCGTAATAGCCGGCCGACAGCACATAGGTGCCGATCATGATGCGGCGGCGTACCTCGGCGCCGAAACCGGCGGCGCGGGTCTTCTCGTACATCTCCCGGATGTCGCCGCCCGGCTCGCGCAGGCCGTAGCGCACGCCGTCGTACCGCGCGAGGTTCGAGGAGGCTTCCGCCGGGGCGACAATGTAATAGGCCGGCAGCGCGTATTTGGTGTGCGGCAGCGACACCTCGACCAGCTCGGCGCCGGCCGCCTTCAGCCAGGCCCGGCCCTGCTCCCAGATTTTCTCGATCTCGGCCGGCATGCCTTCGAGCCGGTATTCCTTGGGCACGCCGATGCGCAGCCCCTTCACCGAGCGGCCGACGGCGGCCTCATAGTCAGGCACCGGCACGTCGGCGCAGGTGGTGTCTTTGTCGTCGGGGCCGGCCATCGAGCGCAGCAGGATGGCCGCGTCGCGCACGGTGCGGGTGAACGGCCCGGCCTGATCGAGCGACGAAGCGAACGCAACGATGCCCCAGCGCGACACGCGGCCATAGGTCGGCTTGATGCCGACGGTGCCGGTGAAGGCCGCCGGCTGGCGGATCGAGCCGCCGGTATCGGTGCCGGTGGCGCCGAGGCAGAGATGCGCGGCCACCGCCGCCGCCGAGCCGCCGGACGAGCCGCCCGGCGTCAGCCTGGTGTTCGAGCCCTTGCGCCGCCATGGCGAGGTCACCGGGCCGAAATACGAGGTCTCGTTCGACGAGCCCATGGCGAATTCGTCGTTGTTGGTCTTGCCGAGCAGTACCGCGCCGTCGCGCCAGAGCTGGGCGGTCACCGTCGAGTCATAGGTCGGCACGAAATTGTCGAGAATGTGCGAACACGCCGTGGTGCGCACCGCCTCGGTGCAGAACAGATCCTTCACCGCCAGCGGGATGCCCTCGAGCGGCCCTGCCTTGCCCAGCGCAATGCGCGCGTCGGCCGCCTTGGCCATCGCCAGCGCCCGCTCCGGCGTCTCCAGCACATAGGCATTCAGCGCCCGCGCCTTCTCCATGGCGAGCAGATGCGCGTCGGCCAGTTCTACCGCGGAGAATTCCTTGCTGCGCAAACCGTCGCGCGCGGCGGCCAGCGTCAAAGACGTCAATTCGCTCATGGTCGGCTCAGACATTCTTGGGCGCATCGCATGAGAAGGCAGCGGCCCGCTGCGACGGCGCGACCTGCCGGATCAGGATCGTGCCGTCCGGCTGGCGCTCGCGGATCAACTCGCCCGGCAGCGGCAGGCCCATGGCGCGCAAATCGTCGGCGGTGTGGCCGTCGGGCATCTTTCCGGTGGAGATGATCTCCACCAGTTCGAACCGGCGCTCCAGGTCATCCTGTTCACACGCCATGCACATGCCGACTACTCCACGACCTTCGGCACCAGGAAAAAGTGGTCGTCGGTGGCGGGCGCGTTGTGCACGATGTCGTCGGCGATGCCACCCGCGGTCACCACGTCATGGCGCTTTTTCATGGCCATCGGCGTCACCGAAGTCATCGGCTCGACGCCCGCGACGTCGACCTCCTCAAGCTGCGCCACAAAGGCCAGCATGGCGTTCAACTCGCCCTGAAGATGGTCGACCTCGTCCTCAGCCACGGCAATGCGGGCGAGATGCGCGATTCGGCGGACGGTGACGGCGTCGACGGACATAAGTTGTTCCAGAAAGCCCGAAAAGCTCGGTGCCGAGCCTATAGCAGAGCGGCTTTCGGTGCAGCAACCCTACCCGGCCAGCCGCCGCAGCAGTGTCTGCGCTTCCTCAGCGAGCCGTACCACCAGCTCACGCGCCGGGATTTCGCGCCCCAGAGCGGCTGCCTGCCCCGCCCACATTGCCGAGAAATCACCCGAGCCCTGTGCCTGGGCCTTGGCATGCAGCGGCGCCAGCGCGCCGCCGGCCAGCGGAAAGGCGGGCGCTATGTCGCTGATGGGCCCGCGCTCGCGCATCACCCGATTGACGAAACCGCGTGCCGGCCGGCCGGTCATCACATTGGTGACCACCGTGCCATCGTCGCGCGCCGCCTGCAGCGCCGCCCGGTGCGGCGGCAGCACCTTCGATTCCGGCGCGAGCAGGAAGGCGGTGCCGATCTGCACGGCGGCCGCGCCCAGCGCCAGCGCGGCGACAATGCCGCGGGCGTCGCCGATGCCGCCGGCGGCGATCACCGGCAGCTTCACAGCGTCCACCACCTGCGGCACCAGCGCCATCGTGCCGGGCTGGCTGGCGAGACTGTCGGTCAGGAACATGCCGCGATGGCCGCCGGCCTCGGCGCCCTGCGCGATCACCACGTCGCAGCCGTGCGCCTCAAGCCAGCGCGCTTCCTCCACCGTGGTCGCCGAACTCATGACAACGCAACCGGCCACCTTGACGCGGTCGAGCAGCGCCTTGTCCGGCAGGCCGAAATGAAAGCTGACGAGTTCGGGCTTGAGCTCTTCGACCGCCGCGCAAAACGCATCGTTGAACGGCTTGCGCTCCGACGACGGCACCGGCGCCGCGGGATCGATGCCGTATTCGGCGTAATAGGGCTTCAGGCTTTCGCGCCAGGCATGCTCCCGGGCGTTGTTCGGCACCGGCGGCGTGTGGGTAAAGAAGTTCAGGTTGAGCGGCCGGGCGGTGGCGGCGCGGAAGGTCTCGACCTGCGCCCGCAGCTTCGCCTCATCGAGCATCGCCATCGGCAACGAGGCCAGCCCGCCGCCGTCAGCAACGGCGACGGCCAGGTCAGTGTCCATCACGCCAGCCATCGGCGCCAACACGATGGGGTGTTCGATTCCGAAGAGGTCCAGTAGTCGCCGGTCCTGCCACATGGATGCGTCTCCCGTTATCCAGCCAATCTAGCTGTCTGAGCGCCGGACGGGCATTCTTTTGAGGTTGAGCAAGCATTCGTCCAGCGGCAAGTCCGTGGCGCTGGCCTCTACCCTGCCCGGTACGGTACAGGACGATCGGCAGCGCCACGCGAGCCGCTCGACTTCAAAAGGAATGACAATGGCCATCGGGACGCTGATGGAGATGGCGCCGCAGTTCGCCCCTCGCGGCGGGCTGATCGGCCTCGATCTCGGCACCAAGACCATCGGGGTCGCTGCCAGCGATCCGGACCGCCGGCTGGCGACCGGGGTCGAGACCATCGCCCGCACCACCTTCACCGCCGATGCCAAGCGCGTGCTGGCGCTGGCGGCCGAGCGGAAGAGCGTCGGCTTTGTGCTCGGCCTGCCGATCAACATGGATGGCTCGGAAGGGCCGCGTGCCCAGTCGACCCGCGCCTTCGCGCGCAACTTTGCCCGGCTGACCGACTTGCCGATAGCGTTCTGGGATGAGCGGCTGTCGACCGCCGCGGTCGAGCGCGAGTTGATCAAGGCCGACATGCGCCGCGATCGCCGCGCCGAAGTCATCGACCAGCACGCGGCGATGTTTATTCTGCAAGGCGCGCTGGACCGGCTGCTGCGCGCATAAAGAAAGGGCCGCCCAGGGGCGGCCCTTTCAAAACTACCAACAACCTTAGTAATTGGCGTTGGACAGATCCTTGCCAGTGTTTCTGGTCCGGTAACGATAGGTCGGCGCCGGCTCATACGCATAGGAATCGTAGCGCTCGACATAAACCGGGGCCGGTTCGACGTAGACCGGCGCCGGGCCGTAGGCATAGCCCGGGCCATACGCATAGCCGCGATCATAGGCATAGCCGTCGTGGTAGTAGCCCTGGTTCGCGGAGCTTGCGACGGCGGCACCCAACAACGCGCCGGCGCCGAAACCGATCGCGGCCGCGGTATTACGTCCATCGCGCGCCTGGCTGGGCGTAATCGCGGTCATGGCCAGAGCGCCGGTCAGCACGGCGGCCGAAGCAATTTTAGTGATCAAATTCATCATGTGCCTCCATTGCCCGTATGCGGGCGGTTCGGTGGGGTTAATCCTCAGGGCCCCGCCCCGGTTCCGCACCGGGCTGCGGATGCGCTCACATTGTCGTGCGCAGGCTGTGGACCGCTGGGAATCGTGCCCTTGCCGGAAGGGACGCTTGCGCCTATAGGACTGGCTTTAATGACAAGCGCGCCCAAAAATTCATTCGTCCTCAGCCGTCGGCATCTGTTGGGGATCGAGGGGCTGACCCACGCCGACATTACTGGCCTGCTCGACCTCGGCGAGGAATTCGTTGAGCTCAATCGGCAGGTTGAGAAAAAGCGCACCTCGCTGCGCGGCCGCACGCAGATCAATCTGTTCTTCGAGGTCTCGACCCGGACGCAGGCGTCGTTCGAACTGGCCGGCAAGCGGCTCGGCGCCGACGTCATGAACATGTCGGCCTCGTCGTCCTCGATGCGCAAGGGCGAGACGCTGGTCGACACAGCGATTACCCTGAATGCCATGCACCCCGACATCATCGTGGTGCGCCATCATGCCTCCGGTGCCGTCGAACTGCTGGCCAGCAAGCTGGACTGTTCGGTCATCAATGCCGGCGACGGCGCGCACGAGCACCCGACCCAGGCGTTGCTCGATGCGCTGACCATCCGCCGCAACAAAGGCCGCATCGAAGGCCTTACGGTCGCCATCTGCGGCGACATCCTGCATTCGCGGGTGGCCCGCTCCAACATCATCCTGCTCAACGCCATGGGCGCGCGAGTCCGCGTGGTCGCCCCCGCCACCCTGCTGCCGCAAGGCATCGAACGCTTCGGCGTCGAAGTCGCCAATGACATGCGCGAGGGCCTCAACGGCGCCGACATCGTCATGATGCTGCGGCTGCAGCGCGAGCGCATGAACGGCTCCTACGTGCCGTCGGTGTCGGAATATTTCCACTACTGGGGCCTCGACCAGAAGAAACTCGCTTACGCCAAGCCGGACGCGCTGGTGATGCACCCGGGGCCGATGAACCGCGGTGTCGAGATCGACTCGATCGTTGCCGACGGCGCCCAGTCGCTGATCCGCGAACAGGTCGAAATGGGTGTTGCCATCCGCATGGCGGTGCTCGAGGCGCTGTCCCGAAACCTGCCGAGCGCGTGATATAATGTTGTCTGACCGCCGCCCGATCCTGCTCGCCAATGCCCGGATCCTCGATCCGTCGCGCGATCTCGATATCGTCGGCGACCTCCTGATTGCCGATGGCACGATCCGCGAAGCGCGCAAGGGCATCGGCGCCGCCGGCGTGCCGGAAGGCACCGAGACGGTCGATTGCCGCGGCAAGGTGGTCGCGCCCGGCCTGATCGACATGCGCGCCTTTGTCGGCGAGCCCGGCGCCGGACATCGCGAATCCTTTGCGTCCGCCAGCCAGGCCGCCGCCGCGGGCGGCGTCACCACCATCATCTGCCAGCCGGACACCTCGCCGGTGATCGACGATCCGGCGACGGTCGATTACGTGCTGCGCCGCGCCCGCGACACCGCCATCGTCCACGTGCAGCCCATGGCGGCGCTGACCAAGGGCCTGAACGGCAAGGAAATGACCGAGCTCGGCCTGCTCAAGGCAGCGGGCGCTGTCGCCTTCACCGATGGCATCCGCAGCGTTACCAACGCCCAGGTGCTGCGCCGGGCGCTGACTTATGCGCGCGAGTTCGACGCCCTGATCGTGCACCACACCGAAGATCCCGACCTCACCGGCGACGGTGTGATGAACGAAGGCGAGTTCGCGGCGCGGCTCGGCCTGCTTGGCGTGCCGCGCGCGGCTGAAACCGTCATGCTGGAACGCGATATTCGTCTGGTGGCGCTGACCGGCGGCCGCTACCACGCCGCCTCGGTCACCTGCGCGGAGTCGCTCGAGGTGCTGCGCCGCGCCAAGGATGCCGGCCTCAACGTCACCGCTTCGGCTTCGATCAATCACCTGACGCTGAACGAAAACGACATCGGCTCCTACCGCACCTTCTTCAAGGTATCCCCGCCCCTGCGCGCCGAGGACGACCGCAAGGCGCTGGTCGACGCTATCGGGGCCGGACTGATCGACGTGGTTATGTCGGACCACAATCCGCAGGACGTCGAGACCAAACGCCTGCCCTTCGCGGAAGCGGCTGGCGGCGCCATCGGGCTCGAAACGATGCTGAGCGCCGGCTTGCGGCTGGTGCACAATCAGGAACTGACGCTGACGGCGCTGCTACGGGCGATGTCGACACGGCCGGCCGAACTGCTCGGCATCCCGGGCGGCAGCTTGCGCAACGGCGCCCCGGCCGACGTCATCGTGGTCGACATGGACGCGCCCTGGGTGGTCGATCCGAACGAACTCAAGTCGAAGTGCAAGAACACGCCGTTCGACGAGGCGCGCATGACCGGTCGCGTCGCGCGCACCATCGTCGGTGGCCGCACCGTGTACGAATACACATGAACCTCGCGATCTTCTTCGCTGTCGGCTACCTGCTCGGTTCGATTCCGTTCGGGCTGCTGCTGACGCGCGCCGCCGGCGGGCCGGACGTGCGCACCATCGGCTCCGGCAATATCGGCGCTACCAATGTGCTGCGGACCGGGCGCAAGGGCCTGGCTGCGACCACGCTGATCTGCGACATGCTCAAGGGCACCATCGCGGTGATGCTCGCGGAATATTTCGCGGGTTACGACGCGGCGCTTTTCGCCGGCCTCGGCGCCTTCCTCGGCCATCTGTTTCCGGTCTGGCTGAAGTTCAAAGGCGGCAAAGGCGTCGCCACCTATATCGGCGTGGTGCTGGCGCTGGCCTGGCCAGTGGCGCTGATCTTCGGCGTTATCTGGGGCGCAGTCGCCGCCGTCTTCAAGTATTCGTCGCTGGCGGCGCTGATTGCCAGCGCACTGACGCCGCTGACGCTGTGGCTGCTGGGTCAGCCGGCCGCCGCTGTCTTGTTCGTGCCGCTGACGGTGCTGCTCTGGATCATGCACCGCGCCAACATCGCCCGACTGCTCAACGGCACCGAGGGCCGCATCGGCGCCAAGACGTAACCTAAGGTTGCACGCTCGAATATCCGGTTGTAGCCTGCCGCGCGAACATCGCGCGGGGGTCTCGTGGGTGACAGCGTCAAGTTGAGCGACGACCAGCGGCTCGACTGGCTGCGGCTGATCCGCAGCGACAATGTCGGCCCGCGTACGTTCCGCGATCTGGTCAATACGTTCGGCGGCGCGCGTGCGGCGCTCGCCGCCTTGCCTGGTCTCGCCCGCCGCGGCGGCGCCTCGGGCACGCGCATCTGCACCCAGGCCGAAGCGGAAGCCGAACTGAACGCAGGGAGGGCGCGCGGCATCGAATTGATCGCACTCGGCGAACCGGATTACCCGCCGCGGCTGCAAGCGACCTACGATCCCCCGCCGCTGCTGGCGACGCGCGGCAATCGAAACATCCTGACGCAGCCGCTGGTCGCCATTGTCGGCTCGCGCAATGCCTCAGCGGCCGGCGTCAAATTCGCCGAACGGCTGGCGCGTGAGCTGGGCGACGCGGGCTATGGCATCGTCTCCGGCCTGGCGCGTGGCATCGACGCCGGTGCGCATCGCGCCAGCCTGGCGAGCGGCACCATCGCCGTGCTGGCCGGCGGCCATGCGCACATCTATCCATCGGAGCATGTGGAGTTGCTGGACCAGATCGTCATCGACGGCGCCGGCGTCTCTGAGATGCCGCTGAACTGGGAACCGCGCGCCCGCGATTTTCCCCGCCGCAACCGGCTGATCTCCGGCCTGTCGATCGGCGTCGTCATTGTCGAGGCGGCGCGCCGTTCCGGCTCGCTCATCACGGCACGGATCGCCGGCGAACAAGGCCGCGAAGTCTTCGCGGTGCCCGGCTCGCCGCTCGATCCGCGCGCGGAAGGCACCAACGGCCTGCTTAAGCAGGGCGCGACGCTGGTCACCGAAGCCGCTGACGTCATCGCTGTGCTGGAGCCGATCCTCGGCCGCGAGAAGTACCGGCCGGTGGAAGAGCCCGAACCGGACGCCGGACCGGCCGATCGCGAGCCGGGCGACGACGAGCGCAGCCGCATCGTCAGCCTGCTCGGCCCCTCACCCGTATCGATCGACGACCTGGTGCGGCTGTCGCGTGCATCGCCGGCGGTGGTACGGACCGTGCTGCTGGAGCTGGAACTGGCCGGCCGCATCGAGCGACACGGCGGCGCATTGGTGTCGCTGCGGTAACGTGCGATAGCACTCCCGAAGCCTCGGGGATTCGCCGCATGACGATGACCAGACTAGCCGCCCTGACCTTTGCTCTCTTCTTTCTCTGCACCCCGGCGCATGCGCAGGAGCAATCCTTCGCCGCGTTCGTCAAGGAATTGTGGCCGGACGCGCAAGCCAGAGGCATCACCCGCGCCAATTTCGATCTCGCTCTGAACGGCGTGACGCCGGACCAGCGCGTCATCGCCGCCACCAAGCGGCAACCGGAATACGGCAAGCCGGTCGGCGAGTACATCAACGCATTGGCCTCGCCCCGCCGCGTCGCCAGCGGCCAGCAAAAACACAAGGAGTGGAGCCGCACGCTCGGCGACCTGGAGAAGAAATTCGGTGTCGAACGCTGGATCCTGCTGGCGCTGTGGGGAATGGAAACCGACTTCGGCGCGGCGAAGGACAAATGGGATGTGTTCCGGTCGCTGTCGACGCTGGCATTCGTCGGGTACCGGCATCCCTTCTTCCGCAATGAACTCATGACCGCGATGCAGATCATGCAGGACGGACACGTGCCGCGCGCCGAGATGGTCAGCTCATGGGCTGGCGCCATGGGCCAGGGCCAGTTCATGCCGTCGAGCTTCGTCAAATACGCGGTAGACTTTTCAGGCGACGGCCGCCCGGACATCTGGAACAACGTGCCGGACGCGCTCGGCTCGATGGCCAACTATCTGCAGAAATTCAAATGGCAGACCGGCCTGCCCTGGGGCTTCGAGGTGACGGTGCCAAAAGGCTTCGACATGATGACCAGCCGCGGCACGTTCGCCGAGTGGCAGAAGCGCGGGCTGCGCCGCGCCGACGGCAAGGCGTTTCCGGCGTCGGCCAGCGGCATCCTGTTTTTCCCGAGCGGCGCCGCTGGGCCGGCCTTCCTGGTCACCGAAAACTTCGATGTGCTCAAGGCCTATAACAACTCCGATGCTTATGCGATCGCGGTCGGCCATCTCGGTGACCGCATGAACGGCGGCGGCCCGATCAAGGCGGCATGGCCGAAGGACGACCGGCCGTTGCCGCGCGACATGCGCCTTGCTTTGCAGAAAAAACTGGCGTCGCTCGGTTACAAGGTGAACAACTTCGACGCTCACGTCGATTTCGATCTGCGCGACAACATCCGCGCCGAGCAGAAGAAGTTCGGCATGGTGCCGGACGGCAATCCGACGGTGGCGTTCCTCGAGCGGCTGGGCGTCAACGTCAGGTAGCTACCGCCGTCCATCGCCGGAGTGGCGGGTGAGGCTCTCTGCCTCAAGCCGCACCATGTCGAGCAGATAACCAAGGGTATTGAGGCCAGACTTGCGCGCCATCAGCGCCAGATCGTTCGATATGGTCGCGACGTAAGTTGCTACTGACGTACCGTTCGGTGGTTCCGGGGGGCCGGGAGGATCAGTCATCAAGTTCCCCCCACGGAGCGTTCGTCCCGATACGCTGACATCCAGGTGGTGCACCTGAGGCGATGCGCGGTCCATGCCAAATTCTAGCGTTTAAATAGTATATTTGTCAAAATTCCCGTTTAGGTTGTATACGCACGCAACGTCTTGGCGCTGCACCCATCGCGTGGTTCCAGAGACCCGTGACGCCCCAGATTTGACACTGGGGGTCGCCTTCCCCATGTTCCGGCCGAACCCGGCGGCCGATTCAGCGTTCCCGTTAGCCTGAAATTGGCCGGTAACTTATTGGATTCAAATGAAAGTTGTCGTTGTCGAGTCGCCCTCCAAGGCGAAGACGATCAATAAGTATCTTGGCCCCGGCTACGAGGTTCTCGCCTCCTTTGGCCATATCCGCGACCTCCCGGCCAAGGATGGCTCGGTCGACCCGGACGCCAATTTCAAGATGCTCTGGGAGATCGACCCCCAGTCGCAGAAGCGCGTCAACGACATCGCCCATGCCCTCAAGGGCGCCGACACCCTCATTCTGGCGACCGACCCGGATCGCGAGGGCGAGGCCATTTCCTGGCACGTGCTGGAGGCGCTGAACGAGAAGAAGGCGCTGAAGGGCCAGGCCATTGAACGCGTCGTCTTCAACGCCATCACCAAACAGTCGGTGACCGAGGCGATGAAGCATCCGCGCGCGATCGACGGCGCCCTGGTGGACGCCTATCTGGCGCGCCGCGCGCTCGATTATCTGGTCGGCTTCACGCTCTCCCCGGTGCTGTGGCGCAAGCTGCCGGGCGCGCGCTCGGCCGGACGCGTGCAGTCGGTCGCGTTGCGGCTGGTCTGCGACCGCGAACTCGACATCGAGAAGTTCATCGCCAAGGAATACTGGTCGATCGTCGCCAAGCTGGCGACGCCGCGCGGCGACGCCTTCGAGGCGCGTCTGGTCGCGGCCGACGGTCAGAAGCTGCAGCGTCTCGACATCGGCACCGGCGTTCAGGCCCACGATCTGAAGAATGCGCTGGAGGGCGCGACCTTCACCGTCACATCGGTGGAAGCCAAACCAGCGCGGCGCAACCCGCCGCCGCCCTTCACCACGTCGACCATGCAGCAGGAAGCGAGCCGCAAGCTCGGCTTTGCGCCGGCGATCACCATGCGGCTGGCGCAGCGACTCTACGAAGGTGTCGAAATCGGCGGCGAGACCACCGGCCTCATCACCTATATGCGAACCGACGGCATCGACATGGCGCCGGAGGCGATCGGCGATATCCGCACCATGATCGGCAAGAACTACGGCAAGGAATACGTGCCGGGTTCGCCGCGCACCTACCAGAACAAGTCGAAGAACGCGCAAGAAGCGCACGAAGCGGTGCGCCCGACCGGCGCCGCGCGCACGCCCGAACAGGTCGCCAAATATGTCGATCGCGACCAGGCGCGGCTGTACGAGCTGATCTGGAATCGCGCCGTCGCCAGCCAGATGGAATCGGCCGAGCTCGAGCGCACCACCGTCGACATCCTCGCCAGGAACGGCGCCCGCAACATCGAGCTGCGCGCCAGCGGCCAGGTCGTGAAGTTCGACGGCTTCCTGACGCTCTATCAGGAGGGCCAGGACGACACCTCGGACGACGACGAGTCGCGCCGCCTGCCGGC